>NZ_JAOECN010000001.1:0-405836 GCF_029836855.1 Pseudomonas sp. GD04058
GATAAAACCGCGCGTCAAGCACTTATTGCAACAAAATTGTCATTCCGGTCAAAAACGCCCTGAAAGCAGAGCGGGAGGCCCAAAGGGCCTCCCGCTTCTTCTATATAGAAGAGAACGCGCTTACAGACTCGGGAACGCGAATTGCGAAGCCTCATGGCTGGCACGCTGCGGCCAGCGCTGGGTGATCGCCTTGCGACGGGTATAGAAGCGCACACCGTCCGGACCGTAGGCATGCAGGTCGCCAAACAACGAACGCTTCCAGCCGCCGAAGCTGTGGTAGGCCACCGGCACCGGCAGCGGCACGTTGACGCCGACCATGCCCACTTCGATCTCGTCGCAGAACAGACGCGCCGCTTCACCGTCACGGGTAAAGATGCAGGTACCGTTACCGTACTCGTGATCGTTGATCAGTTGCATCGCCTCTTCCAGGCTGTTGACCCGCACCACGCACAGCACCGGCCCGAAGATCTCTTCCTTATAGATGCGCATCTCCGGGGTGACGCGGTCGAACAGGGTACCGCCAACGAAGTAGCCGTCTTCATGGCCGGCAACACGCAAGCCACGACCATCCACCACCAGCTCGGCGCCAGCCGCCAGGCCGTCGTCGATATACCCCACCACCTTGTCGCGAGCCGCTGCAGTCACCAGCGGGCCCATGTCCAGGCCGCATGAAGTACCGGCACCAATCTTCAGGCCCTGGATCTGTGGAACCAGCTTGGCCACCAGCGCATCGGCCACCTGGTCACCCACGCACACCGCCACCGAGATCGCCATGCAGCGCTCGCCGCAGGAACCATAGGCCGCGCCCATCAGTGCACTGACCGCATTGTCCAGGTCGGCATCCGGCATCAGCACCGCATGGTTCTTAGCGCCGCCCAGTGCCTGGACACGCTTGCCGCGCTTGGTGCCCTCGGCATAGATGTACTCGGCGATCGGCGTCGAACCCACGAAGCTCAGGGCTTTCACCTCCGGCGCTTCGATCAGCGCATCCACCGCTTCCTTGTCGCCATGCACCACGTTCAGCACGCCCTTCGGCAGACCGGCCTCATGCAGCAACTGGGCGATCAGCAGTGTCGAGCTCGGGTCACGCTCGGACGGCTTGAGGATGAAGCAGTTACCGCAGGCAATGGCCAGTGGATACATCCACAGCGGCACCATGGCTGGGAAGTTGAACGGGGTGATACCGGCCACCACGCCCAGCGGCTGGAAATCGGACCAGGCATCGATGTTGGGACCGACGTTGCGGCTGTACTCGCCTTTCAGCACTTCAGGCGCGGCACAGGCGAACTCGACGTTCTCGATGCCACGCTTGAGCTCACCGGCAGCGTCTTCCAGGGTCTTGCCGTGTTCTTCGCTGATCAGTTGGGAAATGCGCGCCTCGTTCTGCTCCAGCAGTTGCTTGAAACGGAACATCACCTGCGCACGCTTGGCCGGCGGGGTGTTGCGCCAGGCCGGGAACGCGGCCTTGGCTGCATCGATGGCCTGCTGCACGGTAGCGCGACTGGCCAGTGCCACCTTGTGGATCGCCTGGCCGGTAGACGGGTTGAAGACATCGGCGCTGCGCTCGCTCGGGGAAACCAGTTCGCCATTGATCAGGTGTGCAACGGTGCTCATGCAATAACTCCAATAATCAGGTTCGGGCGAGCCAGACGGCCCGCCCCGGAAAGAGAAAGAGATCAGTCGATGGCATTCAGCGCTTCGCCCACCGCGTCGAACAGGCGGTCCAGTTCCTGCGCCCTGGTGTTGAAGGTCGGGCCGAACTGCAGGGTGTCGCCGCCGTAGCGGACATAGAAACCGGCTTGCCACAGCTTCATCGCCGCTTCGTATGGACGGACGATCGCATCACCATCACGCGCGGCAATCTGGATCGCGCCAGCAAGTCCATAGTTGCGGATATCGATGACGTTCCTGGTGCCCTTGATGCCGTGCAGCGCGCTCTCGAAATGCGGCGCCAGTTCCGCGGCGGACTGCACCAGGTTTTCCTTTTGCAACAGATCGAGTGCAGCGATGCCCGCCGCGCAAGCCACCGGGTGCGCCGAGTAGGTGTAGCCGTGGGGGAATTCCACCGCGTACTCCGGAGTCGGCTGATTCATGAAGGTCTGGTAGATCTCGCTGCTGGCGATCACCGCGCCCATCGGGATGGCACCGTTGGTGACCTGCTTGGCGATGCACATCAGGTCAGGCGTCACGCCGAAAGCGTCGGCACCGAACATCGCGCCCATGCGGCCGAAACCGGTGATGACCTCGTCGAAGATCAGCAGGATATTGTGCTGGTCGCAGATTTCCCGCAGGCGTTTCAGATAGCCCTTGGGCGGCGGCAGTACGCCGGCGGAACCGGCCAGCGGCTCGACGATCAACGCTGCGATGTTCGAAGCATCGTGCAGTTCGATCAGCTTGAGCATTTCATCGGCCAGGGCGATCCCGCCCTCTTCCGGCATGCCCCTGGTGAACGCATTGCCTGGCAATACGGTATGCGGGATGTGGTCCACGTCCAGCAACTGGCCAAACAGTTTGCGGTTGCCGTTCACGCCGCCCAGGCTGGTACCGGCGATGTTCACCCCATGGTAGCCACGAGCGCGACCGATCAGCTTGGTCTTGGTGGCCTGGCCTTTCAGCCGCCAGTAGGCACGCACCATCTTCACCGCAGTGTCACAGCACTCGGAACCGGAGTTGGTATAGAAGACGTGGTTCAGATTACCCGGGGTCAGTTCGGTGATCTTCTCAGCCAGCTGGAAAGACAGCGGATGACCGAACTGGAACGCCGGCGAATAATCCAGCACGCCCAACTGGCGAGCGACGGCTTCCTGGATTTCCTTGCGGGTATGGCCTGCACCGCAGGTCCACAGGCCGGACAAAGCGTCGAAAACCTTGCGGCCCTTGTCGTCGACCAGGTGATTGCCTTCGGCGGCGACGATCAGGCGCGGATCACGCTGGAAGTTGCGGTTGGCGGTGTAGGGCATCCAGTGCGCATCCAGCTTCAGCTGGCTGGCCAGACCGACAGGAGCGTTTTCAGGCAGATTCATCGACAGGACCTCGCGAGGCAGGTTGAACAGCGTTCGGTGTATTGCCGATAACTTGTCACGCCTATAAAGTCTGGAAAACTCTACTTTTCCAATCTTTGGATTACCGGTCACTAAACTATGAGCCGTCGTCCCGAACCGCTTTCCCAGGTCAGCGATTTCGATATCCGCCTGCTGAAGATTTTCCGCAGCGTGGTCGAGTGTGGCGGCTTCTCGGCAGCGGAAAACGTCCTGGGCATCGGCCGCTCGGCAATCAGCCAGCAGATGGGCGACCTCGAACAACGCCTCGGCCTGCGCCTGTGCCAGCGGGGGCGCGCCGGTTTCTCCCTGACCGAAGAAGGCCGCGAGGTCTACCAGTCGGCCCTGCAGTTGCTCAGCGCGCTGGAAAGCTTCCGCACCGAGGTCAACGGCCTGCACCAGCATCTGCGTGGCGAGCTGAACATCGGCCTGACCGACAACCTGGTGACCATGCCTCACATGCGCATCACTCACGCCCTGGCCCAGCTCAAGGACCGCGGCCCCGATGTGCGCATTCGTATCCGCATGATTCCGCCCAGCCAGGTGGAACAGGGCGTGCTCGACGGTAGCCTGCATGTTGGCGTGGTCCCACAGGCCAGTCCGCTGTCGGGCCTGGAGTACCAACCGCTGTACAGCGAACGCTCGCTGCTCTATTGCGCCGTCGGCCATCCACTGTTCTACGTGGACGACCGGCAACTGGAAGACCAGCGCCTCAATGCCCAGGATGCGATCGCCCCGACCTATCGCCTGCCGGCCGACATCCAGGCCCTGCACCAGGCGCTCAACTGCACGGCCAGTGCCTCGGACCGCGAGGGCATCGCCTTCCTCATCCTCACTGGACGCTACATCGGCTACTTGCCGGATCACTACGCCACCTTCTGGGTCCAGCAGGGACGGTTGCGCGCGCTCAAGCCTGGCGAGCGCTTCTACGACCTGTCGCTGGCCTGGGTCACACGCAAGGGGCGACGTCCCCACCTGGTCCTGGAAAGCTTCCTCGAGAGCCTGGCTGCGACACGTTAGGAGCCAATTGCGATATTCTCGCGTCTTCGCGCTTGCCCACCCGCCGTGCCTGGGGTATCAACGCATGTGCCTTAATTTCCTTGCTTGCCGGAATTGCCCATGACCCTTGAAGTGCCCGCCCACCGCACCCTCGCCGCCAAGCCCGCCGGGCGTATCCGCCAGAAGAACGAGCAGGCCATCATCCAGGCCGCCGAAGATGAATTCGCCCGCCATGGCTTCAAGGGCACCAGCATGAACACCATCGCCCTCAAGGCCGGGCTGCCCAAGGCCAACCTGCATTACTACTTCACCAACAAACTCGGGCTGTATATCGCTGTCCTGAGCAACATCATCGAGTTGTGGGACAGCACCTTCAACGCCCTCAGTGTCGAGGACGACCCAGCCGAGGCGCTCGCCCGCTACATCCGCGCGAAAATGGAATTCTCCCGACGCAACCCGCAGGCTTCGCGGATCTTCGCCATGGAAATCATCAGTGGCGGCAACTGCCTGACCGACTACTTCAGCCAGGACTACCGTGAATGGTTCAAAGGCCGGGCAGCGGTATTCCAGGCCTGGATCGACGCCGGCAAGATGGACAAGGTCGATCCCGTGCACCTGATCTTCCTGTTGTGGAGCAGCACCCAGCACTACGCCGACTTCGCTACGCAGATCTGCCAGGTCACCGGCCGTAGCCGCCTGACCAAGCAGGACATGGAAGAAGCCGGCGACAATCTTATCCACATCATTCTCAAAGGCTGTGGCCTGACCCCGCCGAACTGAATACCCGCTTATGCCTTCTACGCTGCTGGAAACCTGCGAATACCGCGAAGAAATTCGCAAGAGCCGTTTCATTACCCTCGCGGCCCCCATCGACACGCCCGCCGACGCCCAGGCCTTTCTCGAACGACACAGCGACCTGGCCGCAACCCATAACTGCTGGGCCTGGAAAATAGGTGCCCAGTACCGCAGCAGCGACGATGGCGAACCCGGCGGCACGGCCGGCCGGCCGATCCTGGCGGCAATCGAGGCGCAGGATTGCGATCAGGTGGTGGTCCTGGTGATCCGCTGGTACGGCGGCATCCAGTTGGGCACCGGCGGCCTCGCCCGAGCCTACGGCGGGGGCGCCAACAAGTGCCTGCAACAGGCGCCGAAACGCCTGTTGATAAGTCGAACCGAACTGAAATGCAGTTGCTCGTTCAGCGAACTGGCTCTGCTCAAGCTACGGATCGCCGAAGCCGACGGCTTGATCCTCGATGAAGCCTTCACCGCGAATGGCGTCGATATACAACTGGCCCTCGGTGCCGAACACATCGACAACGTGCAACGCCAACTGGCCGATCTCAGCCGGGGACGCATCCTGCTCGAACGCTGCTGAACACTTGCTCACACCTACTGTGGGCCCGCCTGTGGATAACCTCTGGGCAGGCCGCTGCAAGCCTTCTGCCACAAGGCTTGCAGCGCAACGATCATATTTTGATCAACATTTGATGACAGGCGCTTATTCGTTGAACAATCAGCCGCTTAACCTGGCTTATCGCGTTTCGAAGAGCATGAATCTGCACTTATACCCAGCCAAGCGGCTTGCCCACAGATACTGTGGAGCAAGCTGTGGATAAACCGTGCACGCCTGCGCCAGGCGCTTGCCTGGCCGTCATGCGAGAGAATTGATCATTTTTTGTTCGGCCTTGTTCACTGGCAACAGCTGCAGGATGCCCCAGATCACTTCCAGTACCAGGAAGCCCCAAAGCAGTTGCGTGGCCCCGTGCATCAACGCGTACCCCTGCCAGGTGGCGAACAGCAAGCGCCCAACCGCGTCGTAGCGGCCGAATTGCTGTTGTGGATCGCGGATACGCAGGACCGACCAGACGCAAACGATCGACCCCATCAGGTTGCCCATCAGCATGTGCAAGGGCGAGAAATCGGGCAGGTCGCCAGCCAGCCCCAGGAAGGCACTGACCTCGCCCAGCAGCCCGTGCAACAACATGAAGCTCCAGGGGGTGACGAACGCTGCTGCAACCAGCAAGTCATACCAGCCACTGGCCCTGACCAAACCACGATAACCGCTCTGGCTCCACATATACCGCTCCTTGTTGGAAAGTGAGAGCGGCAGGCTAAAGCCTGGAGTATGCTCCAAGGTCAACCCCTCTCCACAGGAATTGATCGTGCGTATCGGAGAACTGGCGCAAACCTGCAGCGTTAGCCGCGACACCCTGCGGTTCTATGAAGAACGCGGCCTCATCCGCTCCAACCGCAGCGCCAACGGCTATCGTGATTACCCGGTGGAAACCGTGCAGTTGGTGCTGCTGATCAAGACCGCGCAAAAACTCGGTTTCAGCCTCGGCGAAATCAGCCACAACGTCGCCGAGCTGTGGCAGGCGCCGGACCCCGAAGCGCTGATAACGCGCTTTATCCACAACAAGCTGGAACTGGTCGAGGCGCGTATCGATGCCCTCGTCGAACTGCGCCAGGCGCTCAGGCAGCGCCTGGAAGAACGCTGCCCCCTCACATTGAAAGGAGCCCTCGCATGACTGTGAAAACCGCCCTGATCATCGGTGCCTCCCGCGGCCTTGGCCTCGGCCTGGTGGAACGCCTGAGCGAAGACGGCTGGCAGGTGATCGCCACCGTGCGCGATATCGCCAACGCCACTGCGCTAAAGACGCTAGCGAACGTCCAGGTGCGTACCCTGGAAATGAACAGCTCCGAGCAACTGGATGCCCTGGCGCAACAGCTTGCAGGCCAGACCTTCGACCTGTTGTTCATCAATGCCGGAGTGAAGGGCCCGGACAACCAGAATGCCGAGGCCGTACAACTGGCCGAAATCGGCGAGCTGTTCATGACCAACAGCGTGGCGCCGATCCGTGTCGCCCAGCGCTTCGCCGGACAGCTGCGCCAGGACGGCGGTGTCATTGCCTTCATGAGTTCGGTGCTGGGCAGCATCGCCATTCCCGATGCTCCGGAACTGGCGCTGTACAAGGCCAGCAAGGCAGCCCTCAATTCGATGATCAACAGTTTCGTGGTCCGCCTCGGCGATACCCGCCTGAGCGTCCTGGCAATGCACCCGGGCTGGGTCAAGACCGACATGGGCGGCGACGGCGCGGATATCGACGTTGCCACCAGCACCCGCGGCATGCTCGAACAGGTCAAGGCGCACAGTGGCAAGCCCGGCGTGCATTACGTCAACTACCGGGGCGAAGCACTGACCTGGTGATGTTCCCTGCCTGAACGACCGGTGCCGGGGCTGCATGGCGCCTGCATAGTCAACCTGTCGGTCAGGTTTCACCGCACCGGCCTGGCAACCTCTGTAGAATGCGCCGATTGCACCTGATGAGATTCCTCCCATGTACGACTGGCTTAACGCGCTGCCCAAGGCAGAACTGCACCTTCATCTGGAAGGTTCGCTGGAGCCCGAGCTGCTGTTCGCCCTGGCTGAACGCAACAGGATCGCCCTGCCCTGGAATGATGTCGAAACCCTGCGCGCGGCCTATGCCTTCAATAACCTGCAGGAGTTCCTCGACCTGTATTACCAGGGTGCGGACGTCCTGCGCACCGAGCAGGACTTCTACGACCTGACCTGGGCCTACCTGCAACGCTGCAAGGCGCAAAACGTCGTGCACACCGAACCCTTCTTCGATCCACAGACCCACACCGACCGTGGCATCCCCTTCGAAGTGGTACTCGACGGCATCACCCGCGCCCTGAAGGATGGCCGTGAACAGTTGGGTATCGAAAGCGGCCTGATCCTCAGCTTCCTGCGCCACCTCAGCGAAGAAGAAGCGCACAAGACCCTCGACCAGGCCCTGCCCTTCCGTGACGCCTTCGTCGCAGTCGGCCTCGACAGCTCCGAAATGGGGCACCCGCCGAGCAAGTTCCAGCGTGTCTTCGACCGCGCCCGCAGCGAGGGCTTCCTGACCGTCGCCCACGCTGGCGAGGAAGGCCCGCCTGAGTACATCTGGGAAGCCCTAGACCTGCTGAAGATCCAGCGCATCGACCACGGCGTGCGTGCCATCGAGGACGAACGCCTGATGCAGCGCATCATCGACGAGCAGATCCCGCTGACGGTGTGCCCGCTGTCCAACACCAAGCTGTGCGTGTTCGACCACATGAGCCAGCACAACATCCTCGACATGCTCGAGCGCGGCGTGAAGGTCACGGTGAACTCGGACGACCCGGCCTATTTCGGCGGTTATGTCACCGAGAACTTCCACGCCCTGCACACCCATCTGGGCATGACCGAAGACCAGGCCCGCCGTTTGGCACAGAACAGCCTGGACGCCCGTCTGGTCAGGGCCTGAGGCACCTTCACCCCATCCGCAGGGGAAGCGGCATCCGGGCGATCTGCTGGATGCCGCGCAAGCCCGCCGCGGTCACCTGGGCGGCCCGGGTTTCGTCGGTGATTCGCACCCACCCGGATTGCACGAACAGCTTGAGCACACTGCTGCCCAAGGCGCCCCCCAGGTGCGGTCGGCGCTCGTCGACTTCACTGCAGCAACTGCACAAGCTGCACAGGCGGCCATCGCGCTGCGCCAGGGCATCGATGAAAATGCCATGGCTGGCGAACTCCTCGCGCCCGGTCAGGGTGATGTCCAGTTGCTGCTCGGTCTGCTGCAGCCATTGCGCGTCCAGCAGGCGCTGGAGCAGGTCGGCCGCCACTTCTCCGCCGAGGTGATCGCGACACAGGCGCGCCTTGCGCATGGCCAGCGGCACGCTTATGGCAGGCTGCCTGGTCAGCGGCGTCTCGTGCTCGCGGATGGTCACACTGGCAAGGGCCTCCACGGCCGTGCCGATTTCCGGGGCCGCCAGGCGGAAGTAGCGCTTGCGCCCGCGGGCCTCGCGCTTGAGCAGCCCGCAGGCCGACAGCCGGGCCAGGTGGGCGCAGGCCGAAGAAGGCGTCAGCCCGGCCAGCATGGCCAACTCCTCCGACGGGCGTGCCATTCCATCGATCAGCGCCCAGAGCATGGCACTGCGTTTCGGGTCGGCCATCAAACTGGCGACCTGGCTGATACTGGCTATCGGTTGCATGTCTCCACTCCCTGCGTAGTTTCATTGATGAATAAAGTTTCCTCATATCCAGGCCGGACCAAAGTTGGCCGGCAACTCCAGATATGCGTCGGGTCGAACAGCGCATCCGGCGCTGTTTCAGCCTGGGAAACTTTATCTTGATGGCGGCAATTGCCCGGCCCAGTATAAGCATGCTCCCCGCGATAATCGTCGGCGTTTTGCCAGTGATCGCCCAAGGTTTGCCTGGCCTTACAAAGTTTGGACACTGGCTTTCATGGCAGCCGGGCCCTGCGAAATCCCGGCAGATGCCCATGAATGACCGGATGCATCGACACGCTGAATATCCGTCTTCAAGTTCGCTCAGGTAATACGCCTACATTGAAAGTAATAATGCCTTTCAAGCAAATGCGCAGGGGATGTAAGACCTTGCCAATAATCAAACACGCTGCGTTTAAAGTTCATCGAGAACTGTACGACAACGCGCCTTGAGCAAGTCACCCAGGAGTTGTACCGGCTTGCCCAGTTGAGCGCGGTGAGTACACAACAGGTTTAGTGGTGCAGCCTCGCCCCGGTAATGGCCGAGCAGCACCCGCAAGCGCCCGGCACGCACGTCGGCGGCGACATCGAGCCAGGATTTATAGGCGATCCCCGCTCCTGCCACAGCCCAACGCCTGACGACATCGGCGTCGTCGCAGAAGCGATCGCCACTGACCAGCACATCCTCTTCCCGCCCATCCAGGTAAAAGCGCCAGTGGTCATGCACACCACTGCCCAGGCGGTACAGCAGGCAATTGTGCTCTGTCAGCTGGGCCACGCTACGCGGCTCGCCATGCCGAGCCAGGTAGTCCGGCGACGCACAGACCACCCGACGGTTGTCCGGACACAGCGGTACCGCTACCAGGCTGGAATCCTCGGGCGCACCATAGCGCAGGGCGATATCCACGGGCTGGCGGAACAGATCGGCATTTCGGTCGCCCAGCAGTAGACGCACATTGAGCAGCGGGTGCTCGCGCTGCAGTTCGTCGAGCCAGGGCAGCAGCACATTGCGACCGAAGTCGGACGGCGCCGACAGCTGCAACACGCCACTGATTTCGTCACGCTCCCGGGCCAGCAGGCGCCGCCCCTCATCGAGGCTGGTCAAGGCCGCGCGGGCATGGGCAAGAAAGCCCTCGCCCTCGGCGGTCAGGCGCAGGCTGCGGGTCGAGCGTGCCAGCAGACGCGCGCCGAGCTGCGCCTCCAGGCGCTTGAGCGCCGCACTGGCCACCGCTGGCGAAAGGTCCAGCAGGCGTGCCGCCGCCGACAGGCTGCCGTGCTCCGCTGCACGGACGAAGAGCTGCAGATCATCGAAACGCAACATGTGCACCGCCATGATTTTCAAAATTGTTTTGAAAGTTTCTGCGGTTTTAGCGGCTTTTAACCAGAAACAAAAGGATCAATGATGGCGCTCATCCACTTCTCAATTAGGAATCACCGATGAAAGCCATTGCTTACTACCAGTCGCTGCCGATCGAAGACGCCGCCGCCCTGCAAGATATAGAACTGCCCGCTCCGCAACCGGGCCCACGCGACCTGCTGGTGGAGGTCCGGGCGATCTCGGTCAACCCGGTGGACACCAAGGTCCGCCGCAACGTCCAGCCGGAAAACGGCACGGCCAAGGTGCTGGGCTGGGACGTAGCCGGCGTGGTCAAGGCCGTGGGTAGCGAAGTCAGCCTGTTCCAGCCGGGCGACAAGGTGTATTACGCCGGTTCCATCGCCCGCGCCGGCGCCAATAGCGAGTTGCATGTGGTGGACGAGCGCATCGTCGGTCATATGCCGAAAACCCTGGGCTTCGCCGAGGCCGCGGCACTGCCCCTGACCGCCATCACCGCCTGGGAACTGCTGTTCGAACGCCTGCAGATCGCCGAAGGCAAGGAAGACCTGGGCCAGAGCCTGCTGATCGTCGGCGCCGCCGGCGGCGTCGGCTCGATCCTGACCCAACTGGCCAGCCAGCTCACCGGTCTGCGCGTGATAGGAACCGCGTCGCGTCCGGAAACCCAGGAGTGGGCCCGCGAACTGGGCGCCGACCTGGTGGTGGACCACCGCCAGCCACTGGCCGAGGCCCTGCGCAGCGCAGGGGTGCAGCACGTCACCCACGTCGCCAGCCTGACCCAGACCGACCAGCACCTCGATCAACTGGTCGAGGCCCTCGCTCCGCAAGGCAAGCTGGCGCTGATCGACGATCCGCAACAGCTCGACGTGGCCAAGCTCAAGCGCAAGAGCCTGTCGTTGCATTGGGAGTTCATGTACACCCGCTCGCTGTTCGAAACCCCGGACATGCTGGAGCAGCACAAGCTGCTGGAGCGGGTCGCCGAACTGATCGATGCGGGCACCCTGAAGACCACCCTGGGCGAGCACTTCGGCACCATCAACGCAGAGAACCTGCGCCGTGCCCACCAGTTGCTGGAAAGCGGGGCGGCCAAGGGCAAGATCGTGCTCGAAGGCTTCTGACCACCCGACGCATGGCATGACCGCCAGTCCGCGATTTGCTCCAGGTCATGCCGCAGCCGGGAAACTCGCGCCTACAATCCAGCGACCTTTGCCAACCGGAGGTATGCCGCGATGAAAGTAGTGCTCGAGGCAACAGGCAAGAAACCGGACCGCCCCTGGCAGGTCCGGCTTGACCAGCATGTCGTGGGTTTTCGCAGCGAGGCCGAGGCCCGTGCCTTCATCGATACCTTGCAGGCGCGGATCCGCGCACCGCACCCCTTGTTCAGGCAGGCCGGCTGAGCGGGAGGCGACGGGTCAGCGTCGCCGCCGTGACCGCAGCCGCCCCGCACAGGGTAATGACGATGGCCATGGGCATCGCGCTGCCGTCGTGCAAAACACCCACCAGGGCCGCTGCGCCCGCAGCGACGCTGAACTGCAGGCATCCCAGCAATGCCGAGGCACTCCCGGCCCTCGCGCCCTGCCCGTTCATGGCGCAGGCCGAGGCATTGGGGATGATGCCGCCGAGGCTGGCAATGCACACGAACAGCGGAATCAGCAGCGGCCACAATGCTTCGGTATGCAGCGCACTGATGCCCAGCAGCACCAACCCTGCCGCCAGGTACAACCACACCATCCGCGCCAGCAGCAAGGCCGGGCCACGCTTGGCAAGCAGGCGCGCGTTGATCTGCGCCACCAGGATGAAGCCAGCCGCATTGGCGCCGAACAGCCAGCCATAATGCTCGGCCGGCACCCCGTAGAGCTTGATGAAGACGAACGGCGAACCGGCGATATAGGCGAACATTCCGGCCATGGAGATGCCGCCGGTAATGGCATGGCCGAGGAAGCGCGGATCCTTCAGCAGGCGCCAGTATTGGCCCAGTGCACCGGACAGCGGCGGGCGCGGCTGGTTGGCCGGCAGGCTTTCCGGCAGGCCGAGGGCCACGGCCAGGGTGCACAGGGCGCTGAACAGGGTCAGGGCGATGAAGATCGACTGCCAGCCATACAGGTTGACCAGCAGCCCGCCCAGCATCGGCGCGAGGATCGGTGCCAGGCCCATCACCAGCATCAATTGCGAGAAGACCTTGGCCGAGCCCACCGCATCGCATTTGTCGCTGACGATGGCACGGGACAGGACCATTCCGGCGCAGCCGCCAAGCGCCTGGACGAAGCGGGCAATGACCAGGGCATCGAGGGTGGGAGCGTAGGCGCAGGCCAGGGACGCGGCGGTGAACAGCACTACCCCGCCGAGCAGCGGAATGCGCCGGCCGAAGCGGTCGGCGATTGGCCCGTAGGCGAGCTGGCCGATGGACAGGCCGAGGAAATACGCGGCCAGGGTGCTCTGGACATGTTTCTCGTCGGTGCCGAAGGCCAGCGCCATGGCCGGGAAGCCAGGCAGATAGAAGTCGATCGCCAACGGCCCGAACGCACTGAGGGCGCCGAGGATCAGGATGGTACGCAGGTTCATGGGAATCCGTAGCTAGCTAAGCAAGTTGGCTAGTCTACCGGGGCTCCAAGGGAAAGAGGTGAAAATTCGAAAGGCTGATCGCGCACCTTGTGGGAGCGGGTTCATCGGAGCGCCGAACCGCCGCGATTGCAGTAGTGAATCCACCGACGTCATCGCGGGTGAACCCGCTCCCACAGGGTATGTGATCGCTCCCGGATCAGATCACCCGGGCCTCATACCCCTCGTCGCGGATCAGTTCGAGAATCTGCTCCGCTGGCAATTCGCTTTTCACCGAGACCTGCTTCTGTGCCAGATCCACCTTGACCTCCGCCGCCGCGTCCTCGCGCTGCACAGCGTTGGTCACGGCCTTGACGCAGTGACCACAGGTCATTCCTTCCACGTTGAATACTTGCATCGTCGTGACTCCTGGTTGGGTTTGTCCGCAGTCTCAAGCTTGCCACCGGGGCAAGGTCAAGTTTGCCGTGATGCTGCCGGGCTGGAAATCCTTGCCCGGGTCGGCCAAGCTGCGTGCTTGTCGATTTATCAGCAGGAGTTTCAGCCATGGGCAAGGCAGCACTCGGCCTTCTCGCTCTGCTCGGATGGTCCAGCCAGGTTCCCCTGGCCAGCGCCGCAGCTCCCACCGATTACAGCGTGATGATCATTTCCCGGGAACGCCTGGAGGTCGCCACGTCCTGCGAGATCGGGATCTACCTCAACGACCAGCTCACCGGACGTCTGTTCCAGGAAGAGTCCACCTCCTTCAACCTGCCTCCGGGCGATGTGGAAGTGCGCCTGCGCCTGTTGCCGGGCCAGGCCCCGGGTTGCAACAACGGCGTCGAGAATCAGAGGTCCCAGCGCTTCACCCTCAAGGCCGGGCAAGTCATCAAGTACCGCATCGCAACGAGCCAAACCGGCCTTTACCTGAAACAGGCCGCCCTGGGCTATTGACCTTGCCAGCATGGCAAGGTTGATGCTGGAGGCCAGTCCACGGAGGAGAGCCCCATGCCCGAGTCAATCACCTTCGACCTGCCGATCGGCGGCATGACCTGCGCCAGTTGCGCCGGTCGGGTCGAACGCGCGCTGAAGAAGGTCCCCGGTGTGCAGTCGGTGAGCGTCAACCTCGCCAACGAACGCGCCCATATCGAAACCGCCCCAGGTCTGGAAGGCAACACGCTGATCGCCGCCGTCGAGCGCGCAGGCTACAGCGCCAGCCTGGCGCAAAGCGAAACAGCCAGCCGTGACGACAGCGAACGACGCCTGCGCAACGAGCGTTGGGCGGTGGCCCTGGCCGTCCTGCTGGCGCTGCCGCTGGTACTGCCGATGCTCCTGCAGCCCTTCGGTATCAGCTGGATGCTCCCGGCCTGGGCGCAGTTCGCCCTCGCCACGCCGGTGCAATTCATCCTCGGCGCGCGCTTTTACGTCGCGGCCTGGAAAGCCGTACGTGCCGGGGCCGGCAACATGGACCTGCTGGTCGCACTGGGCACCAGCGCCGGCTATGGCCTGAGCCTGTACGAATGGTCCCGGGCCATGCCGGGGATGATGCCGCACCTGTATTTCGAAGCGTCCGCAGTGGTGATCGCCCTGGTCCTGCTGGGCAAGTACCTGGAAAGCCGTGCCAAGCGCCAGACCGCCAGCGCCATCCGCGCCCTCGAAGCGCTGCGCCCCGAACGGGCCGTGCAGGTAGTGGATGGCGTCGAACGCGATGTACCGATCAGCGTCCTGCGCCTGGAGGACCTGGTGCTGGTCAAGCCCGGCGAGCGTTTCCCGGTGGACGGCGAAGTGGTCGAAGGCCAGAGCCATGCCGACGAAGCCCTGATTAGCGGCGAGAGCCTGCCGGTGCCGAAACGGCCCGGCGACCGCGTCACCGGCGGTGCGATCAATGGCGAAGGCCGGTTGCTGGTGCGCACCCTGGCACTGGGCACGGAAACCGTGCTCGCCCGGATCATCCGCCTGGTGGAGGACGCCCAGGCGGCCAAGGCGCCGATCCAGAAGCTGGTGGACCGGGTCAGCCAGGTGTTCGTCCCGGCGGTGCTGGTCCTGGCCCTGGTCACCCTGGTCGGCTGGTGGCTGGCCGGTGCCCCGCTGGAAGTGGCGCTGATCAATGCCGTCGCCGTGCTGGTCATCGCCTGCCCCTGCGCCTTGGGCCTGGCTACGCCGACTGCGATCATGGCCGGCACCGGGGTCGCCGCGCGCCACGGCATCCTGATCAAGGACGCCGAAGCCCTGGAACGGGCCCATGCGGTCAACCGCGTGGTATTCGACAAGACCGGCACCCTGACCTCCGGCAGCCCGCGCATCGTCCACCAGCACGCGATGGACGGTGACGACGCCGGCCTGCTGCAACTGGCCGGGGCCCTGCAACGTGGCAGCGAACACCCGCTGGCGAAAGCCGTGCTGGACGCCTGCGCCGAACGAAACCTGAACGTCCCTGATATCCGTGATAGCCAGTCCCTCACCGGTCGCGGTATCGCCGGCACGCTCGACGAACGAGCCCTGGCCCTGGGCAACCGCCGCCTGCTCGACGAAAGCGGCCTGCAACCCGGCGCGCTGGCGGACGACGCCAAGGCCTGGGAAGCCGAAGGCCGCACCCTCTCCTGGCTGATCGAGACCGCCCCGCAGCCCCGCGTACTGGGCCTGTTCGCCTTTGGCGACAGCCTCAAGCCGGGCGCGGAGCAAGCGGTCAGGCAACTGGCGCAAACGAACATCACCAGCCACCTGCTGACCGGCGACAACCGTGGCAGCGCCAGCGTGGTCGCCAGGGCCCTGGGCATCGACGACGTGCACGCCGAGGTGCTGCCAGCGGACAAGGCCGCGCACGTGGCTTCATTGAAAGCGTCCGGTGTGGTGGCCATGGTCGGCGACGGTATCAACGACGCCCCGGCCCTGGCCGCCGCCGATATTGGTATCGCCATGGGCGGCGGTACCGACGTGGCCATGCAGGCGGCCGGCATCACCCTTATGCGCGGCGATCCGCGCCTGGTCCCGGCGGCGCTGGACATCAGCCGCAAAACCTACGCAAAGATCCGCCAGAACCTGTTCTGGGCCTTTATCTACAACCTGATCGGCATCCCCCTGGCCGCCTTCGGCCTGCTCAACCCGGTGCTGGCCGGCGCGGCCATGGCCCTGTCCAGCGTCAGCGTGGTGAGCAACGCCCTGCTGCTGAAAACCTGGAAACCTGAAACACCAGCGGAGGAACACAAGGCATGAACATCGGTCAGGCAGCCAGGCGCACCGGCCTGAGCGCAAAGATGATCCGCTACTACGAATCGATCGGCCTGCTCAAGCCCGCCGCACGCAGCGACAGTGGCTATCGCCTCTACAGCCAGGACGACCTGCACAGCCTGACCTTCATCAAGCGCTCGCGGGACCTGGGGTTCTCGTTGGAGGAAGTGGCTAAGCTGCTGACCCTGTGGCAAGACCGCCAACGCGCCAGCGCCGATGTAAAGGCCCTGGCCAGCGAGCATATCGCCGACCTCAACCGGCGCATCGAGGAACTGGTAAGCCTGCGTGACACCCTGAGCGAACTGGTCGCCCACTGCCACGGCGACGACCGCCCCGACTGCCCGATCCTCAAGGATCTGGCAGCCGGTTGCCGTCACTGAATACTGCACTCCAGTGCGCCGCGGATACTGTCTGGGCCCGGCCCGGGCAATGATGTGGTCAGATCGGGCCAAATCGCTGGCAAGCCAGCTCCCACAGGGTCTGCTGTGGCCCGGACCTTCTCTTCCGGCAACTGATCGGCGATGAACACCATCACGCTTTCCCTTGCCTCGCCCTCGGCCCACGCGGGATCCCTGTGGGAGCTGGCTTGCCAACGATTGCGATAGTGAGCCCACCGCCGTGGTCGCTGGCAAGCCAGCCCACAGGGGGCCGCGTTCATGCTTTAAAGGGTTACTGCGCCCAAGGTGGCGGCGGCTCTTCGCCCTTGACCGGGCCGCGTTCGGCGTCCTCGCGGCCGGCGCGGCGCCGGGCGTCCTCGAACTTCGCCGCTTCGATCTCGCGCATCACGCCCCCCACGTCGGCAACATGGTCATCGTCCTTCCAGTTGCCGGTCAGGACGCTGTCCGGCTGCAACTTGCCTTCCTGGTACAGCGCCCACATTTCCCTGGCGTAGCGGGTCTGCTTGAGTTCCGGGGCGAACCGCCCGAAGTAGTGGGCCATGTTCGCCACGTCCCGCTCCAGCATGCTGAAGGCGTGGTTGTTGGCCGCCGCATCCACGGCCTGGGGCAGGTCGATGATCACCGGCCCGTCCGGCCCGAGCAGCACGTTGAATTCGGAAAGGTCGCCATGCACCAGCCCGGCGCAGAGCATCAGCACGATCTGGCGAATGATGAAGGCGTGATATTCGCGGGCCTGGTCGGCTTCCAGGTGTACATCGTTGAGTCGCGGCGCGGCCTGGCCGTCTTCGTCGGTGACCAGTTCCATCAACAGCACGCCGTCGAGGAAATCGTAGGGTTTCGGGACCCTCACCCCGGCACTGGCGAGGCGGAACAGGGCCGCCACTTCGGCGTTCTGCCAGGCTTCCTCGGCTTCCTTGCGCCCGTACTTCGAGCCCTTGGCCATGGCCCGGGCCTGGCGGCTGTTGCGCACCTTGCGTCCTTCCTGGTACTCGGCGGCCTGGCGGAAGCTACGCTTGTCGGCTTCCTTGTAGACCTTGGCGCAGCGCAACTGACGCCCGCAGCGCACCACGTAGACCGCTGCTTCCTTGCCGCTCATCAGCGGGCGCAGCACTTCATCGACCATCCCGTCTTCGATCAGCGGTTCTATCCGTTTGGGAGTCTTCATCGGCTTTTGTTCTTGCTCCTGTATGCCACTGAATTGGGGTGCCTCTTTAGGCGAGGCGCACACGATATATCAAGCGCCCTGCCGGTATCGGTGCCGAAGCGAAGGCCACATGGTTTCAATTTACGTCAGCTCATTCCCGGAACAGTTCCCCGGGGGTCGCGCCGAACAGCCCCTTGAAGGCGGCAATATACGCCGAGGTTGAATCGTAACCGCATCCCAATGCCGCCTGCGTGACACTCTGGCCTTGTTCCAGGAACTCCAGCGACGACAGCAGGCGCATGCGCTGGCGCCAGGCGCGGAAGCTCAGGCCCGTCTCGCGCTGGAACAGGCGCATCAGGGTCTTTTCCGAACGCCCCAGGCGCTGCGCCCAATGCTCCAGGTTGTAACCCTGCTCGGGGTTTTCCAGCAATTGGTTGCATACCTCCAGCAACCCCGGATGCTGCGGCAACGGCAGGGAAAAGCCGACCTCGGGCAAGGTGCGCAACTGATCGAGCAAAACCTGGACCAGATGGGCTTCGTCACTGTCGCCTTGCGCATAGTCCACCGGGTATTGGCAGAACTGCTTGATCAACTCCCGGGCCAGCGGCGTCACCTCCAGCACCCGGCAATGCCCCGGCGCCCAGGCCGAATCGCTGCGGCGCACATACAGGCTGCGCATCTCCGCGCGAGTCGAGGTGATCACCTCGTGCTCGACCCCGGCCGGTATCCACACGCCCCACTGCGGCGGGGCGAAGTAACTGCCCTCGGCGGTGTACACCCCGAGCACGCCACTGATGGCGTAGGAAAACTGCACCCAGTCATGCCGATGCCGTGTCGTCCACGACCCCGCGCCGAGGCTTTCGGCCCGCGCATACAGCGGTCGGGGCAGCTCGCTCAGGTCGGGAATCCGACGGGGAGCGCCGTTTTGTCCGTTAGTCGGCATCGCTTGGCCTTATGTCGCAAGACGGAAAATCCCTTGCAGGTTAACGTCACGGCTGATTATTACAAGATGATTCGAAGGTCCGCCTATGCAAGCATTCAAGCACCTCAAGCGCGTGGTCACCGACTGGTTCCTCTGCGGCATGTTCCTCGCCACCTTCCTCGCCTGGCTGTTCCCGCATTTCGGCGCAGCAGGCGGGGCCATGCACGCCGAATATGTGATCAACATCGGCGTGTTCGTGGTGTTCTTCCTCCATGGCATCAACCTGTCCAGCGAGCAGATTCGTCACGGCCTGAAGAACGTGCGCCTGCACGTCATGGTGCAGGTCTTCACCTTCGTGGTCTTTCCGCTGCTGTGGCTGCTGGGCAAAAGCGTCATCGGCAGCCAGCTCCCGGCCTTGCTGATGCTCGGTTTCCTCTACCTGTGCGCCCTGCCTTCGACCATTTCGTCTTCGGTGGCGCTGACCGGCAGCGCCGGTGGCAACGTACCGGCGGCGATCCTCAACGCCAGCCTGTCGAGCGTGCTCGGCATCTTCATCACCCCATGGCTGTGCAGCCTGGTGGTAGGCAGCGGCAGCGACGGCATCGACCTCGGCGCGACCTTGCTCGACCTTTGCGCCCTGCTGCTCGCGCCGCTATTGCTGGGCCAGGTGCTGCGCCCCTGGCTGGGCAGCTTCTTCGCCAGGCACAAGCGCTACACCAACGTGATGGACAAGGTGGTGATCCTGCTGCTGGTGTATGCCGCGTTCTGCAATTCGATGATGTCCGGCATGTGGCAGCAACAGGGGCTGTCGGTGCTGATCACTGCCTTCGTCGGCAGCGCGCTGATCCTCGCCCTGGTGCTCTGGCTGACCACCCGCACCGCACGCGCCCTGCACTTCAACCGGGCCGACGAGATCGCGGCGGTGTTCTGTGCCAGCAAGAAGTCGCTGGCGGCGGGTGCACCGATGGCCGCGCTGATCTTCGGCGCGCACCCGGGCCTGGGCCTGATCCTGCTGCCGATCATGATCTACCACCCGCTGCAGTTGATCGTCTGCTCGATCATGGCCGAGAGCTATTCCAGCCAGGCCAAGGCCGCCGCCGCAAAGAGTCCGGAGCTGGTCAACGCTCGATGATTGCCGTCACGCCCTGACCGCCCGCGGCGCAGATCGAGATCAGCCCGCGACCGCCTTGACTGCCGGCCTGATCGAGCAGCTTGGCCAGGTTGGCCAGGATGCGGCCACCGGTCGCGGCGAAGGGGTGCCCGGCGGCCAGGGAGCTGCCCTTCACGTTCAGCTTCGAGCGGTCGATGGCGCCCAGCGGCTGTTCCAGGCCGAGGCGGTCGCGGCAGTACTCGGGGTCTTCCCAGGCTTTCAGGGTGCACAGCACCTGGGCGGCGAAGGCCTCGTGGATTTCGTAATAGTCGAAGTCCTGCAGGGTCAGGCCATGACGCGCCAGCAAGCGCGGCACGGCGTAGACCGGCGCCATCAGCAAACCTTCGTGGCCTTTGACGAAGTCCACCGCAGCGCTCTCGCCATCCAGCAGGTAGGCCAGTACCGGCAGGCCGCGCGCCCTGGCCCACTCCTCGCTCGCCAGCAGGACCACCGACGCGCCATCGGTCAGCGGCGTCGAGTTGCCAGCGGTCAGGGTGCCGTTGCCGCCGCGCTCGAACGCCGGCTTGAGGGCAGCGAGTTTTTCCAGGGTCAGGTCGGGCCGCAGGTTGTTGTCGCGGGTCAGGCCCTGGAATGGCGTAAGCAGGTCGTCATGCCAGCCCTCGTCGTAGGCTGCGGCCATGTGCTGGTGACTGAGCAGCGCCAGTGCGTCCTGCTCCTCGCGGGGGATGCCCCAGTGCTGCGCCATCAGCTCGCAATGCTGGCCCATGGACAAGCCGGTACGTGGCTCGCCATTGCGCGGGAACTCCGGCTTGAGGTCGGACGGGCGCAGCTTGAGCAGGGCCTTGAGCTTGTCGGCGTTGGTCTTGCCGCGATTGGCGTCCAGCAGCACCCGACGCAGGCCCTCGCCAACCGCGATGGGCGCATCGGACGTGGTATCCACGCCACCTGCGATGCCGCATTCGATCTGCCCGAGGGCGATCTTGTTGGCAACCAGCAACGCCGCTTCCAGCCCCGTTCCGCAGGCCTGCTGGATGTCGTAGGCCGGGGTCTGCGGCGACAGGCGCGAACCGAGCACGCATTCACGGGTCAGGTTCAGGTCCCGCGAATGCTTGAGCACCGCTCCCGCTGCCACCTCGCCCAGGCGCAGGCCATGCAGGCCGAAGCGTTCGATCAGGCCTTCGAGCGCGGCAGTCAGCATGGTCTGGTTGCTGGCCGTGGCATAGGCGCCATTGGAGCGGGCGAAAGGGATTCGATTACCGCCGATGATCGCGACCCGACGCAGACTTCGCATGAAAGACATTCCTTTTATCCCCGAAATAGACGCATAGAGCGTAGGACTTTTTTCCCGCTTCGAACGACCAAAGGCCGATCATGGTCCACACTCTGATGCTTATTTCAGGGAGACGTGCCATGAGCGACCGCTATATCGACTTCGCCAACTCCGATCTGGGCCGGCGTGTGGTAGGGGCTGTCGGGCTGCCGCAGCCTGCCCGCCTGGAGCGCTGGCAAGCCGGCCGGCTGCGGCCCGTGGAGGGTACGCTGTTGCTCGGTGGCGGGCCGCTGGCGCTGAAGGTCGCGGAGTTCGGCCAGCGCCTGACCGGCGAAGTGGTCAGCTTCGCCGATGACGCCCTGGGCCTGCCGGCGTGGGTCGCGGGGCTCGGCAGCAAGCTCAAGGCGGTGGTCTTCGATGCCAGCCACCTGGGCGACATCGATCAGCTCAAGCAGTTGCGCGAGTTTTTCCAGCCGCTGCTGCGCAGCCTCGATCGCAGCGCCAAGGTGGTGATTCTCGGGCGCGCCCCGGAGCAGCTCGACGACGTACTTGCCCGGGTCGCCCAGCGCGCCCTGGAAGGCTTTGCCCGCTCCCTGGCCAAGGAATTGCGCAGCGGCGGCACCCTGCAGTTGCTGTACGTGGCGAAGAACGCCGAAGACCAGCTCGAAGGCGCGCTGCGTTTCTTCCTGTCGCCGAAAAGCGCCTTTATCAGCGGCCAGGTCCTACGCCTGGAAGCCTGCGCCAGCCAGGTGCAGGATTGGACCCGCCCGCTGGCCGGACGCAGAGCGCTGGTAACCGGTGCTGCCCGCGGGATCGGCGCCGCCATTGCCGAAACCTTGGCCCGCGATGGCGCCGAGGTGGTGCTGCTCGACGTACCCCAGGCCGCGGATGACCTCAAGGCCCTGGCCGAGCGCCTCGGCGGACGCGCGCTGGACCTGGATATCTGCGCCAGCGACGCGTCCGCCAGGTTGCTCGAAGGGCTGCCGGACGGCATCGATATCGTCGTGCACAACGCCGGGATCACCCGCGACAAGACCCTCGCCAACATGACCCCGGAATACTGGGATTCGGTCCTGGCGGTGAACCTCAAGGCACCGGCCTTGCTGACCCAGGCGCTGATCGACGGCGGCGCCCTGCGCGATGACGGGCGCATCGTGGTCATGGCATCCATCAGCGGCATCGCCGGTAACCGTGGTCAATCCAACTATGCGGCGAGCAAGGCCGGGCTGATTGGCCTGGCCCAGGCCTGGGCGCCGTTGCTGGCCGAGCGCGGTATCAGCATCAATGCCATCGCGCCCGGCTTTATCGAAACCCGCATGACCGCGGCCATCCCCTTCACCTTGCGCGAGGCCGGGCGACGCATGAGTTCGCTGGGCCAGGGCGGGTTGCCGCAGGATGTCGCCGAAGCGGTTGCCTGGCTGGCGCAGCCGGGTAGCGGCGCGGTCAGTGGACAGGTGCTGCGGGTTTGCGGCCAGGCGGTAATGGGAGCCTGACCATGACCCAGACCTGGCACGACCTCGGCAGCACCGCCAGCCTCTCCGGGCTGTACATGAAGGCGGCGAGCAAACGCAGGATCACCGGCGACAGCCTGCCGCGCTACGGACTGCGCTGCGGGATCAATGTCGACGAGCGCAACCTGGAGGCTTATCGCAGGCTCTGCCTGTTCGTCCAGGATGGCCGCCTGCCGCCGACCTATCCCCATGTCATGGCCTTTGCCTTGCAGTTGCAATTGCTCACCGCCAAGGAGTTCCCGGCACCGCTGCTGGGCATGGTTCATCTGGGCAACCGGATTCGCGTGTTGCGGCCACTGGGCGGCATTTCGCGGCTGCGCTTCTCGGTGTCGGTGGATAACCTCCAGCCCCATGAAAAAGGCGCCACCCTCGACCTGCGCACCGATGCCGAGGACGGGCTCGGGCTGATCTGGTCCGAGACCAGTCGCATGCTTTGCCGTGGCATGAAGGTGGCAGGAGAAGTACCGCTGGAGGCACCGCCCGAGCCACTGGAGATGAGCGAGCTGGCCCGCTGGTACGCGGACAGCGATATCGGTCGGCATTACGCCAAGGTATGCGGCGACTACAACCCGATCCACCTGAGTGCGGCCAGCGCCAGGCTGTTCGGCTTCCCCCAGGCCATCGCCCATGGCATGTGGAGCAAGGCCATGGCCATGGCCCATCTGCGCGGGCACCTGCCGCGCAGCGGCTATGAGGTGGCGGTGGAATTCCACAAGCCGGTGCGGTTACCGAGCGAGGTGATCCTCGATGGCAGCGAGGCCGCGGCGAACGGGCAGTTTCGCTTGAGCGGACATAGTGGGCTGGTGCACATGACCGGCACTTGGCAACCAATCTGAGGCCGTCATCCAGGTAACACAAAACCTGTGGGAGCTGGCTTGCCAGCGATTTGGCCCGACCTGACAACATCAATTGCCCAGGCCGCCCTCATCGCTGGCAAGCCAGCTCCCACAGGGTCCTTCGCCAGCCATACGATCCCCCTTGCCAGCCCGAACTTTCCCCCTGAAGCTATACCGCCTCAGGAGACCCGAAACCAATGAACGACCGTCATTTCGATGCCCTTGCGACCCGCTTCGCCGAGAAGATCTACGGCGGTGCCAAGGGTGCGATTCGCCTGGCGGTGCTCCAGGCCGACCTTGCCGAGTGCCTGCCGGAGCGCCCGCTGCGCATCCTCGATATCGGTGCCGGCCTGGGCCATATGGCGCTGTGGCTCGCCGAACGAGGCCATCACCTGACCCTCGCCGAACCCGCCGCGCCGATGCTCGATGGCGCACGCGAGCGCTTCGCCGCTGCCAGCCAGCCGGCCACCTTCATCCAGGCGCCCTGGCAGGACCTGCTCGGCGAACTGACCGAACCCTACGATCTGGTGCTGTGCCATGCGGTGCTGGAGTGGCTGGCCGAACCCGAGGCGATCCTGCCGGTGCTGCACCAGTTGACCCGCAGCGACGGCCTGCTGTCCCTGGCCTTCTACAACCGCGATGCACTGGTCTATCGCAACCTGCTCAAGGGCCATTTCCGCAAGATGCGGCGCAATACCCTGGCCGGCGAGAAACAGAGCCTGACCCCGCAAAAACCCGTCGATCCCCGCGAACTCAGGACCTGGCTCGAAGGTCTATGGCAGGTAGAGGCCGAGAGTGGCGTGCGGGTGTTCCACGACTACATGCCGACCGAGTTCCAGGCCCGCGCCGAGTTGATCGACCTGCTGGAAATGGAACTGGCCCACCGGCGCCATCCAGCCTTCGCCGGCCTTGGCCGCTACCTGCACTGGATCTGCCGTCCCCTTTAGGGAGAGCCCCAATGCGATACCCCGTCGTTCTCGCCCTGACCTGCCTGACCCTGACCGCCTGCCAGGGCAGCAATCCCTATGTCGCCAGCTCAAATCCCCTGCCCCCGGCGCCGCCACAGGCGGCGAACACCTTCGATCGCAGCGCCTACCCTGCCCCCGCCCGGGATTACGGGCGCTACCGCAACTGGAGCTGGCGCGACGGCCGGTTACCGGCGGGCAGCGCGTCGATCGACCCGGCGCAGTTGGCCGAGGCGGTGAGCAATGCGCTCGACCAGCGCGGCCTGCGTCCGGCCCGCAATGGCCTTGGCGATCTGCTGGTCAGCGCCGACATGCACCTGGAAAGACGCCTGCGCCAATACCGCGACGATGATTACTATCCATATGGGCCATACGGTCCCTATGGTGGCTACGGCGGCATGGGCTATGGCCGCGGCCCTTACGGCAGCGGCTACGGCATCTACGGCAGCGTGCCTGTGGTGCGCACCTATGAAGTCGAGGTCATGGTGGTGCGTGTCGATCTGTTCGATGCCGGCAGCGGCCAGCCGGTCTGGAGCGCCAGTGCCGAGACCGCCAGCCAGGGCTCCCTGGCCGAGCGTGCCGATGCCCTGCGCGAGGCCGTCTATAAAGCCATGAGCGGCTATCCTCCCAGCTAGGCCTTTGGAGAATCATCATGTTTCGACGTCTCGCTTTGCTGTCCCTTATGGCGCTGCTCGCTGCCTGCCAGAGCAACAACGTGTCCCAGGACTTCGACGCCAGCCGCGATTTCGCCGGCTACCGCAGTTGGAGCTGGCAGGAGCCTGCGCTGCAATATCGCCCGGACGATCCACGGATCAAGAGCGACCTGACCGAACAGCGCATCCGCCAGGCGGTCAGCGGCGAACTCGACCAGCGTGGCCTGCGTCCGGCCCCGGCCGGTAGCCGCGGCGACCTCAAGGTGCAGACCTACCTGATCGTGGAAAACCGTCACCAGCAAATCACTACCCAGTACGGCGGAGGCTGGGGTGGTTATTACGGCGGCTACTGGGGCGGCCCGGCCTTCAACGAAACCCGCACCGTGGAGTACAAGGTGGCGACCATCCAGATCGACCTGTTCGACGGTCGCGACGGCAAGCTGGTCTGGCGCGGCAGTGCCGAGCAGGTGATGAACCACTACCCGCCAACGCCGCAAGAACGCAATTCGGCGATCCAGAAGACGGTGGCGCAGGTGCTGGCCAACTATCCGCCGCATTGACCCGGCACCGCGGGGTCAGGGGCTAGAGGCGACTGGCCATATCCTTGGCTACACTCCTTGAACGCACGCGACGTGCACGGCATGTGCCGGCAAAGGAGTGCTCGTGTCTCCCCGATTCGCGAAACGCCAGCGCGGCGCCATCGGCCTGGCGGCTGTCCTGACCCTGGCCATGGCCCTGGTCTTCGGCCTGGTGGCCGTGGACGGCGGGCGCTTGTACATGGAGCAGCGCAAGTTGCAGCGCGTGGTCGATATGGCCGCCCTGGAAGCGGCCGGCCAGAGCGCGACCTGCAACGGCGTCGGGCCCCAGGCCGCAACCCTCGCCAACGTCAGCGCCAGCCGCAACGGTTTCAGCGTCGGCAATGGCCGGACCCTGGTCACCACCTGCGGCAGCGTCACCACAGGCGCCGCCAGCCGGCGCAGTTTCAGCGCCAATCCAGCCATCGCCGAGGCCATCAAGGTGGACGCCACGAACAACGTCGCCACCAGCATCGCCTCCGGCATTCGCAGCCTGGTCGCCGGCCAGGCGATCCCCGCCACCACCCAACTCCACGCCCACGCCGTGGCCGCCGCACCGCTGCCGCCACGGGCCATGCTGCGCCTGCGCTCGACCCTGGCGACGGTGGACTCAAGCAAATCGGCGCTGCTCAATGCCCTGGTCGATCCGCTGGGCGGCCGGGTAAGCCTGAACGCTGCGGGCTGGCAGGGCATCGCCAATACCGACGTCAAGCTCCTGGATTTCCTCGATCAACTGGCGATCGACGTGAACGTCGGCGCCGGCCGTTACGACGAGTTGCTCAGCAAGAACCTGCACGCCACCGATCTGATCCGCGCCACCGCCACGGTGCTGTCGCGCAGCGGCGCAGCGGCGGACGTGATCACCAACCTGG
This sequence comes from Pseudomonas sp. GD04058, assembly GCF_029836855.1. Lineage (NCBI taxonomy): Bacteria > Pseudomonadati > Pseudomonadota > Gammaproteobacteria > Pseudomonadales > Pseudomonadaceae > Pseudomonas > Pseudomonas sp. GD04058. Next base: position 26,425 of record NZ_JAOECN010000001.1, read on the forward strand.
GCAGGGTGGTGGTCGGGGCCGACAACAGCACGCTGATCAAGCTCGGCGATATTCTCGACCTGCAGAACGGCACCTCCACATCCGGCCTCGATGCAACGCTCAAGGCCATCGACCTGGTCCAGGCAGCCGTGATGCTGGCGGCGAAGAACAGCGCGGCCGTGGTGCAGATACCGCTGAGCCTGCTCGGCCTGGTAAACGGCACGATCCGGGTGAAGGTGATCGAGCCGGAGCAGCTTTCCGCCATCGGCAATCCGGCCACGGACGTGATCGAGGTGCATACGGCGCAGGTGCGCGTCCTGGCGTCGCTCGACCTGCCCGTGCTCGGCACCATCGCCGGGCTGGCCAACGCCGTGCTCAACCTGGCAACGCCGCTCACCAACATCATCAATCCGCTGCTCGGCCTGAACCTGCAAGGCACCCTGCAATCGGTGGGCTGCCTGATCCTGGTGCCCTGCAAGGTCAGCGATATCCAGTTGGTGCCCGACGCACCGCCGCACTTGGATATCGGCCTGGAGGTGGCTTCGGCGACCAGCCAGGTCACCGGCTACAGCTGCGCCCCGAACAAGACGCTCACCGCCGCCACCCAGACCGCCACCGCCCGGGTGGCGATCGGTAAGTTCGCCACGCCGAACGATTTCTTCGTCACCGGCAACGCGGCGGTGCAGGCCATCCCGTTGATCGACTTCGGTACCAATGTCTGCACCAAGCTGACGCTGCTGACCCTGGGCTGCGGAACCCGGGTGCCGTTCGCCGGCGGCGGGGTCGGCATCAAGGTGAACAGCAGCGTGGTCGGTTCACCGGCCAACAGCGCGTCGCAGTTCTGGAGCGGAGCCACCGCGCCGCCCAACCTCAACCAGCCGGCGGTCTACCAGAGCACACCGGGCGCCTCGAATGCCGTCACCAGCCTCGGCGCCACCTTCAGCGGCATTCAGCTCCTGGCCTACCAGCCACAGGGAGGAAACCCGCTGGGCCAGGTGGTCACCGCCGCCACCAGCACCCTGAGCAATGTGGTGAGCATCCTCGTGCCGCAGATCACCACCCTGCTCGGACGCATCACCGATCCGCTGATCAATGCGCTGCTCAAGGTGCTGGGCATCGATCTGATGGTCACCGACGTCGGCGCCAACCTCGATTGCAGCAACAACCGGGCTCAGCTGGTGCTGTGAAGCGGCAAGGCGATCACGAAGCGCGCGCCATGGGCACCGTTATCGACACTCAGGCTGCCGCCCATGCTCTCGACGATGCGGTAGCTCACCGATAACCCCAGGCCGGTGCCGACCCCGACGGGCTTGGTGGTAAAGAACGGTTCGAAAATGCGCTCCAGCAGACGCGGCTCGATACCACCACCGCTGTCTTCGACGAACAGGCGCAGCCACTGCCCGTCGCGCTCGCCCAGCAGCGAAATCCATGCCTGCGCGGGTTTCTTCTCCAGCAGCACATCGCGCGCATTGACCATCAGATTGATCAGCACCTGTTCGAGCTGGTCCTGATGGCCGTGCACCTGGCCCTCCAGCGGATCGCCAAGGCGCACGTCGATGCCCTTGCCGGCCAGGCCGTCGGCCAGCAACGAGAGCGCCCCTTCCACCGCCAGCCAGGGTTCGAACAGCGACTGCTCGACCTCCGAACGCCGACCGAACACGCGCATGTGATCGACCACCCTGGAGGCCCGTACCACCTGGGCGTCGATGCGCTTGAGTTTTTCCTGCAGGTACTCGATGTCCAGGTCGCCGTTTTCCATGCGCTTGAGCGCATTGACCACGGCCATGCGCATGACATTGAGCGGCTGGTTGATCTCATGGGCCAGGCCCGTGGACATTTCGCCCAGGGTCGCCATCTTGGCGCTCTGCAGCACCAGTTGCCGGGCGCGCCGGACCTCGGTGTTGTCGCGGCCCACCGCCTGGATCTCCAGCAGTCGCCCCTGCTCGTCGAACAGGCCGCGGTCGGACCAGATCCACCAGGCATGCTGGCGCCCCGGCAGTTGCAGGCAGACTTCGTCGCTGCTCACCGGCGCCTGCGGGCTGAGCGCGGCGATACGCTGCACGAACAGCTCGCGCTGCTGCGCCGACATCCAGTCGCCGAGGTTCATCCCCGGCAACCGGGCCGGGGTGCACTCCAGGTAATCGGCCAGCGGCTGGTTGCCGTAGAGCAGTTCCAGGTCGGGTCGATAGCGGCAGATCATCGCCGGCGAGTCCTCCACCAGCACCCGGTAGCGCTCCTCGCTCTGGCGTATGCGCTCCTGGGCCTGGGTAGCCTCGGTGACATCCAGCCACAGGCCCACCGCCTCCACCGGCAGGCCCAGGTCGTTGCGCAGCAGGCGCGCCTCGTCGAGCACCCAATGCCAGCCACCGTCGCGGTCGCGCAGACGGTAACGGCTGCGCACCTGCCCCTCGCGCAGCAGGGTGCGGGTGCGCTCCAGCCACAGTGGCTGGTCGTCCGGGTGCACCCATTGCGCCGGCTGCAGGCGCTCGTCCGGCGCAGTGCGCCATCCGAGCAAGGGTTGCAGGCTGGCGCTGAAGAATTCCGCGAGCAGGGCCCCGTCTTCGTAGCGCTGGATATAGATCACCGCCGGCGAACTGGCGATCAGGTTTTCCAGGCGCGCCTGGGCGGCGCTGGCCTGCTGCTCCTGCTGCTTGATGTCGCTGATGTCGAGCATGAAGCCGTGCAGGCGCCGGTTATCACCCTGGCCGGTGATCTCGCCGCACAGGCGGTACCAGCGCCCCGTTTCGCCGAGCAGGCGCAGGCACAGTTGCAGGCTGTCGCCCTGGCGTTGCAGGGCGCTGAAGGCCAGCAGCGTCGCTTCACGGTCGGCAGGATGGACCAGGGCCAGCCAGTCGGCCAGGCTGATCCTTAACGGCACGCCAAAACCGGCTGCCAGGCCCGGCGCCAGGTGCAGGGTCGAGTCCTGCGGCGTCCATTCCCACCAGCCGGCGCCGAGCAGGCCCTGGACGGTGTCCAGGCGCTGCTGGCTGGCGTGCAGGCGATCACCGGCAAGGCGTGCCAGCAGCGGTTCGAGCAGCGCGTCGGCAAGCAGCAACGCATCGTCGTCCAGGCGCTGGCCACCGGCGTCCTCGCAGAGCAGCCAGGCGCGCACTTGATGTTGTTGGGTATGGGGCATCAGGTAGAACGGCAGTTGCAGCGCCTGCAATGCCGGCTGGCCGGCACTGTGGGAGAGATGTGCAGCAGGAAGCGCGTCGAGCAGCGGGCTCAGGCGCGATTCATTCAAAGGCAATCCGCCTCCGCTGTGGACGAACGACGTCCAGCCGTTGCCGCTCGGCAGCAGGATCACCGCCCAACTCGCCCGCCAGTGCCAGGCCAGGCGTTGCAACTGCTCAGCGGCCTCTTCGGTCAGCCGTTGCAGGCTGCAATCACGCAGGGCCGCAGCGATCGCCCCGGCCAGCAGTTGCTGCTGACGCGCTTCGGCGCCCTGGCGCTGTTGCTGGATCAGGTCGCCGATATCGAACAGTTGCAGCAACCAGCCATCGGCCTGGGCCAGCAGCCAGCCGCGGGTGTGCAGGCTATGCCCGGCAGCGGTGCGCAAGTCCAGGTCCAGCGGGTGCGCCTGCCAATCCGCCGGTTCGCCCTCAAGGGCCAGCAGGCTCTGCGGCTGCACGTAATCACGCAAATGGGCCGGCGACTGTGCGGGCAGTGCCAGGGCCGTGCGCAACGGGCCGCCCTGGCGCAATACCCGGCCTTGGACGTCCAGCCAGAGTTGCAGGCCGACGGCCGGTGGGCTCAAGGCCTGTGACCAGTCCCCGGTGTCGCCGGCGCGGGTCCGCCAACGGTCGAAAAGCCCCGGGCCGCCGTTCAAAGCTGCAGGCTCGCTTGCGAGGTCAGGGTCGCCGGCAACCGCGGCACCTCGCCGATACCCGGCAACACCAGGATCGGCAAGGTCGACGCCAGCTTGGCCTTGCTGTAGTGCACGCTGACCGTCAGCAGGCGGCTGCCGCTAAGGGTCACCGTGGCGTCCGTGGCGAACTGGAAGCCCAGCGAACCCGGCAACCACGCCAGTTGCTGTTCCAGGGTCTGTTTGGCCAGTGCGTTGACGTCGGTGGCGTAGGTGGCGCTGGCCGGGTCCAGGGCCACGCACCGGCGTACCGCCTCGCTGCTGGCCTGGTTGAACGACTGCACCATCAGCATCGGCAGGCTGTAGCTGAGCAGCCCGTAGAACACCGCGAAAAACATCAGAAACACGATGGCGAACTCGATGGCCACCGCACCTTTTTGCCGTCCAGCGAGGCTTGCTTTCATGATCGCGTCTACCCTGACAGAGACACCTCTACTGACAAATATAGAATCAATCAGACCAAGGGATGGCGATTCGCCAATGCAAAGTCTCGTCCTGCTGTTGTGGCTTGCCCTCTGCGCCGAACAGGATGTCCGTGAACGGCAGATCGCCAACACCCTGACCCTCGGCGCCGCCACCTTCGCCCTCGTCTACCTGTTCGTCACCGGCCACACCTGGATCGGTGCCGAACCCGCCGATGCCGCCCTGGCCCTGGCCCTGGTGATGGTGTTAACCCTTCCGGGCTATATCCTTGGTCGGCTCGGGGCCGGCGATGTGAAGCTGCTCGGGGCCCTGGCCCTGGCAACCGACCAGTGGTATCTGCTGGGTACGTTCATCGGTGCCGGGGTCACGGTGCTGGCCTGGCTGCTGGGGCGACGCTGGGTGTGGTCCCTGCTCAATCAAAAGCTTAAGAAGCGCCTGCGTGAACTCCAGGAGGAGATGTCAAAAAAACAGCCGTTCGCGCCGTTCCTGTTTAGTGGCTTTTTGCTCGCACTTTTATGGATCCATTAGTCGCCTGGGCCCTCTAACCCGGTGTCACTCCTTGTAAATAATCGAAAGGAGCGACTACTTTCTAGTTAGTGCCCCACCGTGACCGGGACCGCTCCTTGGCAGCATTCAGGGAGGGCACTTCAGCATGGAGTCGCGATGCAAATGCCAGCCAGCCAAGTGAAAGTCCTGGTCGTCGATGACCAGCGCGAGATCGTCGAAGAGCTCTGCGAATTCCTCGAAAGCAGCGGTTACCGTTGCGTAGCCTGTTACTCAAGCGCCAATGCCATCGAACGCTTCGTCGCCGACCCGACGATAGGCTTGGTGGTGTGTGACCTGAACATGCCCGAGTACGACGGCATCGAACTGGTTAAGGTACTGAAGAAGAAGGCGGGACAGGAGCGGATCTTCGAGGCAATCATGCTCACCGGTCGTGCCGAAAAGCAGGACGTGATCAAGGCCCTGCGCCAGGGGTTCGCCGACTGGTATCAGAAGCCGGTGGACGTGCAGGAGTTGCTGGAAGGGATCAAGCGGCAGGAAGCCGAGTTGCTGGCCAGGCAAAAGGATTACCACCAGTTGGGGCACTTGAACCAGAAGCTGAAGACCCTCTCCGAGTCCATCGAAGGCCTGTACCAGGACCTCGACAAGGCCCGCCCGCATGCCCAGGCAGACGCAGCAAGCAGCGAGGACTGCGATGCCGACAGCGATGCCATTCCCTCCATCTTCGCCCCGCTATCGCCACGCCAGCTCGACGTGGCCCGGCTGGTCGGCAAGGGCAAGACCAACTACCAGATCGCCTGCGAGCTGGGCATCACCGAGAACACGGTGAAGCTGTATGTCTCCCAGGTACTGCGCCTGACCCATATGCACAACCGCACCCAACTGGCACTGGCACTGGCGCCGAGCGGGTCGGCGTTGCGGCAGAGGGTTACCGAACACTGAGTGCTGTGGTGTGTTTGATGGCCTCATCGCTGGCAAGCCAGCTCCCACAGGTTCAGCACAGGCTTTGAGACTTGTGCAATACCTGTGGGAGCTGGCTTGCCAGCGATGAGGCCATCGGACGCAATGCAAGGCTAGTTGCTTCCTCCCCCTTTAGCCCCGCCACTGTCCATCTTCTCCCACTTGAAGACCTCCGGAATCTTGTAGTCATACACCTTCAACCAGCGCTCCATGCTCTTGTCATATTCCCGCGCCGTCTGTGTCTGCGGCTTGTCCGAGGCGTGCAGCCCGCGTGGCTGCAACTGCAGCCAGGTTTCAGTGGTGAGCTGCGGTTTCGACGACGGCCCGGGCGGCATGGCACTGGCGAGCAACGGCAGGCTGGCAAGCAAGGTCAGGGTAAGAATACGAGCCTTCATGACGGACTCCGGGGCGGCTGCGCGCCGCCAGGTTTGAGTTGCTCGGCACGGGCCTGGGCCTCGCTGAACTGCGCGGCGCTCAGCCCCAGGCGACTGACCAGGTCGGCGGCCTGCTGCCACTTGTCCTGGTAAAGCAACAGGGTGACCAGGTTGACCGCCGCGAGACGGTCGTCCTTGAGCTCGATCGCGGTGAGGAATTCGAAACGCGCCTTGTCCAGCTCACCCTGTTCGAGATATATCACCCCGAGGTCGTTGCGGATCTTTTCGTCGGTTGGTGCCAGGCGCGCGGCGCGCACCAGGTGCTGGCGGGCCTGGACCTTGTCGCCACGGTCCGCTGCCAGTTGCCCCAGGCCATGCTCCGCTTCGGCGCCCATGCAGGTGCCCAGCAAGCCGCGATACAGCGGTTCGGCCTCGCTGCTCCCCAGCAGCCGCAAGACCTTGGCCTTGCGCACCCGCACCTGGATCAGGTTGTCCTGCATTTCCTCGAGATGGGCCAGGCTGGCATGGGGACGGCCATCGGCAAGCAGTTCATCGGCCATGTTCAACCCCAGCTCCTGCGACGAATCGGGGCGGGGGCAGGCGCCGGGCGTGGTCTGTGCCAGCCAGGGCACGCCAGCCTGCCCGGCACAACCGCTCAACAACAGCACGCCAACGATCAATCCCGCTATTTTCATGCAGCTCTCCCGGTTCAGGAACTGAAGGCCCGGGCCAGGGCGGTGAGCCCGGGGCCGGCCAGAACGATCAACAAGGCGGGAAACAGGAACACCATCATGACGATGGACATCTTCCCCGACATTTTCGAAATCCTTTCCTGCAGCCGGGTCAGGCGCCGGTCGTCGAGCAGTTGCTTGAGCGCCAGCAGCGATTTCATCGCCCCGCCGCCCTGCACCAGCAGTTGCTGGAGGATCACGCAGGTGTCGCTGAACTCGTCCACCGACAGCAGCCTGGCCGTCTGCTCCAGCTCCGGCGCCAGGGCCAGGCCGGAGTCGACCCTGACCAGTATCAGCCGCAGCTCTTCGCTGAGTACCGGCAGCAGTTGCCGGCCTTCGGTACTGAGGATGCGCAGGCTCTGTTCCACGGCAAGGCCCGAGTCGAAGAGGATGCGCAGCAGCGGGATGAAGCTGGAGACTTCCTCGGCAATCTGCCGCTGCCGTACCGCCGCCGCCCAGGCGAGGATGCGCTTGGGCAACAGGTAGCCGATGCCCAGGCCGAACATCGGCAACAGCCAGGGTGTGTGGCTGGCCGGATAGGCAAGCTGCTGCACCAGCACGGCCGCCAAGGCTGCCACCAGCGGTACGCCGACCTGCAGCGCAGCGTACAGCGAACGCTGGCGCGAGCGCCGCCAGCCGATACGGTCGAGCAACATGCGCGTTTCGCCATCCAGGCTCAGCGAACGCTGGGCCAGGGCGCTGCTGCCCAGGCGCTGCAGCCAGCCGTCCTCACGGGCTTGCTCGGCCTGCTTGCCTTGCAGGCGCAGGGCGATCACACGCTCGCGGCGATGCTGCCGGGCCAGGGTCGTCAGCAGCAGCACAAAGGTGAGGAAGAACAGCACGGCACTGATCAGCAAGGCCATTTCAGATACTCCGCAACATGCGCCACAGCGCGACGCAGCCCAGCACCTGCAGGATGAACGCCGCCAGCAGCATCATCTGCCCACTGTGGTTATTCCACATCGACAGCAGGTAGCCGGGGTTGGCCACCATGAAGTAGCCGACCATGCAGATCGGCAGCAAGGCCAGGACCATCGCGGTCATCCGCGTCTCGCCGGTCATCGCGCGCAACTGGCGGGCGCCCTGCTCGCGTTCGCGGATCAGCTTGATCAGGTTTTCCAGCAACTCGCTGGCATTGCCGCCATAGCGGTGGTTGATGCGCAAGCCGAGGGCGAAGACGCGGAATTCGTCCTGGGCATACAGCTCGGCCAGGTCGTGCAGCGCCTCATCGAGGCTGGCGCCCATCTGCACGTTGCGCTGCACCCGCTGCATCGCGCTTTTCAGGGGGTCGTCGGAAATCTCCACGGCCCCCAGCACTGCGTCGTTCAAGGTGCGTCCGGCCTTGAGGCTGCGCACCGCATGGTCCAGCAGGGTCGGCAATTGTTCGATCATCCGCCGCAGCCGGCGGTGATAGCGCCAGCTCATATACAGGCGCCACAGCAGCGGGCCAAGCACCAGCATGATCGCCGCCCCCGGCCAGCCCGCCAGACCGCCCGCCAGGACAATCAGCAGCAGCCAGGCCGCACCCCAGAGCATGAAGCGGTCACCGCGCTGGTCGAAGCCGGCGCGCAACAGCAGCAGTTCCAGCGAGCCGCGGGCCGGTTCCTGCAGCGTCGCCGGCTCGGGCAACTGCCCCAGGCGCTGCAAGGTACGTTCGGCCGCGGCCTTGCGAGCGCCGTGATAGAACAGCCCGACCGACGCCGCGAGCAACGCCAGGCCGAACAGGCCAAGCACTACCGCGATCATGGCGCCGGCTCCAGGTTGTCCCGGCGCAGCTTGTCACCGGCCGGGTTGACCGCCTCACGCACGAAGCCACCACCGCCACGGCGGTCGAAGCGGAACAGGGTATTGGTGACATACACGTCGTCACGCAGGCCGACGACCTCCAGTACCTCGCTGATGCAACGACGCCCGTCGGGTAGCCGGGTCAACTGGATGACCACGTCGAGGGCGGCGCAGATCATCTGCCGCAGGGTCTTCTCCGCGACCTGGCGTCCGGTCAGGCCGACCAGGGTTTCCAGGCGCAGCAGCGCGTCCTGCGCAGTGTTGGCGTGCACGGTACTCATGGAGCCGTCATGGCCGGTGTTCATGGCGGTCAGTACGTCGATCACCTCGACGCCGCGGATCTCGCCCAGAAGAATGCGGTCCGGGCGCATGCGCAAGGCGTTACGGATCAGTTCGCTGGCCTTGATCTCGCCATGCCCCTCGGCATTCGGCGGGCGGGTTTCCAGGCGTACCACATGGGGGTGATCCAGCTGCAGTTCGGCTACGTCCTCGATAGTCACCAAGCGCTCGCGAGGGCTGATCAACTGGCTGAGGATGTTCAGCAAGGTGGTCTTGCCGGTGCCGGTGCCGCCGCTGACAAGAATGTTGCAGCGCTGGGCCACGGCGTTCTCGAAGAACGTGAGGATCGCCGGATCGATGGCACGGGTCGCCAGCAGGTCGGCGCTCTTGAGCATGTCCTTGCGGAACTTGCGGATCGACAGGCAAGGCCCGTCCAGGGCCACCGGCGGAATGATCGCGTTGACCCGGCTGCCATCAGGCATGCGCGCATCGACCATCGGCGATGATTCATCGAGACGCCGCCCCAGCGGCGCGAGGATGCGCTGCATGACCCGCTCGACATGGTGCGCATCGATGAAACGCAGGTCGGTCTGGTGCAGCACCCCGGCCCGCTCGACGAACACGCGAAACGGGCCATTGACCAGGATCTCGGTGACGCTGCTGTCGCGCAGCAGCACTTCCAGCGGGCCGAAGCCGGTGAGTTCGTCCACCAGTTCCTCGGCCATGCGCTCCATTTCATAGCGCGACAGTGCCAGGTGCAGGCGGGCGATGTACTCGCCGACCTGCTCGACCACGAACTGCGCCAGGGCCGGCCGCGAACCTTCCAGCAGGTTGCGCCCGGAATCCTCGATGGCATCGATGATGTAACGGTGCAAGGCGCGCTTGAGCGCCTGCGGATCGGAGCCAAGGTTATGCCGCGGGCCGCCGAACAGTTCATCGCTGCTCATGCTTGTGTCCCCAGAGCCGGCTCAGCCAGCCATCGGGCTTGGGCTTGACGTTCTCGGAGCGTCGCGCCAGGCGCTCGCCCAGGGTCTTGAGGCCCTGGGTCAGGTGGTCCCGCGGGGCCAGCTCGAACAGGCTCAGGCCCTGGTTGCGCGCGTTCAGGCGCACTTCGGCGCTGGCCGGCAACTCGCTCAGCACCGGCAGGGCAAAGCGCTTGCCCAGGGCCTCGGCATCCGGGATCACGCTGCGCAGGTAGCGGTCCACCAGCAGCTTGGCGTGCTCCAGGTTCATGCCCTTTTCCCGCCAGGTATTCAGGACTTCCAGGTTGCGCCGGCACTCCAGCACGTTCTGGTCGGTGTACCAGATCAGCTTGTCGCAGTGGCTGACGAAGGTGCGCAACGCCTCGCAATCCGCCTGCCCGGTGAGGTTGACGATGATGTGCTGGAAATGCTGGCGCAGGGCACTGAGCAACATGTACAGCTCGGCAGCGCTGGTGCGCTCCAGCGGCTCATCGCCCGGGGCATAGGCAAGCAGGCGCAGGCCATTGCTGTCGCGGGCGAAGGCGCTGTCGATCAAGGTGCTGTCGAGTCGGCGCAGGTGGCGCAGGGCATCACCGAAATGAAACGACGCCTCGACGCCGAGCAGCGCCAGGCTGTCGCCGCGGGGCAGGCCAAGGTCGAGCAGCAAGGTCTGCTGGCCGCTCTTCTGCACCACCTGCCCCAGGTGCACGGTCAGCAGCGCGCCGTCGGAACCGCACTGGGTGCCGTACAGCACCGTGAGGCCGCCAAGGTGCGGGTTGGTGGTTACCGGCGGCAGGCGCTTGCTCAAGCGCCGGACCAGCCCGGCCACCTCGCTGGCACGCGAGCCGTAGGCGACGAAGTCGCGCGCCCCGGCACGCATGGCATTGAGCACCAGCTGGTTATCCATGCCGTCGCCGAGGGCCACGATGGCCAGCATCGGCTTGGCCTCCAGCACCCCTTCGATCAGCGCGCACTGGTTGACCACATGCTCGCGATCGAGGCCGATGAACAGCAGGTTGGCGAAGGTCACGTCAACCAGCGCCAGCAACTCGTCGAGGCTGCCGTTGCCGGCCCCGACCACTTGTCCAAGGGGCGTCAGGGCCGACTGCAGCCATTGCAGATCGCCCTCGTTGCGCGTCAGCGCCAGGAAGGTCTGGCTCAGGCTCTCGCTCATCGGGATAACCCACTCTTGCGATCGAAGTCGCCGTTTTCCAGGAAGAACAGTCGGCCCCAGCTCGGATCATAGGTACGCAAGCGCTCGCCCGGCAGCTCGGGCAACTGCGCGTTCGCCGCCAGGGGCTGGACCAGGTGCGGGGTGACCACCATCAGCAGTTCGGTCTCCTCGCGCTGCACCGAAGACTGGCGGAACAGCGCACCCAGCACGGGGATGTCGCCAAGACCGGGAAACTTGTCCACGGCGGAACGGTTGCTGGTGTTGATCAGGCCGCTGATAACGAAGCTTTCGCCGTCGGCCAGGGAAATGCTGGTGTCGGTACGCCGGACCTTCAGCGCCGGCACGGTGATGCCGGCGATCTGCACGGCGTTGCTGAAGTCCAGTTCGCTGACCTCCGGTGCCACCTTGAGGCTGATGCGATCGCGGCTGACCACGGTCGGCGACAGCGCCAGGCGGATCCCGAATTCCTTGTACTCGATCGACAGGCTGTCGCTGCCGCTGCTGGGCACCGGGATGGGGATCTCGCCACCGGCAAGGAAGCTGGCGGTCATGCCACTGAGCACCGTCAGGCTGGGGCGCGCCAGGGTATAGGCGAAGCCGGTGTTCTCCAGGGCGTTGATAGCCGCGAGGAAGCGGCTGCTGCCCCCACCCCAGACAATATTGAAGGCGCCGTTATCAAGCGGGATCAGCGGAGTATTCACCGGTACGTTGCCAGGCGAGACCACGGTGCCCGGCACGCTGCCCGGGGAACCGATGAGCGAGTTGTTGGAGCCCTTGTAGAAGAGCCGCGCCCCGGCTTCCTTGAGCTTGGTGCGGCTGACTTCGACGAAGCGGATATCGGCCTGGATCTGCATCGGCAGGTCAGGTTCCGGCACAGGAGTGGCGAGCATGTCCGCCGAGGCCCGCCCACGCACGAAAACCATGGTCTGGCGCGGCGTGCTCGAACAGGCGGTCCACAGGCTCAGGCTGGTGGCCCCGGGCCCCATGGCGGTGAGCAGCACGGCATCGTTGCCCAGCCCATGCACGTCGGCCACCTTCGGATCGCCCACCGCGGCGCGGCTGATGCCCACCGGCAGGCGTAGTTCCTGCTGCAGGCCCTGGTCGATCTCGAGGGTCGCCGGTACCCGCGGCAGCGCCGCACAACCGCTGCTCGCTGCCAGCGCCTGGGACAGCGGCAGCAAGGCCAGCAGCGCGGCGACCAGGGTTACGGAACGGATGGGCGAGGAACGATGGTTCATCGAGGGTGCATCCTTGCTCAATTCAGTGAAGTGACTCGGACGTTTGCGCGCCGCGAATGATCTCGATCCCGCGCCTGGGCGCCGAGGCGGCCACCGGCACGGGCGCCGGCGCGGTCATTGCCAACTGGTTGAAACGGTAGAGCTGGCGATTGGCATCGTCTGCGGCACGCACCGCGGTTTTCGGATCGGCCCAGAAATCCGCGAGCGACTTTTCTTCGGCGCTACGTACTGTCAGCCCCAGCTTGCCGCCCTGGGCGGCCAGGGTCAGGCGGCTGGCGAGCACTTCGGGCACGGCCAGCACCACGGTGCGCGCCGGAGTCCGGCGTTTTTCCTCACGGGCCTTGGGATCGGGATCGACCGGCTCGGCGGAACGCCCGTCCCTGGCCACGCCGATCTGCTGGCCGACACTCAGGACCCGCAAGGCCGGCACAACTACCTGCGCGCTGGCCAGGGGGTTGTCCGTTTCTTCACGCAGGAACACCAGCACATCCACGTAGTCGCCGGGGCGTAGATAACCGGCGGCTCCGCTGACCTCATCGACTGCCACGGTCAGGGCGCGCTCGCCGGGTTCGATCATCCGCGCCAGCGGGCCGCCGGCCTCGAAGCTGCTTTCCTCCAGCCAGGTACCGGCCGGCAGGTCGCGCCGGGGGCTGCGCCCGGCAACCTGTTCAAGGGTCTGGAAACTACCGGCAGGCGCCACCAGCAGGCGCTCGACGGCGAGGTCATCGGTGTTCAGCGGCTGGTTGGCGGCGACGTCGCGGCGCAGCACCACCACGGGTTTGCGCAACTCGTCCTGGGCGTTGTTGACCACCTGGGTGACCGGCTGGGCTGCCGGTTGGGCGACGGGTGCGGAAGGTTCCGGATGTTTGCTCAGGACCATGCCCCAGTACCCGGCAATGATCGCCCCCAAGAGAAACAGTCCGGCAAGAATCAAGGTGATGCGACTGCTCATGGCTGGCCCTCCCTGCCTTGTACCGCAGCCCGTGACTTCTTGTTTAACAGGCTCACCCGCACGCTTTTGGAAGTAATTATTTTGCTATTTCACGGTAGTCCAGCTAAGACAAAACGCCATTACGGCACGGCAAAATTTTCCTTGTGACGTGCATCACGTTCTGAAAACAACGGCTTATTGACGTCGGCTTTGCGCTATCACTTTCGGGTTAATGCTTTCTTACATTTGCTCAGGTGTTATCTCTTGACGATGCTCTGATGGCGAAGGGGAATCATGTATGCCCCCGTGTTACGGCCTTCTGGCGCAAGGAGCTACATCATGTCGGTAAGAAAGATCATTCAATCCATTCGGACGTTCTGCCAGCGCACGGACGGCGCATCGGGTATCGAGTACGCATTGGTCGCGGCCATGGTCGCGGTGGCGCTGGTGGCGTTCGTACCGACCATTTCCGAGGGAGTCACCTCCATCTTCACCAGTATCCAGGGCGCCCTGCCAACAAGTTGATGTCGATGATCGTCCGGCGGGGCGAGCACGCCGTTCCCCGCCGGCTCACTGCAACTGCCTGACAGGACCGCGCCATGCCAGCTTCGCAGCCACGTGAACAGTTGCTTTTGGTGGACGATGAAGAGGAAGCGTTGCTTGAACTGGCGGAACTACTGGAAAACCAAGGCTTTCGTTGTCATGTCGCTACCTCGGTGAAGGTTGCGCTCCAGCAGTTGACCCGACACCCGGATATCGCCCTGGTCATCACCGACCTGAACATGCCGGAAGAATCCGGTATTTCCCTGATCAAACGCCTGCGCGAACACACCGCGCGCCAGCACCTGCCGGTGATCGTCACCACCGGGCATGCCGACCCCGACGTGGTCGGCGAGCTAAGGAAACTGGACGTGCTGGACCTCTTTCGCAAGCCCATCTACCACATCCGTTTGCTGGAGACGCTGGGCAATCTGTTTCCGCTGGATGTCTCCCAAGGCAAGCGGGCGGTGCACTGACCCGCTCACCGCCGGAGACCGGATCCGTAGGAGCGTGGCGATACCTCACAACTGATAACTGAAACTCACGGTAAACCGCGGCCGCCGGTTGAAGCTGTCCAGCGCGATATCGGACATCGGCTTGGCCACCTCCAGCGAGATGTTGTAGTAGCGCGCATCGCCAAAACGCAGGCCAAGCGCTGCCGAGGACATCTTCGAGTCCTGAACCTGCAATTCATTGAACCAGGTCTTCGCCGCGTCCAGCACTACATAGGGCTGAAGCAACTTTACCCACTCACCTTCACGTCGAAAGCTGTAGTTGAGTTCGTAGGCCGCCCCCCAGCCCTTGTCGCCGGAGGCCTGGTCGACCGGGTACCCCCGACCGAAGTTTTGCCCCCCAAACACCGCGCGCTCGCTGTCGGGCAGACTGTCGTCGGTCCAGTACAAAGCCGCAGAAACCACCCCCTGCCAGTTGTCGGCGAAGCGGTCGCTCTGGACGCCGGAAAGGCGCAGGCGGAAGAAATCCAGGTCATAGTCGGCGTCGGTGTTGGCACCAAAGCGGTCGAAGCCTTGGTACACCCCGGCGCTGAGGATGCGCAGTTGCCGGTCCGTGGCCTTGCGCCAGTCCCCCTCGAAGGCCAACGCACGGATATCGGTCTCGATACTGACCTTCTGCGAGCCGCGCAGCACCCGGTAATCCGTGGTGTCGTCCACCGCGTAAAAACGCGCCGACACACCTAGCCACTCGTTGGGCGACGCGATCAGGGGGTGGTTGAGACCTATCGAATAACGGTCGTTTTCCCGGTGCTGCTTGAGATCGACGCCGTTGTCCAGGCGGATCACCGCGCTGGGATCGCTACGATAGCGCGAGGCCGACAGCGCCAGTTGCGTGCCTTCGCTGTTAAGGTATTGCGAATAGTCAGCACGGAAATAGTGCTCCTTGTCCTGTCCGGGTGGCGCCAATACACTGACGCTCAGTTGTTCTGCGAGCGCCGTTTGCGCGTTGCTGCTGGCACCCAGCAGTACCTGAAGATCGTCGCGGCTGCTATCACTGAGGCTCATAGTGGTCGTGAAAGGCTTGCGCGCGGCCTGCACGAACAGTTTGCTGGCCCCATCGGTGGTCGAAGGTGGGGGCACTCGCGCCTGCAGGGTGATACCGGGCACCCGGCTCATCAGGGTGGTGTAGCGGTCGAAGGTTTTTCGGGTCAGCGGGCGCTCGGCCTTGAGCTTGGCAACGAGCTTTTCCAAGTAGACCGAGACCCGACCGATATCACCCTGCATCTCGTGATCGCGAATATAACCCTCGACCAAAACCACACGCAGGCGACCTTCGGCAAAATCCTGCACCGGCAAAAAGGCGTAGGACAGCAGATAACCATCCTGCTGGTATCGCTGGGTCAGACGCCGGGTGGCCTCGATCAGATCGGCGACGGTGACCTCGCGGTTCAACAGATCCTTGTAATTGTCACTAAGTTCGCTTAGCGGGTAGACGCTCCCCCCCTCGATACGCACTTTGCGGATCAGGACCCGGGTGTTCATCATCAGCGCCTGAGGCTGACTGGCTGCGGGGGTCGGCATTTGAAGCTGCGGTGTGGACGGCCGAAACGCATCTGCCGGCAGATTGGGTGCCGGCAGGTTGCGTTCGGTTTCGTTGCTGTTCAGAAAAGTGGGAAGTGGCTCGGCCTGTAGCGCACTTACCCAGGAAAGACTCACTAACGCGATTGCCATCGACCGCATAGGACACTCCATCATCCTGAAAAGTACGAGGGAACCAAGACGGTTCCCTCGTCAGACTCAAGCGTAGGTGTTGCCCGTAAGATCGTCTAACCAGGATGATGGCTTTTTACTTCGCCCCCCCTAATAAACCACCTGTCACGCCGTTCAGCACTCCCCCCAAACCTCCGGTACCAGTGGCGGTGGTACCGGCGCCGCCCGAGACCGCTACGCCAGCACCGGCGCCCGCGGTTGCACCACCGAGCGCACCCGTCACGGTATTGACCACGCCGCCAACCGTCCCAGTAACGGCGCCAAGACCGCCAGTGCCGCCGGTCGCACCGCCCAAGGTGCCGGTCACGCTGTTCACCACACCGCCTACGGTGCCCGTTACGGCGCCAAGACCGCCAGTACCGCCGGTAGCACCGCCCAAGGTGCCGGTCACGCTGTTCACCACACCGCCTACGGTGCCCGTCACGGCGCCAAGACCGCCAGTACCGCCGGTAGCACCGCCCAAGGTGCCGGTCACGCTGTTCACCACACCGCCTACGGTGCCCGTCACGGCGCCAAGACCGCCAGTACCGCCGGTGGTGCCGCCCAAGGCACCGGTCACACCGCCCAAGGCACCGCCAAGGCCGCCATTCCCGGTGCCCGGGCCGTTCAGCACCGTGCCCACGCTGGTGACGGTGTCACCCAGGCCACCCACACTGATGGCGAGGCGTTCGCCGACCGGGTTGGTCGGGCCAGGGTTGGTTTGCGCACCAAGGCTGGTAAGCGCACCGCCGAGGTTATTGGTCACACCGCTGACCACGGTACCAAGCCCGGTTGCAGCGCCCACCTGCTGCGTCACACCCAGCGCAGTGTCCACCACCGGCTGCACGACGCCGCCCACGGTGCTGGTAACCGTAGCAGTGAAATAAGGGGCAGGTCCGTTGTTGACGGAACCAGTACCGCCGACCACAGGCCCGGCCGAAGCCAGCAGGTTGCCCACACCTAACAGGTTCAAGGCGGTGGTACCGACCACGCCATCCGGGTCATGTACGGTCAGGCCACCGCCGACACCGGCGACCACCCCGCCCACGGTTTCCAGAACCCCGCCAGTACCTGGTGCACCGCCGCCATTGGCATTACCGCCGCCTACCAGATCACCCGCCTTGCCGGCGATATTGCCCACGGTTCCGGCCAAGCCGCCAGCCAGGTCGGTCACCGGATTGCCACCCGCACCAGCGACCTGCTGGCCGACAGAGGTGACGGCAGTACCTACGGTTTTCAGCACCGAGTTGAGCGGCGCACCGAGGCCGGTGGCTTCGCCCAAGGTCCCTGCAGTGTTTTCCACCAGCGCCACAAGTTGCACAGCGCCGGTATTCAACTGCTGGGTAACATTGTTCAGCGGGCCGGAAGAGGTAGCACCGCTGATAGTGTCGCCTAAGGCGACCACGGTGGTGCCCAAGGAACCCACGACACTGTTGACCACGGGTACTTGTTCGATCGCACCGCTGTTGGCCAGGCCCTGCACGCCGCTGCCGAGTTGCGCAACACCGGCGCCAACGCTGCCGAGCGTATTGCCGATCGCGTTGTTGCCGGTACCGAGTTGGCCCAGGCCCGAACTGACGCCACCACCAATGGTGGAGACGGTAGCCCCCACACTGCCGACCAGGCCACCGGCGCTATCGCCCAGTACCGGCAGGCCATTGACGCTCCCACCGACGCCGCCCACGGCATTGCCCAGTGCCGAAACTGCAGAGCCTGCCTGATCTACCACCTGGGCGGTAATCAGCGGATTGCTGGTGGTGGTGCCGGTTCCACCAGTGGAACCATTGCCGCCTGTACCGCCTGTACCGACCGTGCCCCCTGCTCCGTCGGTGCCGCCCGTGCCACCGATGCCACCGATCACCGTTCCTTCACCGCTGCCACCGCCACCCGAACCGCCGCTTCCGGTTCCGGCGCTGCCACCACCACTGCCGGCAGTACCGCCGGTACCGCTGTCGGTGGTGCCCGAGCCGGCGTCGCCGGTCGCTGCATCGGCCGCGGTCGGTGAAGACTCGTCAACCACGCTATGAGAACCGCCACCACCGCTGCTGCATCCCGCCGCGAGGCTTACAGCCATCACCAGTGCCAGTGCCGAACTTGCTTTCATCCACGCTTGAGTGTTCATGGCGACTCCATTGCTTTCGCTGCCGCTGCTTTATGTATGCGGAAACTCCAGTACGGAACATCCGCGTTGGTGCAGCTATCTCAGTCCGGCGGGCGTGGTGTCACAACTCTGAACTTGGTATTAACCGGATATATACGTCGGTGATGTCAAAAAAAACCCATATTTTTCAATGAGTTGAAAATGGAGCCTGGCCTCGTTGATGGCATTTCGACTTTCGCGCTATAACCATTTGACGGGTATCTGGCGTCAGGCAGCCGTGTCCTCGCGTTCCTTTTACACGGGCGCTCTACGGCGCTCAGTCGCTGACCTGGAATGTCAATCGGGCCGTTTGGCCACTAGCGTCGAGTACGCTCAACTCGTAATGCCCGGGCTCGTCGAAGCGCGTTTTCAGCGTTTCCTGGCGAGCGGTTTCACCGAGCGGAGTGCCATTAAGGAACCACCAGCGCTGCCCATCCCCACCGAGGGCCGACAGCTCCAGTTGCAGGGTCTCTTGACTGGTCGCCGGGCGCCTTAGCTGATCGCCCTGGCGCACCCCGACGATCGACAACGGCGGCGCACTGGCCGGTACCTGCGGCGGGCAGTCCGGGTCAATGGCCGGCAGCCGGGCGTCGCGCCGCTCGGCGCGGCTCAGCCAGGGCTCCAGTGGCGCCGGCCAGAGGGCGATATCCCGTGATCGGGCACCAGCACAGGTGGCATCGACCCGCAGCCCCTGTTCGTTGACCCAGACCCGCTCCAGCAACCCCACGCCCAGCGGCTGGTCCTGTGCCAGCAGGGTCGGCGGCGTGGTGCCGTCAAGGGTCCAGGCAAAACGCTGGCGCCGACAGTTGCCATCGCTGCGTGCCAGCGGCTGACCCAGCGGCCAGCAGATCGCCGCAACACCAACACTGGCAGGCACCGGCGGAACCGGCGGGCGAATGCCGCGCTGGCTGTCGCGGTTGCTCAATACATCGTGCACCTGCAGCATCAACGGCGCCGCCGAGGCCAGGCCGAACTGGCCCGGTACCGGCGTGCCGTCGGGACGGCCGATCCATACGCCGATCAGGTAACGCGGGCCGACGCCGATCGACCAGGCGTCACGGAAGCCGTAGCTGGTACCGGTTTTCCAGGCCAGTTGCGGCCGCTGCACCAGTTCGGCGTGGGGATCGCGGTCCGGTCGTGCCTGGCCGCTGAGGATGCGCCGGACGATCCATGCCGCGCCGGGGGAAAGCATGCGCCGCTGCACCAGCGGTGCATCCGGTTGCAGGCGCAGGCTGGCGCTCATGCCGTCGCGGGCGAAGGCGCTGTAGCCGGCGACCAGGTCTTCGAGGCGACTGCCGCCGCCGCCAAGGATCAACGACAGGTTGGGCTCGGCCAGTGCCGGCAGGCTGATCGCAATGCCGCCGGCACGCAGTTGCGCGGCGAAGCGCTTGGGGCCGTAGGCTTCAAGCAATTGCACCGCGGGCAGGTTGAGCGACAGCGACAAGGCCGAACTGGCCGCCACCGGCCCGCTGAACCCCATGGAGAAGTTGCCGGGGCGGTAGTCACCGTAGCGCCGCGGTACGTCCTGCAGCAGCGATTCGGAATGGATCAGACCATCGTCCATGGCCATGCCATAGAGGAACGGCTTGAGGGTCGAGCCAGGCGAGCGCCAGGCACTGACCATATCGACATGGCCGAAGCGGCGCTCGTCGTTGAGGTCGATCGAGCCGAGGTAGGCACGCACCGCCATGGTTTCGGATTCCACCACCAGGATCGCCGCCGAGGTGCGCTCGGGCAGGCGCGCGCGCCAGCCGCCGAGCAGGTCCTCGAGGCGGCGCTGCAGCGAGGCATCCAGGGTAGTGCGGATCAGCGGCGGACTGTCGGGGCGATTCAGGCGCCGGGCCAGCAACGGGGCCAGCGCCGGCTCCTGGCGCGGAGCGAGGAGCAGCGGTTCTTCCATGGCTTCACGGATCCGTTGCTGTGGCCACACCTGATAGTCGCCCAGGCGTTGCAGGACCTTGTCCCGGGCCGCCGTGGCACGCTGCGGATGACGATCCGGGCGCAGGCGGCTGGGAGCCTGGGGCAACACCGCCAGCAGCGCGGCCTCGGCAGGGGTCAGTTGTTGCGGCGACTTGCCAAGGTAAGCCCAGCTCGCCGCCGCCACGCCTTGCAAGGTGCCACCGAAGGGCGCGCGGTTGAGGTAGATCTCGAGGATCTGGCGCTTGGACAGGTGCCACTCCAGTTGCACGGTGCGCCAAAGCTGGCGCAGCTTGCCGGGCAGGGTGCGCGCATGAGGGTCGAGCAGGCGCGCCACCTGCATCGACAGGGTGCTGCCCCCGGACAGCACGCGGCCACCGCTGAGGTTCTGCCAGGCGGCACGACCG
Organism: Pseudomonas sp. GD04058; assembly: GCF_029836855.1. Lineage (NCBI taxonomy): Bacteria > Pseudomonadati > Pseudomonadota > Gammaproteobacteria > Pseudomonadales > Pseudomonadaceae > Pseudomonas > Pseudomonas sp. GD04058. Next base: position 46,835 of record NZ_JAOECN010000001.1, read on the forward strand.
AGGGCCAGCGGATTGACCCCGGGATGGCTGTAGAACCAGCGGTCCTCGTAGGTCAGCAGGGCTTGCAGGTAAAGCGGCGAGACGTCATCCACCGACACGGGATAGCGCCACACGCCATCGGCATCGGCGAAGCGCCACAAGGGCGTGCCGTCATCGGCCAGCACCACGCGGGCCAGGTCATCGGCCGGCAGCGGCAGGGGCCAGAGGCGGTCGGCCAGCCACAGCAACGCGACCAGGCCAACCGCGGACAAGGCTGCGATACTCGCCAGCCGGGCCTTGCGCCCGCGTGGCAGGGCTAAGCTGAACATGCACGGGAACCGAGGCGGCCCGATAATGGCCAAAGGCTGGAAGGCAGCACCAATGCTGTGACGATCATCAGGACACGACCATGCAGGTAGAAGGTTTTTTCGAGTGGCTGGGGCAAGCGCTGGGCGCGGCGATCAGGTTCGTGGTGGATTTGCTGAGCGGCCTGTTCGCCATGCTGGCCAATGCCGGGACGAAGTTCATCGACGGGCTGGCGAGCACGCTGGGCATGGATACCTCGCTGATCAGCATCCTGATCCTGATCATCGGCTTGATCCTGCTGTATTCGGCGGTGCGGGCGTTCATGCGGGCATCGGTGATTGCCGGGATCATCTGGGCATTGCTGGGGTTGTGGGTGTTGAGTTGGGTGGTGCATTGAAAGGCATCGCTGGCAAGCCAGCTCCCACAGGATTTGTAGGAGCTGGCTTGCCAGCGATGAGGTCCTGACAGCCTCAGCGGCCCTTGATGATCATCTCCCCGGCACTCTCCCCCACCGCCTGCCAGTCCGGCCGGTACATCGACTCCACCTGCGCCGGCGGAATCCGGTAGCTGCCCGGGGTCACCGCCCGCGCCAGGTACAGCAGGTGGGTGGTGCCGTAGCCATCCAGGTTCAGCGCGGCGACATAGCGGTCATCGCGATACTCCTGGTGCACCACATTGGCGTTCTCCATCGCCTCGCGCCACTGCTTCACCGCGCTGCTGGCGTTGTCCAGGCTGGCGGCGCTTTGCGCCAGGTTCTGGTTCTCCAGCTCCAGGCCCGCCGGCAGCAGGTCAACCACCAGTGCATCGGGAACCCGCTCCTTGGCCTGGATCGCCAGGTGCACCAGCACCAGGTCGCCACTCTCCAGCGACTTCAGGTCCAGCGCCTGGCCATTCATGCCCAGGTATTCGCGGCGGATGCTCATGTTGTTGCCGCTGGCCGGCGGTGCCTGGCGTGGGTAACCGGACAGGGTCAGGCGCTGGTACAGGGTCTGGTCGCCGTCATTGCGCACGCTCAGCGGCGAGGCCAGCTGCGGCCCCTCCAGGTGCAGGCCGGATTGTTCCGGGCCCAGTTCACGGGTCTGCCCGGCGCTGTCCAGTTGCGCGCTCCACTTGCCTTCCGGCTGCTGCGCCAGGCCACGACCGGCAAGGAACAGGGCATTACGTTCCTGGGTCGAGAGCCACTGGCTGCCGGCCAATTGATCGGAAAGCTTGAACAGGCGGTCCGGGATGTCCTTGCTCGCCAGCTTGTATTCGTCGAGCAGGGCGATGATCAGCGCCTGATCACGCAGCGAGCTGCCGTAGTCGGCCAGCCAGCCCTTGCCGCGACCTGCGGCAAGTCCGGCAGGCAACGCCTGCTCGGCCCTCGGCTTGTCGCCCATGGTGTCGAGGGCGATCGCCAGTTGTACCAGCGGCAGGCCGGACCGGGCATCGGCACGGCGTTCGAACAGGCTGCGCAAGGCACCCAGCGGTGCCTGCTTGCTGCGCGACAGCACCAGCGCTGCGTAGGCCTGCACGGCGAAGCGGCTGTGCTCGGCATTCTCGCTGTAGTTGACCTCGATCAGGTTGCGCTCCTGCACATAGCGCAGCAGGCGCTCGCTGGCCTTCTTCAGCGCCTCGGGCGGCACGGCGAAGCCCTGGTCGCGGGCGCGCAGGAGGAAGTCGGTGACATAGGCGGTCAGCCAGTATTCTTCCTCGCCGTCGGAGCTCCACAGGCCGAAGCTGCCGTTGTAGCGCTGCATGCCCAGCAAGTGCTCGATGCCGATTTCGATCTTGCGCTTGCGCTCGTCCGCCGGCTCGCCGGTGATGCCCAGGCGCTTGAGGGTCGCGGCATCGGCGTAGAGCGACGGGTACAGGCCGCTGGTGGTCTGCTCGGCGCAGCCATAGGGGTAGGCCTTCAGTGCGCGGATCTGCTCGGCGAGGTTCAGCGGCGGACGGCTGGACAGCGCCAGGGTGCCCTCCAGGCCGGCCGGTTCGAAGGTCGCCAGGTCCTGCTCGGGCAGGGTCCAGGGCTCGCCGCCGTTCAGCGCCACACGGTAATGCTTGAGCTGCGCCGGGTAGGCCGGGCGGATGCCCAGGGTCCAGTCACGGGAGAAGCCGGTATCGGTTTCGCCCGGCAGCACCAGGCCATCGACGCGCACGGTGACACGACCCTGGCCATAGCCGCCGGTGGCCTGCACCGGGATCTTCAAGGTGACGCGCTGGCCCTGCTTGAGCTTGAGCGACTGATGCGACGAGCCGAGCAGGTCCAGTTGGCCTTCGGTGGCCAGGGCCACGGCGAGGGTCTGGTCCTGGCCGGACAGGTTGGACAGGTCCAGGGCCAGGCTGGTGCGGTCGCCACCGGCGAGGAAGCGTGGCGCCGACAGTTCGGCGATCAGCGGTGCGGCGACCACGGTCTTGGCTTCGGCCACGCCGAAGCGGTCCTCGCTCCAGGCCTGAGCCATCAGGCGCAGTTCGCCGTTGAAGTCGGGGATGTCCACCGTGGCCTGGCCCTTGCCATCGGCGTCCAGGCTCACCGGGGCGCTTTGCAGGGCGACGATGGTCACGCTGGTGTCCGGGCGCTTGCCGCCCTTGGCCATACCGGCGTCACCGCCGAAGGCCAGGCTGGCCAGGCGACCCTGGCCGGCCTCGATCAACTGACCGTAGATATCCAGTTGGTCGGCGCCATAGGCCTTGCGCCCGAACATGCCGGTGAATGGATCCGGGGTGACGTAGCTGGTGATATTGAGGATGCCCACGTCCACCGCCGCCAGCAAAACCTGAACCTGCTTCGGTACGCTGCCGTCGGCATTGCGCGCCTGGATGTTCACGGTCAGCGGATGCTTGGGACGCATCTTCTCGGGAGCTTCGAGGGTCACGGCCAGCTTGCGTTGCGCGCGGTCCAGCGGCAGGTGCAGTACGCCCACGGCACGCTTGGGCGTGACATTGGCCTTGCGTTCGCCGGGGCGGATCACCAGGGCGCTGACATAGAGGTCATGCCGGGCCCATTTCGGGTCGAGCTTGATGTCGAAGGCCTTGCCCTCTGCAGGCACGTCGATTTCCTGCCACCACAGCGGACCGTCGCCACCTTCCACCATCAGGTAACCCTTGCCGGCCGCTGGCGGGGTGACGGTGACGCTGGCAGTGTCGCCGTCGTTGTAGGCCGGCTTGTCCAGGGCCAGGCGCACCTGGTCGGGACGCACCGCGCCACCGTCGGCGTTGTCCTGGGCGCGGTATCCGGCCCAGAAGCGCAGGCTGCTGGTGACGCCGGTTTCCGGGTCTTCCACTTCGACCCGGTACGGGCCCCACTCCACCGGGAAACTGAGCTTGGTGGTGCTGCCCTTCGGCACGCTGACGCTCTGCTCGCTTTCGGTGAGGTATTTTTCGTTGAAGTTGTAGCTCCAGCCATCGCTCTGTGAATAGTTCCAGTAGTAGTCGCGGCGCTCGCGGACCAGACGCACGCGCAGGTTGTCGGCGGCCAGCTTGTTGCCGTCGCGGTCGGCCACCAGCAGTTCGACTTCCACCGGTGCATCGCCGTCGGTTTCCTCGCCATCGAACAGGCCGCGCAGGCCCGGCAAGCGGTCCGCCGGCCAGATTGGCTGCTCCAGGCGCCGGGTGATGGGACGGCCACCGGACTCCTGCAGGCTGGCCTGTACGGTGAGCTGCAGCGGCGAACGGGCCTCGGCCCATTCGCTGGCGATAGCGATGGTGGCTTCACCGTCGGCGTCGAGGGTGGATTCTTCCAGCTCCAGATCGTGGCTCAGGTCTTCTTCGGTGACCGAGCCGAACTGGTAGCCAGGCAGCGCCGGTACCGCCTCGCGCAGCGGCCGAACGTAGACCTGGCCGCTGAGGCGATTGCCCGCCGCCGGAGCGCCGTAGAGGTAACGGCCATTGACGCTGATCTCTGCGGTTGCATCCGGGCTCAGCGGGGTGTCGCTGCCCTTCAGTTCCAGGGCCAGGCGCTCGGGCAGGAAGTCTTCCACCAGCACTTCGTAGACCTGCTGATGCCCGCCGCCGAGGTCGAAGAGCAATTGCCAGCGCCCGGTCGGCGCTTCGCCGGCCAGTTGCAACTGGTACTGGTAAAAGCCGTTGGCATCCGCCTCCCAGACGAACTTGCGGCTGACCTGCTCATCCGGGCGACGCACTTCCACATTGATGGGCTGGCTCTTCACCGGCTTGCCATCCTGGTCGCGCAACAGACCGTTGAGCAGGACGGTTTCGCCTGGACGATACAGGTCACGCGGGCCGAACACGAAGAACTGCAGCGGGTTGGCCTGGGGGCCGGTGACGGTGAATTCGGAGAGGTCGAGAGCGGCGCTGTTCAGACGCAGCAGCGTGGTGTTGGCGCCTTGGCGCGCCAGCAGCAGATCGGCCTTGGGCGGCAGCGGCAGTTGCGCGTGGCCGTCACTGTCGGTCTTGCCCTGGGCGAGCACCTTGCCATCGTGGTCGAGCAGGTCGAGGTCGATCGAACCCAGCGCCTTGCCGCCTTCCAGGGCCTGGGTGAAGACATCCAGGCGGTTGCTGTAGCGGTGCACCGAGAGGCCGATATCGCTGAGGGTGAACAAGGTTGCCGGCTGCGAGTAGTTGTAGGTGCCGGCCTCGCGCATCACCGCCAGGTACACCCCGGCTTCCTGCAATGGCTTGATCCCGGCCATGGGCAGCAGCAGGGTCTCGCGGGTATTGGCCGGCGGGTTGAGGTCGAAGCGGCCGGCATAGACCAGGTCGGCCATGGGCAGCAGGTCGTTGGCTTCATAGCTCTGCAACGAGCTGTTGCGGCCCCAGGCGCCGAGGAAACTCGGCAGCGACTCGGGCTTGATACGGAAGAACTCCACCTCGACCTTGTTCACGTTCAGCGCGATCACCGGCAAGCCCTCGGCCAGGCGGGTCGGCAGCAGCGAGCCACGGCTGGCGAAGCCAATGCTCGGCTGCATGTCGCGGGTTTCCAGGCGGCTGATGTATTCGTTGGCCAACTGGTTGCCATTGATGCTGCGCAGGCCGGCGTCGATGGTCAAGACCAGCTTGCGCTGCGGCTCGAGGTGGCGCAGGCGCAACTCCATGCGGTTGTCGGACAGTTCCCAGGCGCCATCGACCTTGCCCTTGGTGGTGTCCACCAGGTGCAGGCGTTCGGCGAAGCGCTGGTCGGCTTCGAGCGGTGCGGAGAAGGTGACCGACAGGGCGCTGGCGCCATCGACCTGGACCTCCGAGACGTCCACCACGTTCAGCTCGCGGCCAGCGTAGCGCTGGGCCAGGGTCGCCTCATCGACCTTAGGCGCGCTGGCGGCCGGGCCGGCGGCTTTTTCGGCAGGCGTGGGAGCAGGTTTGTCGGGGGAAGACGAGTCGCAGGCACTCAGCAACGCCAGCGCGCAGGCCAGCCACAATCCTTTGTTCAGCATGGGAGAAAGCTCTCGGGGCAACAGGGGCAGACGGGAAACTATATATCAAGGTCCACGGTTTCACCGGGGAACGCTGCCGAGGTGAGACAGGGTTCACCGAGCAAAGTGCCGTCAGGTGGGTAGAATGGTCGGCTTGGGTTGCGCGGTGGTCCTTTTGCGGCTGCCTCGCGGTCCCGATACTCACAAGGACCTCGCGAATGTCTCTTCTGTTGACCGACTGGCGCCACCGCCCCACCCACCACAAGGTCTGGGCCCTGGCCGCGCCGATGATCCTGTCGAACATCTCGGTGCCGCTGGTGGCCCTGGTCGACAGCACGGTCATCGGCCACCTGCCCCATGCCCACCAGCTCGGCTCGGTGGCGGTCGGCGCCAGCCTGTACACCCTGCTGGTGGGGGTACTAGGCTTCCTGCGCATGGGATCTACCGGCTTCGCAGCCCAGGCTGCCGGCCGCTCGGACGGCGACGGCCTGCGCCAGGTGCTGGTGCAGGGCCTGGGTCTGGCCCTGTTCTTCGCCCTCGCCCTTGGCCTGCTGGCGATCCCCCTCAGCCACCTGGCCCTTGGCCTGATGCAACCAGGCGCGGAACTGGCACAGGGCACGCGGGACTTTTTCACCACCCGCCTGCTCGGCCTGCCTGCCGCACTGGCGACTTACGCCCTGGTCGGCTGGTTCCTCGGCACGCAGAACGCCCGGGCACCACTACTGATCCTGCTGACCACCAACCTGCTGAACATCGTCCTCAACCTGTGGTTCGTCCTCGGACTGGACTGGGGCGTGGTCGGCTCGGCGCGCGCCTCGGTGATCTCGGAATGGGCCGCGGCCCTGCTCGGCCTGGCGCTGACACGGCCTTCGCTGCGCGCCTATCCGGGGCGGGTGGTGTGGCCGCTGCTGGCGCGCTGGCAGAACTGGCGGCCGATGCTCAGCGTCAACCGCGACATCTTTATCCGCAGCCTGGCCTTGCAGGGGGTGTTCTTCCTGATCACGGTGCAGGGCGCGCGGCTGGGTGAAGCGACGGTGGCGGCCAATGCACTGCTGCTCAACGGCTTGCTGGTGACGGCCTATGCGCTGGATGGCCTGGCCCACGCAGTGGAAGCACTATGCGGACACGCCATCGGCGCGGGAAACCGAGACGCGCTGCGGCGCTCGCTGACCGTGGCCAGTGGCTGGTCGCTGATTGCCAGCCTTGGATTTGCGCTGTTGTTTCTGTTCGGCGGGCACCTGTTCATCGCCCTGCAGACCAATATCCCCAGCGTGCGCGAGACGGCGTTCGAGTACCTGCCGTACCTGGCGCTACTGCCGTTGATCGCGGTGTGGAGCTATGTGCTCGACGGTTTGTTCATCGGCGCCACGCGGGCGCGGGAAATGCGCGATGCGATGTTGCTCAGCGTGGTGATTGCGCTGCCCTTCGCCTGGATGGCGCGGGACCTGGGGAACCATGGGTTGTGGCTGGCATTCCTGTTGTTCATGGCGGTGCGCGGAGTAACGCTCGGGGTGATGGGGTGGCGGTTGCAGCGGCGGGATGGGTGGTTTGCGCAGGGCGGGAATTGAGTGTGCTGCTGATGGCCTCATCGCTGGCAAGCCAGCTCCCACAATGTCCCGCGTCGAGTCGGTTTTTGTGGCTGGCAAAACCCTGTGGGAGCTGGCTTGCCAGCGATGAGGCCGGCAGGAGCAATGCCGATCCCTGATCAGCCCACGAAAAAGGCCCGCCCCCGGAATCCCGGGAGCGGGCCTTTTTCTACATCGGCAAAGCCTTACGACGACAGGTAGGAAGACCGTGTCAGCCCCAACCGCAAGGCATCGAGGAACTGCGTGCGCTCACGTTCGCTGAGCCGGGCGCTGGCTACCTTGTCACGGTAGTGAGTCATCAACTCCTCCGGCGACAGGTGCACGTAGCGCAGCATGTCCTCGATGGTGTCGTGGGTCTCGATGCCGGCGTGGTACACGCTGCCGTTCGGGTTCTGGTAGATGTTCACCGAGTCGGTGTCACCGAACAGGTTGTGCATGTCGCCGAGGATCTCCTGGTAGGCGCCGACCAGGAACACGCCCAGCAGGTAGTCCTCGCCTTCGTTGACCGCGTGCACCGGCATGCTGGTCTCGATGCTTTGCTCATCCACGTACTGGTTGATCTTGCCGTCGGAGTCGCAGGTCAGGTCCTGCAGTACCGCGCGGCGCAGTGGCTCTTCGTCGAGGCGGTGCAGCGGGATGATCGGCAACACCTGGCCGATCGCCCAGGTGTCCGGCAGGCTCTGGAACACCGAGAAGTTGCAGATGTACTTGTCGGCCAGCTTGTCGTTGAGCTCGTCCAGCACCTGGCGGTGCGAGCGCTGGCGGGCCTTGAGCGAGTTGTGCAGGCGCCGGCACACGGCGAAATAGCACTGCTCGGCCAGGGCCTTCTCGGACAGGCTGATCTTGCCGTCGGCATACTGGGCGGCCACGTCGCTCATGTAGTGGGTGGCGCGCCAGTAGGTTTCGGTGACCATCTCGATATCGGTCGGACCGAGCAGATCGACCAGCCATTGCACGGTCTCCGGCAAGGCTTCCTTGTTCTCGATGGTCGGCACTTCGTCGTTGTGCTTCTCGACGTCGGTGACCTGGATCACCAGCACGGCATGATGCGCCGTGAGCGAGCGGCCGCTTTCCGAGAAGATGTGCGGGTGCGGCAGGCCCTGGGCGTCGCAGAACTCCTTGAGCATGCCGACCACGACACCGGCGTAGTCGTCCATGTCGTAGTTGATCGAGCTGGCATTGCGCGAGTGGGTGCCGTCGTAGTCCACGCCCAGGCCGCCACCGACGTCGATGTGGTCCACCGGCAGGCCAAGGGCGCGCAGCTCGCCGTAGTAGCGGATGGCTTCCTTGAAGCCGTGCTGGTAGTCGGCCAGGTTGGCAATCTGCGAGCCCATGTGGAAGTGCAGCAGGCGGATGCCCTGGTCGAGACCGGCATCACGGAAGCGCTGGACCACCGAGATCAGTTGCGCCGCCGACAGGCCGAACTTGGATTTCTCGCCACCGGTATCCGCCCACTTGCTCGACGCCAGCGACGACAGGCGCACGCGCAGGCCAACCTGCGGCTTGACCTTGAGTTCGGCGGCTTCCTCGATCACCAGGGCCACTTCCGACTCTTTTTCGATGACGATGAAGACATTGTGGCCAAGCTTCTGGCCCATCAGCGCCAAGCGGATGAACTCGCGGTCCTTGTAGCCGTTGCAGACGATGGTGCCGCCTTTCGGCGCCAGCGCCAGCACCGCCAGCAGTTCCGGCTTGGAACCGGCTTCCAGGCCGATGGAGACGTTCTGCGTGGCGATGATGTTCTCGACCACCGCTTCCTGCTGGTTAACCTTGATCGGGTACAGGGCGGTGTACTGGTTCTGGTATTCCAGGCGCGCAATGTTGGCATCGAAGGCACCGGTCAACTGGCGCACGCGGTCCTGCAGGATGTCGGGGAAGCGCACCAGCAGCGGCAGCGACAGGCCGCTCTTGCGCAGTTCGTCGACCTGCTCGTACAGGTCGATCGGCGCGCTGCCCGGACCGTTCGGGCGTACTTCGACACGCCCGGCTTCATTGATCGCGAAATAACCCGCGCCCCAATGGCGAATCCCGTAAACACTGCGGCTGTCGGCCACGGTCCATTGGCTGCCATCGTCTTTGCGTGTGCGTCGTACGGACATCGAAGTCCCCTATAAAGAAAGTCGGATAACACCGGCCATGCGAGATGGCGCAGTGTAGAAAATGAAAATGACGATTTTCCCTGTTCGGGTTTGGACCCTTCCCAAGGCAACGAGTTTAGACGCTGGGTGCAGGCGATCAGCCGCCGGATTTCTTCGCTTTGAAGCCCTGCTTGACCAGTTCGCCGAGCAGCAGCTCGACATGGTCGCCCTGGATCTCGATGATGCCGTCTTTCAGCGCGCCGCCGGTACCGCAGCGCCGTTTCAGGGTGCTGGCCAGTTCCTTGAGCTGTTCCAGGGGTAGCGGGACGCCGCTGATGGTGGTCACCGTCTTGCCGCCGCGACCTTTGCTTTCACGGCGCACGCGGGCGATGCCATCACCTTGGGGGATGACCGTCTGCTTGCAGGTGCAGGCATCGATGGGTTGGCTGCAGTCCGGACAGTGCCGACCTGCATCGGTGGAAAACACCAGGCCGCCTAGGGCGGAGAATGACGAGGCTTTCTTGGCCACTTTTGATCCTCACGTTTGAGGACAAAAAACTGGTCGCCGGCCCGGGCGGGCCACGACCGCGAAGCCCCACTCTGGCAGGGGCAGCGCACCTGCCGGGAAGGACGCCCCCGGCAGGGTAAAAAGGCCGCGCAGTGTAACGGCAAATGTGCCGCTTGCTAAGTACAGAACTGCGCCAATTTGGACAAATTTCGCGACGTCAGGATTGGCGGTCGAGCGCCCTGGCGAGCGCGGCCAGGGAGTCAGGACAATACGGCAGCCTCAGGGACTCTTCCCAGACCACTTCCGGGTTGACGAAACGGGCTTCGCTGACCTCTTCGGGCTGCAGGTGCAAGGGGCCGTCCCACACCGCCGAGAACACCGCGCACCATAGGCGGTTGCCCGGTACATCGAAGAAGAAACGGTCGTGCGCACGCAGTGCAACGCCGCTGACGCCCAACTCCTCCGCCAACTCCCGCGCCGCCGATTCGGCGTACGCTTCTCCGGCCGCGACCATGCCACCCGCGGCGACGTCCCAGTAGCCGGGATACAGCGCCTTGCTCAGGGTGCGCTTGTGGATGCACAACTGCCCGGCGCTGTTGAACAGGAGGATGAAGGTGCAGCGCCCGATCAGGCCGCGCTCGCGCAGCTCGGCGCGCGGCAAGGCGCCGAGGAGGGTGTCGTCGGCATCGACCCAGGCGACCTGTTCCCGGTCGGAGGCCGCGCGATGCGCCGCCTCCTTCGCGCTGATGGTCATATCAGCCCTGCGACAGCAACTGGCGCAGGTCGATGACCGCCGCGTTGGCCCGGGAGATGTAGTTGGCCATGACCAGCGAGTGGTTGGCCCACATGCCGAAGCCGCTGCCGTTCAGCACCATCGGGCTCCACAGCGGCTCCTGGGAGGCTTCCAGTTCGCGAATGATCTGGCGCACGCTGACGGTGGCGTTCTTTTTCGCCAGCACGTCGGCGAAGTCCACCTCGATGGCGCGCAGCAGGTGCGACAGGGCCCAGGCCTGGCCACGGGCTTCATAGAAGACGTTGTCGATCTGCAGCCATGGGGTTTCCACCAGTTCCTCGTCGACCTGCGGCGCCTGGCCCGGTACCACCACTTCGGTCTTCAGGTTGCTGTTCAGCTTGACCCGGCCGACGCTGGCCGACAGCCGCTGCGACAACGAACCCAGGCGGGTGGCGACGTCGCCCAGCCAGTTGTTCAGGTTGTCGGCACGGGTGTAGAAAATGGCGCCCGAGTCGCCGGCGGCCAGGCGGGTCTGGTAGCGGTTGAGCGACTTGATGCCTTCCTCGAACTCGGATTCGCTCGATGGCAGGATCCAGCTCTTGTTGTCGAAGTTGAAGCGCGGCTCGGCCTTGGCCAGGTCGGCATCCTCGGTGGACTGCGACTGGGAACGGGCGAAGTCCTTGCGCAAGGCGCGGGACAGGTCACGGACCTGGACCAGCACGCCGTATTCCCAGCTCGGCATGTTGTCCATCCACAGGCCCGGCGGGAAACGGTCGTTGGAAATGTAGCCACCCGGCTTGTTGAGCAGGGTACCGGCGACGGTCTTGAGGGTTTCGATAGTGGTGTAGCCGACCACCATCTGCTGGCCGTTGCGCTCGGCGGCGGACTGGGCGTTCTGCTGGACCGGGAACAGGTCCGGCTCCTCGCTCCAGTACCAGCCCAGGGCGATGGTGACCACCAGGTAAAGGCCGACCAGCGCGCCCAGCGAACGGCTGAGCAGGCCACGGAAGTAACTGCCGCTCGCCGATTCGCGTTTGGCGCTGCGTTCCTCGCGCGCCTCGGCGCCGCCTTTACGGTTTTTCCAGTCCAGCATGGCGTTGTCCTTATTCAGTCAGGGGCATGTGCAGGGTTCGACCGCAGCGGCCGGGCATTGGTGCCAGCGCATCGCGAAACTCGGCGGATGCACTGCTGCCAGGGGCTGTCCGGGTGTCGGCCACTATAAAGCAAGGGCGCAGGATCGCATAAGCGACCATCGGGTCACGAACTGAATGAATCTCCGGCGTCAAAAAATTGATGCAGGGCACTCGATTGCTTCAAAAGTGGTGCTAGCATAGAGCCATCACTCGAACTGCCTCACCTTTTAATAAGAAGTAGTCAGGACATGACCGAGCCAGAAGACCCCAATCGTGAGCGACTGAAGCAACACTTTGCCCAGCGGGTCATCCATCAGGCCCGGCAGATCCTGGAAATCTGGCAACGCCTGCAGCGTAGCGAGTGGTCCACCGGCGACCTGGGCGAACTGTGCGAGGCCAACCTGCGCCTGCAGCGCTACGCCGAGCGCTTCGAGCAACCGGAACACACACAACTGGCCGAAGCCATCGGCCAGACCCTGGACGCGGTCGAGGCCAACAGCGCGCGCCTGAGCAGCAACCTGATCAGCGAACTCAACCGCTTGATGCAGCGCCTGTCGCGCACCGGCCTGCGCCAGGGCGACCGCCTGGAACAGACCACCCTGCCGCCGTTGCGCAAACCGGTCTACATCATGCTCCAGGACCACGACCGCGCCGAACGCCTGGCCAAGCAACTGGAGTTCTTCGGGCTGGGCGTCGAAGCGCTGCACACCGCCGATGCCTTCCGCGCCTCGATGGGCGAGCGCCTGCCGTCGGCCATCGTCATGGACGTGGACTTTGGCGGCCAGGGCCAGGGCCTGCTGCTCGCCGGACAGGCGCAACAGGGCCTGGAGCAGCGGGTACCGCTGCTGTTCTTCAGCCTCCATGAAACCGACACCCCGACCCGCCTGGCCGCCGTGCGCGCCGGCGGCCAGGAATTCCTCACCGGAACCCTGGAAGCCTCGAGCCTGCTGGAAAAGGTCGAACTGCTGACCAGCGTCACCCAGTACGAGCCCTTTCGCGTACTGATCATCGACGACTCCCGGGCCCAGGCACTGCACACCGAGCGCCTGCTGAACAATGCCGGGATCGTCACCCGCACCCTTACCGATCCGATCCAGACCATGGTCGAGCTGGCGGATTTCCAGCCCGACCTGATCATCCTCGACATGTACATGCCGGCCTGCACCGGCACCGAACTGGCCAAGGTGATCCGCCACAACGACCGCTATGTCAGCGTGCCGATCATCTACCTGTCCGCCGAGGACGACCTGGACAAGCAACTGGACGCCATGAGCGAAGGCGGCGACGACTTCCTGACCAAGCCGATCCGCTCGCGCCACCTCATCACCACCGTGCGCAATCGCGCCGCCAGGGCGCGCAACCTCAAGGCACGGATGGTCCGCGACAGCCTGACAGGGCTGTACAACCACACCCATATCCTTCAGTTGCTCGAGGATTGCAGCTTTCGCGCCCGCCGCGAGAACCGGCCGCTGAGCTTCGCCATGCTCGATATCGACCATTTCAAGAAGGTCAACGACAGCCACGGCCACCCCATGGGCGACCGGGTGATCAAGAGCCTGGCGCTGTTTCTCAAGCAGCGCCTGCGCAAGACCGACTTCATCGGGCGCTACGGCGGCGAGGAGTTCGCCATCGTCATGCCCAACACCGATCTGGACGCCGCGCACAAGGTCCTCGACGAGATCCGCAAGCGCTTTGCCGAAATCCACTATCCGGCCCAGCCGCAGGACCTGTTCTGCACCTTCAGCGCCGGGGTCGTGGCCCTTAGCGAGGCGCTCGACGCCCTGAGCATGGCCACCGCTGCCGACGAAGCGCTGTACCGCGCAAAAGGTGCCGGACGCAATCGGGTGGTGCGGGTCGAGCCGTGAAGTCAAATGGCCACTTTTTTTTGACCTGACCGACCGCGTCGTCATAACCGCGTCATAAAATCGCAATAACTTCAGTGCCTTGCCTTCCAGCCGTCGGTAGTCAAGCACATGCGCCTGAAGCTGCTCACCAATCTCAATACCCTGTTACTGGTCCTGGTCTGCCTGGCCCTCGGCGCCACCCTCTGGTGGTCGCAACAGGCTCTGGAGCGCCCCTACCTGTTGATGGAGCGCTACCTGGGCCTGTCCCAGCAATTCCAGAACCAGGTGGCACGCAACATCCAGACCTACCTCGGCAGTGGCGATGCACTGCAGCACGCTACCGCGCTGCAGGCCACCCAGGCTCTTCAGGAAGAGCTCAAGCACATGCCGGAAGACCTGGCCCAGCGCGTACGCCCGAGCCTGGACAGCCTGGCCTCCTTCACCAGCAACGAGTTGCTGGCCGCCGGCAAACTGGCGGGCGACCCGCAGGCCCTGCTGCTACAGGCCGAGCGCGAGCTGGGCGCCAACCTGGAGCAATGGCTGCGCTACGCGCAGAGCGGCAACAACCCGGAAGGGGCGCGCTACACCACCCCGCTGTTCGAAGCCGGGCTGCACCTGAGCCGGTTGTCCCTGGCCCGCGACAAGCTGGTCAGCAGCGGTCGTGCGGAACTGGCCGAGGAAGTCGAGCGCGAGCTGAACCTCATGGCCGAACAGGCCAGGATCCTCGATGCCCTGCCGTTGCTGGGGGTCAAACAGGCCAGCGCCTCCGGCTCCGACGATTTCGCCGCGATGATGGGCCTGGAAAGCCAAACCAAGAGCGAGGCCGAAGACACCGCCATCGGCCTGCGCCGCGAACTTAACAGCCTGATCGGCCGCTACCCGGCCGAGCTGCAACGCACCCGTGAACTGATCCAGCGTCGTGGCGAACTGGCGGCGACCACCAGTTCGCGCATTGCCGCCGTACAGCAGGCCATCGCCGACCTTGAGCCCGGCGTGCGCAGCCAGCATGGCCAGATCCAGAGCGAGGTGCGCCTGATGCAGGGGGTAATGATTGCCTTGATCCTGCTGATCGCGCTGCTGATCGATCGCCTGCAACGACGTCTGGCGCGGGTCCTTACGGCCCTCGACCCGGCGCTGTCGGCCTGGGCGGGCGGTGACTTCAGCAGCGCGATCGACCTGCCACCGAGCAACCGCGAAATGCACGATATCCAAAACTCGCTCAACCGCCTGCGCGATTACCTGGTGGAACTGGTCGGGACCATCCGCCACAACGCCGAGCAGGTTGCCGGCAGCAGCCACGCCCTGGCCGGCATGAGCAGTGCCCTGCACGATGGCGCCGAGCGCCAGGCCGGGGATACCGCGCAGATCCGCGATGCCCTTGGCGAACTGGAGGCCACCATCGTCCAGGTCGCCGGCGACGCCAGCCAGGCCGCCGACGCCAGCCGCCAGGCCGGTGAAGCGGTGCAACAAGGCCAGGCGGTGATCGGCCAAAGCCTGACCGGGCTGCGCAAGCTGGTGGACGAGGTACAGGGCAACGCCCAGGTGGTCGAGGAACTGGCCCGGGAGTCGGCGACCATTGGCGGGGTACTGACGGTGATCCGCGCGATTGCCGAGCAGACCAACCTGCTGGCCCTCAACGCGGCGATCGAGGCCGCGCGAGCCGGGGAAATGGGCCGCGGCTTCGCCGTGGTGGCCGAGGAAGTGCGCTCCCTGGCGCAACGCACCACCGGCGCCACGGGCGAGATCCAGACCCTGATCAGCCGCCTGCAACAAGCCGCCCAGGAGTCGGTGGAAGGCATGCGCGCCCAGCTGGAGCACGCCGAAGCCACGGCCAGCCAGGCCCAGGCAGCGGATGGTGCGCTGGATGAAATCGTCATGGCGATCCAGACCATCGCCGACACGGCGGAGCGCATCGCCGATGTCACGGCGCAGCAGAGCGGCGCAGTCAGCGAGATTCGCGACCACAGCGAACGGATTCATGGCCTGGGCGAGGACAACCTGCAGCGCATCGGCGAAGGGCGCGACCAGGGCGAGCAGTTGTTGCGCTTGGGTGGGGAACTGAATACAGCGGTTCGGGCTTTCCGTCTGTAGGTGCTCTTTCCGGCCTCATCGCTGGCAAGCCAGCTCCCACAGGGTCCGAGTCGCTGCAGAACCCTGTGGGAGCTGGCTTGCCAGCGATGAGGCCATCAGCAACGCAGCAAATCCCCGAGTCGGCTATGATGCGGGAATTTCCGCCCCACCCCGCGAGCCCACCATGCGTCGTCTGCTTTGCCTCCTGCTGCTGGCCCTTGCCCTGCCCGCCATGGGCGCCGGCCTGTTCGACAGCCGCCCCAGCGCCACCCTCGGCGCACCGTCCCTGAACAACAGCGCCGATTTCCTGCCGGTGCGCGAAGCCTTCAAGCTCAACCTGATCGACGGCGACAGCAAGACCATCAAGCTGCGCTTCGTCCCCGCCGAAGGCTATTACCTCTACCGCCACCGCTTCCAGTTCCGCACCGAGCCGGCCGATATCGCCCTGGGCGCACCGCAGTTGCCGCCCGGCGAAGCCAAGCACGACGAGTTCTTCGGTGATGTCGAGGTGTACCACGGCATCCTCGATATCGACCTGCCACGCACCGACGATCAACGCCCCTTCACCCTGGTGGTGACCTACCAGGGCTGCGCCGACAAGGGCCTTTGCTACCCACCGGAAACCGAACGGCTGAGCATTGCCGGCAGCGAAACCGCAACCCCACCGGCAGCGACCACCAAGCAAGCCTGGACCTGGAACAGCCTGCTGCTGTTCTTCCTTGCCGGGGTCGGCCTGACCTTCACCCCCTGCGTACTGCCGATGCTGCCGATCCTCTCCGGGGTGGTCCTGCGTGGCCAGGTCGGTGGCCTGCGCGGCCTGGCCCTGTCGCTGGCCTACGTGCTGCCGATGGCCGCGTGCTTCGCCCTGCTCGGTGCATTGATGGGCCTGTTCGGCGCCAGCCTGAACCTGCAGGCACGCCTGCAATCTGCCTGGGTGCTGGTGCCGTTCGCGATGTTCTTCGCCATCTTCGCCCTGGCCATGTTCGGCCTGTTCGAACTGAAACTGCCGCGCGCCCTAAACGACCGCCTGGACCGCGTCGCCGGTAACACCAAGGGCGGTTCGCTGCTCGGCGCCGCGATCCTTGGCGTGGTGTCCAGCCTACTGGTTTCGCCTTGCGTATCCGCGCCGCTGGCCGGGGCCCTGCTGTATATCAGCGCCAGCGGCGATGCCCTGGGCGGCGCGTTGAAGCTGTTCGCCCTGGGCCTGGGCATGGGCGCGCCGTTGCTGCTGGTGGCAACGGGCGGCGCAGCCTGGCTGCCGAAAAGCGGGCCATGGCTGGTAACGGTGAAGAACGCCATCGGCGTACTGCTGCTGGGCCTGGCCATCGGCCTGCTCAGCCGGGTGCTGCCGGGGCAGGTCACCCTGCTGCTGGTCGGCTTGCTGGCCGCCGGGGTGGCGCTGTTCCTCGGCGCCCTGGAATTCGGTTACAAGGCGCCGCGCCAGCGCCTGGCCCAGTTGCTCGGCCTGTTCCTGCTGGTCTACGCCGTGGCCTGCTGGTATGGCGCGCTGAGCGGGCAAAGCGATCCGCTGCGTCCCCTGCCCGCCGCAGGCAACGCCGGAGTCGCCAGCCAGGTGAAGAGCGACACCTGGCAGACCATCGACAGCCCTGCCGAACTCGACCGCGTCCTCGCCGAAGCCAAGGCTGCCGGCCAACCGCTGGTGCTCGACTGGTATGCCGACTGGTGCATCAGTTGCAAGGTAATCGAACGCGAGGTGCTTAATGCACCGAACGTGCTGCCATTGCTCGGGGAATACCGGCTGGTACGCTTCGATATCACCCGCAGCAGCGCCGAACAGCGTGCCCTGCTGGACCGCTACCAGCTGTTTGGCCCGCCGGCGCTGCTGTTCTTTGCCTCGAACGGCAGCGAAAACACCGCCGCACGCGTGGTAGGCGAGACCAACGCCGGCGAATTCGCCGAACATCTGCAGCGCATCCGTGGCGATCTGCGTCTATAACTTCCCGGGGCCGCGCAAACATGCGGCCAATGACCGGGATTAACAAAATAGTCACATATTTCGCGCGAACCTCGGACATCGTGCTGGCTATTGCAGTTAACTGGACAGTGCTCCGCTCTTTGCGGCATAGTCGCCGCGCTTGTATTCATGTCCTACAAAAATCAAAGGATGCGCAGATGGCGACCCTACTGGTGCTGCACGGCCCCAACCTGAACTTGCTCGGCACGCGCGAGCCCGGCGTCTACGGCGCCGTGACCCTGGCGCAGATCAACCAGGACCTGGAGCAGCGTGCCCGCGCCGCCGGCCACCATCTGCAGTACCTGCAAAGCAATGCCGAGTACGAACTGATCGACCGGATCCACGCCGCGCGTAACGAAGGCGTGGACTTCATCCTGATCAATCCGGCGGCTTTCACCCATACCAGCGTCGCATTACGTGACGCATTGCTGGCGGTGAGCATCCCATTCATCGAAGTGCACCTGTCCAACGTGCACAAGCGCGAGCCGTTCCGTCACCACTCCTACTTTTCCGATGTCGCGGTAGGAGTGATCTGCGGCCTGGGCGCCAGCGGTTATCGCCTGGCCCTGGAGTCCGCCCTGGAACACCTGGCCGCCAAATCCGAATAACGCGAGCCCGGCCATCGCCGGGCTTACCGGAACGTTTGAATCACGTTCATACGACCCTGACCAAATATTGGGAGTTGATGATTAATGGATATTCGTAAAGTCAAGAAACTGATCGAACTGCTGGAAGAGTCCGGCATCGACGAGCTGGAGATCAAGGAAGGCGAAGAGTCGGTGCGCATCAGCCGCCACAGCAAGACTCCAGCCCAGCAGTACTACGCGCCGGCCCCGGTTGCCGCCGCCGTCGCTCCAGCTGCCGCACCGGCTCCAGCCGCTGCTGCTGCCGCTGCTCCGGCTGCCGCTGCTGCTCCTGCGCTCAAAGGCACCGTGATCCGTTCGCCAATGGTCGGTACCTTCTACCGCAAGGCTTCGCCAACCTCGCCAGCCTTCGTCGAAGTCGGCCAGGCGGTGAAGAAGGGCGACACCCTGTGCATCGTCGAAGCCATGAAGATGATGAACCACATCGAAGCCGATATCGGCGGCGTCATCGACGCCATCCTGGTGGAAGACGGTCAGCCGGTTGAGTTCGACCAGCCGCTGTTCACCATCGTTTGAACCGCGGAGAGCCTGCGATGTTGGAAAAAGTTCTGATCGCCAACCGCGGCGAAATTGCCCTGCGTATCCTGCGTGCCTGCAAGGAACTGGGTATCAAGACCGTCGCCGTACACTCCACGGCCGACCGCGAGCTGATGCACCTGGGCCTGGCTGACGAGTCCGTGTGCATCGGCCCGGCCTCGTCGAAGGATTCCTATCTGCATATCCCGGCGATCATCGCCGCTGCCGAAGTCACCGGCGCCACGGCCATTCATCCTGGCTATGGCTTCCTCGCGGAAAACGCCGACTTCGCCGAGCAGGTCGAGAAATCCGGCTTCGCCTTCATCGGCCCGAACGCCGACACCATCCGCCTGATGGGCGACAAGGTGTCGGCCAAGGACGCCATGATCAAGGCCGGCGTACCAACCGTACCGGGCTCCGACGGCCCGCTGCCGGAAGACGAGGAAACCGCGCTGGCCATCGCCCGCGAGGTGGGCTACCCGGTGATCATCAAGGCCGCCGGTGGCGGCGGTGGTCGCGGCATGCGCGTGGTGCACAAGGAAGAGGACCTGATTTCCTCGGCCAAGCTGACCCGTACCGAAGCCGGTGCTGCGTTCGGCAACCCGATGGTGTACCTGGAGAAGTTCCTGACCAACCCACGCCACGTGGAAGTCCAGGTGCTCTCTGATGGCCAGGGCAACGCCGTGCACCTGGGCGACCGTGACTGCTCGCTGCAGCGCCGTCACCAGAAAGTGCTGGAAGAAGCCCCGGCCCCGGGCATCGATGAGAAGGCCCGCCAGGAAGTCTTCGCCCGTTGCGTCCAGGCGTGCGTCGAAATCGGCTACCGTGGCGCCGGTACCTTCGAGTTCCTCTACGAGAACGGTCGTTTCTACTTCATCGAGATGAACACTCGCGTGCAGGTAGAGCACCCGGTTTCGGAAATGGTCACCGGTATCGACATCGTCAAGGAGATGCTCAGCATCGCCGCAGGCAACAAGCTGTCGTTCACCCAGGACGACGTGGTGATCCGCGGTCACTCCCTGGAGTGCCGGATCAACGCCGAGGACCCGAAGAAGTTCATTCCGAGCCCTGGCACGGTCAAGCACTTCCACGCGCCGGGCGGCAACGGCGTTCGCGTCGATTCGCACCTGTACAGCGGCTACGCGGTTCCACCGAACTACGACTCGCTGATCGGCAAGCTGATCACCTACGGCAAGGACCGCGACGAAGCCATGGCACGCATGCGCAATGCCCTGGATGAAATCGTCGTCGACGGGATCAAGACCAACATCCCGCTGCACCGCGAGCTGGTCCGTGACGAAGCCTTCTGCAAGGGCGGCGTCAACATTCACTACCTGGAGCACAAGCTGGCCTCGGAGTAATCCGGACGGTTTTGCTTCACGGTGAATGCGAAAAGCCCCTAACCCAGGTTCGGGGCTTTTTTATTGGCCGCAAGACCGACTCCCACAGGGGCTTTGGGCCTGTGTGTCCGACGCGAACCCTGTGGGAGCTGGCTTGCCAGCGATGAGGCCGGCACGGGCAATGATGTTGTCTAGTCGGGCCAAATCGCTGGCAAGCCAGCTCCCACAGGGATCAGCGCCGCTTGCTAGAGGTTGGTTAATTGCAATGCCTGCGCCTCGATCTGCTGCGCTGTCGCCGGCCGGCCGGCCAGGGTGGTGACCTGCCCGTCACGCCGCTGCACCAGCACCTCCTGGCGGAACCGCTGCATGAAGCGCCGGGCACGCACGGCGATATCGCTGCTGCCGCCCAGCGAAGCCTCCAGCAGGATCGGATCGAGCACCTTCTGCACACTGGACCGGGTCGAGGTAAACACGCTGGTCGCGCCGTCCGCCAGGTCGAACCGTACGCCGTAGATATTGCCCAGGCACGACGAGTACGACCAATGATCCCACTGCGGCTGGATCCCCCGGCGCGCCAGGGCCGAACGCAGCGGTCCGCCGATATCCGACGCCGTGGACAACCAGTCACCGCCCACCAGCACCGCACTGATCCGCCCTTCTTCCCCGCCACGACGAATGCCGTGCAAGGCGGAATCCAGTGCGTCCTCAACCAGCCGGCCAATATTGTGGTCGACATGGATGAGTGCCCCGCCTCGGGTCGCCGGGTTGTACAGGCAGACCGCGACGCAGGACTCGATATTCAGCGAGTACAGGTAATTGTCGCTGCCCGTCGGATTGAACCGCGCGATCAGCCCCTCGCCCTGCAAGACGCCACGTTGCGGCAGTGGATTGGTCCGCGCGGCAAAGGCATCCGCCACGTCCCAGACTCGCCCGAGATACTGGCTCGGCGCCCCGCCGCGCAGCCCGACCCGCTCGTTGAACTGCCAGCGGTTGCCCGGCCCGAGGCGGATCGGCACGCGGTACTGGGCCCGCGGGTAGCGGGGATCGAGCAAACGCAGGGTATCCAGGTCGGAGTCGTGGATCACCTGGAAGTAGCGTCCGCGGTCATTGACGTAGAACGCTTCCCGTCCGTCTTCGCCGCCCCGGCTGTAGACCCCGCGCCAGATGCCGCCCCGCTCCATGCTGCGCAGGTTGTCCGGGACCTTCCTCAAGGCTCGTTGCTCGTCCATGACGCTGACCGCCGCCCGCTCGCCCTGGCGGATACCCGGCCGGGCCTGGTCGGTCAGTTGAGCCCAGCGGCTAGCCTCGCTGGCCTTGCGCAGGCCCGCCCGCGAGGCATGGGTCAGCGCTCCCCAGGCCCCCGGCAAGGCAATGCCCCACAAGGCGATCGCCACCCCCACCCAGTGGTTCAGTGCCGCCGAATCGTCATCGGCGATATGACTGGCAATAGCCTTGTAGCTGCCGATGGCGATGAATACGGCATCGAGGGCGAAGCCCAGCGGCGGAAACGCCAGGCTCAGGGGAAAGGCCGCGTATAGCAGGCCTTTTGTCACCTGTTCGACGATCACCTCGTGGCGACTGCGGGTCACCGCCTCGACATCGCTGGCATGACTCTCGAGGAACGCGTCGTACTCGGCCATGAAATCGACGATCCGGTTGCCCTCGCGCAGGGTGTCGCGGGTCCGCTCGCCCTTCGCCAGCTGCATCAGCCATTCGGAAACCTTTGGCCGGTCGACGAAGCGTACGTGCTGCAGGTACCAGTCGTGCAAAGCGCCGCGGCCGGCACCGACGAAGCCCCGGTACTTGCGCAAGGTCAGGCCGTCGGGTGCCTGCGGCGTATACAGCCAGTCCTGGGCCACGCCACCGACGATACGCCGGAACACATACAACCCGGTGCTCCTGCGCCCGTTGAGCGTGAAGCGGAACACCCCGCTGCCGGCAATATTGTCCGCCGACTCGCCCTGTGGCTCGCGCACCTCGCCCAGTTGCTCGACGACCTCGAGCAACCAGTCACGCTCGCCGTCATTGATCATTCGCTTGCCATGGGTGGCATGCACATCGCGCCGCAAGGTGGTCTGCGCCAGGGCGAAATGCAGGGCCCGCCTCTTGGCATATTCAGGATCGGCAGGGTCGAGGAACCGCGCACGAATCGAGTCTGCATAAGCCTGGCCGATATAGGCTCTGCGCACATAAGCCACCAGCTCGGCGGCGCGCACCCTGCCCAGGTCCTGGCCGACGGACGAGCGCACCGGCATCCGCGGATTGTCCAGGCCCCAATTGTCGTCATAGCCATAAATGGCCAGATCGAGCAGGGTGCGTGTGGTCTTTCCCGAGGCGATGAGCCCCGGGAAGAAATCGAAGAGGATGGTTTCCGGGTCGACCTCACCGGTGACGCCACATTGACGGAGGTAATCGGCGATCGCCGCCTTGACCGTGCGCCGGGAAAACGCCAGCAGGCTTTCCTGCTCGGAGACCTGCTGCTGCATCGCCAGGTCGAGCAGGCGCAGGTCCTCGTTGAGCCCGGCGATGACTTGGCGCTCTTTCAGCGTCAGCTCGGCGAACCAACGCGGCGCCTCGTACCAGGCGACCTGCTCCAGATGGTTGTCCCGCCCCAGCTCGATCAGGTAACGGCAGCATTGGGCATAGCCATGCTGCGGGCCACGATGGTCGCGGGTCAGGTCCCAGGCATCCGGCCGCTCACGCACCCCGGCGTAGAACTGCTCGGCCTTGCGCTGCCCGCGTACGTTGATCCGGTCCAGCAGGTAACGGGTTCCGGCCTCATCAGCCAGCCATTGCCCCAACTCCACGGCAAGGGCACGCAGCGAGGCCAGTTCTATCCATTCCTGGCCATCGGGCTTGCCGGGCGCATACAACACCAGCCCGGACAACTGGCCAGCGTCGTCCTGGTGATAGAACAGCATCAGTTGTGCCAGCGGTTCATCGGGAAACTGGGAGACCCCGGTAACCTTGTCACCGGGCTCGTCCCGCCCCACACCGTTTCCGGCACGCACCCGCAGCACCCGCGCATAGCTGTCGGCCCCCAGGTGGCCCTTGCACCGCGCGATGAAAGCGCTCTGCTGGAGACGCATGTCGTTCAGGTCGAGCAGGGCCGAGAACACGTCCGGATTGGCATAACGCTCGGCCAGTGCCTGGTGATAACCGGCGCGCGGATCGACATTCAGCAGCAACTCGTCGAGGAAACCGGCTGGCAGTACCTGGTTGAGCGCGCCGGGATCGCGCAGCAGGGTGCGGACCTTGTCCGGGCTGGCGGCGAAGGGACCTTCCGCCACCAGTGCGGCGAGACGCAGGGTGCGTGCCACCGGGTACCGGCGGTGCTCCACGCTGGTGCGGACCTGCATTTCGTCGGGGTCGATATCCAGGCCGTGGGCAAGCCGGCAGTAGTCGATGATCGCCAGGCGGGCATGGGCTTCCAGGGAGTCCACTCCGTACAGCAACAACCTGAGCTGCTCCCGCAGCAGGCCATGGTGGCGCTGGAAATGGCGCAGCACTTCCAACTCTTCAGCGCTCAGGGCGCCGAACCAATCGCCAAGCGCTACACGCACCAGCGCATCGATCTGCTGCCGCTCGGCCTCGGGCAGGCTGCCAGTACCGTCGAACAGCGAGCGCCAGCGGGCGTCCAGGTCCTGGATGTACTGCAGCAGGCTGTCGCCATCGAAGCGCTTGAGGGTTTCGGCACAGAACAGCGTCTTCAGCGCCGAGCAATGCGCTTCCAGTCGATCCAGGAAACGCTCGCCCACCGCACTGGCACCGTCCAGGCCGGCGGGGCGCTGCGTCCATTGCCGGCGCAATGCCTGGCAATAATCCTCCAGCACACCGGTCGCCGCACCTTCGATGATCTGCGCCACGGTCTGCTGGCGTTCGTTCCAGCCCTCCTGCGCGTCCTCAGGGTCCGCTTGCGCGAGCCAGCGCAAGGGACCGTGCAGGTCGGCGTCGAAATCCGGCAAATGCCCGTCGATCAGGCGCTGCAACAATGCTCGCAGCAGCGCCTGGGGGAAGCCGGGCGCGATATCACCTTCCGGGTAATAGGTGCGCAGGTGAACCATCAGCCGCTCAAGGGCGAAGTCTGCGAAATACGGCCGCCGGTCAAAAAAACCGTCGATCCATAGCTCCCAGCGTGTCAGTTGCAGCAGCGACAAGCGTGCCGCGCCATCCTCCAGCTTCATGCTCATCATCTGACTCCTTGTTGAATGAGGCAGCTCAGGTTGCACGAGCCTTGGCACGACGGGGTGATAGATAGTTAGCCGGGTTGTTATCCACTTTGCCGTGCGCCTGGCGTAAACTGGCGGGCTTTCGCAGCACTGCGCTGAATCCCCTGGTGAAGGTACCCCCATGCCCTGGTTACAAGTTCGTCTGGCCATCACTCCGGAACAGGCCGAAACCTATGAAGACGCCCTGCTGGAAGTGGGCGCGGTTTCCGTGACCTTCATGGACGCCGAAGACCAGCCGATCTTCGAGCCGGACCTGAACACCACGCCGTTGTGGTCCAATACCCACCTGCTGGCCCTGTTCGAGGCCGATGCCGAGCCCGAGGCGGTGTTCGCCCACCTGCAACTGCTGACCGGCGCCGAGCTGCCCGAGCACCATGCAGAAGTGATCGCCGACCAGGACTGGGAGCGCAGCTGGATGGACAACTTCCAGCCCATGCGCTTTGGCCAGCGCCTGTGGATCGTGCCGAGCTGGCACGCGGCGCCGGAGCCGGACGCCGTCAACCTGCTGCTCGACCCGGGCCTGGCCTTCGGCACCGGCACCCACCCGACCACCGCCCTGTGCCTGGAATGGCTGGACGGCCAGGACCTGAAGGGCGTCAACCTGCTGGACTTCGGCTGCGGCTCGGGCATCCTCGCCATCGCCGCCCTGCTGCTGGGCGCGCGCCGTGCCACCGGCACCGACATCGATGTCCAGGCCCTCGAAGCCTCCCGCGACAACGCCGGGCGCAATGGCATCGCCGAGGCTGACTTCGACCTGTACCTACCGGAGCAGATGCCAGCGATGCAGGCCGACGTGCTGGTCGCCAACATCCTCGCCGGCCCGCTGGTCTCGCTGGCACCGCAACTCAGCGGCCTGGTTCGCCCGGGCGGCCTGCTGGCGCTTTCGGGCATCCTTGCCGAGCAGGGCGAGGAAGTGGCTGCGGCCTACGCGGCGGACTTCGATCTGGACCCGATCGTTGTGCGCGATGGCTGGGTTCGCATCAGTGGTCGCCGCCGCTAACAGCACCTAGACTTCACCTCAGCCCACCCCGGATCTCCGCATGACCGACAGTTTCGTCACCCAGTGCCCGCATTGCCAGACCAGCTTTCGCGTCAGCCATAACCAGTTGAGCGTGGCGCGAGGGGTCGTGCGCTGCGGCAATTGCCTGCAGGTCTTCAATGCTGCCAAGCAATTGCTGGAGCAGAACGCGTCGCTGCAATCGGTGCTGATGCCGCCTGCCGGGACAGCACCGGCCGCGCCGCCCATCGAGACACCCGCGAGCGATCCGGTGCCCGCTGAAAAAGGCCCGGCGCTGCCGGCCTGGGGCGAGGTCGACCTGGACCAGCTCGACCTGGACAGCGAACTGGCCCGCCTGGAACAGCGCGAGATCCAGCCGAGCCTGTCGTTCAATGCCTCCCCGCGTCGTGACGACAGCCTCAGCGCCAAGCGCGACGAAGCCGACCCCGACGAGCGCCTGGAAGATGGCCTGTCCACCACCGAGGAGCACGATCCCCTGGCGCCGACGCTCGACGAACCGCCGCTGGAAGCGGAGGGTGACGATGTCGAGGAGCGGCAGGCCCGCACCGAACCTTCATTGTCCCTGGACCTGCCGGGGCCCGATGACACCCCGCCGGTGCGCTCGCTGGCGATCGAAGAAGAGCGCGACGAGCCTCTCGACAGCGGCGCCGGCCTGTCGGCCCGCGACGACGAGCCGGAAGAGGCAGGCCAGGACAGCAGCGACCGTCGCGAGCCGGAACTGGGCGCCCTGCCCCCGGCTGGCAGTACGCCACGCAAGGAATCCCTGGTCGACCTGGTCGACGACCCGATCCAGCTCGACTGGCAGAAACCGCAGGGCACCCTGGGCCGCAAACTGCTGTGGAGCCTGTTGATCCTGCTGGCTGCCGCAGGCCTGGCGGGCCAGTACATCTGGTATCACTTCGACGAGTTGGCCCGTCAGGACCAATACCGTCCGTGGTTCCAGCAGCTGTGCCCGAGCCTTGGATGCGAGGTGCCGTCCAAGGTGGATATCGCCCGGATCAAGAGCAGCAACCTGGTGGTACGCAGCCATCCGGACTTCAAGGGCGCATTGGTAGTGGACGCGATCATCTACAATCGTGCGCCGTTCTCCCAGCCTTTCCCTCTGCTGGAGCTGCGCTTCGCCGACCTCAACGGCCAGTTGATCGCCAGCCGGCGCTTCAAGCCCGCCGAGTATCTCGGCGGCGAGCTGGCGGGCAAGGACGAGATGCCCAGCCAGACGCCGATCCACATCGCCCTGGACATCCTCGATCCGGGCCCGAAAGCGGTCAACTACAGCCTGAGCTTCCGCTCTCCCGAGTGATTCCCGGCCTTCGGCGCCAGTGTTGTGGCGTCGGCGGCGGGTTGCCCGCGTCCCGTCCTCGCGTCGTAACTGTTCAGATTTTATCCAGATTCATCTTTATCCGGTCATCGAGAGCGGGTATCATGCCCACCCTTTTTCGAACTCTAATGATCCGGCCCCACAACAGGGAACTCCTATGTCGGCGGTACGCATCGGCCCTTACGAACTGCAGAACAACCTGATCCTGGCCCCCATGGCCGGCGTCACGGACCAGCCTTTTCGCCAGCTTTGCCGACGAATGGGCGCTGGCCTGGTGGTGTCCGAGATGGTCAGCAGCGACATGAGCCTGTGGAACAGTCGCAAGTCGCGCCTGCGCATGATCCACGCAGGCGATCCCGAGCCACGCTCGGTACAGATCGCCGGCGGCGACGCGCAGATGCTCGCGGCGGCGGCACGTGCCAACGTCGAGCTGGGCGCCCAGATCATCGACATCAACATGGGCTGCCCGGCAAAAAAAGTCTGCAACAAGGCCGCAGGCTCTGCTTTATTGAAAGATGAAGCGCTGGTCAGTGAAATCCTCCACGCGGTGGTCGCCGCGGTGGAGGTGCCGGTGACCCTGAAGATCCGTACCGGCTGGGACCGGGACAACAAGAACGGCCTGACCGTGGCGAAGATCGCCGAGCAGGCCGGGATCCAGGCCCTGGCCGTGCATGGCCGGACCCGCGCTGACCTGTACACCGGCGAAGCCGAGTACGAAACCATCGCGATGATCAAGCAAGCGGTGTCGATCCCGGTGTTCGCCAACGGTGACATCACTTCGCCGCAGAAGGCCCGCCAGGTACTCGACAGCACCGGCGCCGACGGCCTGCTGATCGGTCGGGCCGCCCAGGGGCGACCTTGGATCTTTCGCGAGATCGAGCATTACCTGCGCACCGGCGAAACCTTGCCGGCGCCACAGCTGGGCGAAGTGGAAGGGATTCTGCTGCAACACCTGGCAGCGCTGCATGCCTTCTACGGCGATGTAATGGGCGTGCGAATCGCCCGCAAGCACGTTGGCTGGTACCTGGCAACGTTACCGGGAGCCCGTGAATTCCGTGCCCGGTTCAATCGTTTGGAAGACACGCACGCGCAATGCGCCGACGTTCGCCAGTTCTTCCGCGAACGCGAACAGAGCCTTGAGACAGAGGACGGACAAGGGGTGGCCGCATGACGATGATGACCGAGACTTTAGTGAGTGGAACAACGCCCGTGAGCGACAACGTCAACCTGAAACAGCACCTCAATACCCCGAGCGAAGAGGGCCAGACCCTTCGCGGAAGCGTGGAGAAGGCGCTGCACAACTACTTCGCCCACCTCGAGGGCGCGGCCGTCACGGACGTGTACAACCTGGTGCTCTCGGAAGTCGAGGCGCCCCTGCTCGAAAGCGTGATGAACTACGTCAAGGGCAACCAGACCAAGGCCAGCGAGCTGCTTGGACTGAACCGCGGCACCTTGCGCAAGAAACTCAAGCAGTACGACCTGTTGTAAGCATGAACCCCAACCAGAAAAGGCGACTCCTCGTGAGGTCGCCTTTTTTGCTGACTCCACCGCGTTATGGAATCTGAAATGACCGACCAGACTACCCGCCTGCCGATCCGCCGTGCCTTGATCAGCGTTTCCGACAAGACCGGGATCATCGAATTCGCCCGTGAGCTGCAAGGCCTGGGCGTCGAGATCCTGTCTACCGGCGGCACCTTCAAGCTGCTCCAGGACAACGGCATCGCCGCGGTCGAAGTCGCCGACTACACCGGCTTCGCGGAAATGATGGACGGCCGGGTCAAGACCCTGCACCCGAAAATCCACGGTGGCATCCTCGGCCGTCGCGGCACCGACGACGCCATCATGCAGGAGCACGGGATCAAGCCGATCGACCTGGTCGCCGTCAACCTGTACCCGTTCGAAGCCACCATCTCCAAGCCGGGCTGCGACCTGCCGACCGCCATCGAGAATATCGACATCGGCGGCCCGACCATGGTCCGTTCCGCTGCGAAGAACCACAAGGACGTGGCCATCGTGGTCAACGCCAGCGACTACGCCAGCGTCCTGGAAAACCTCAAGGCCGGTGGCCTGACCTACGCCCAGCGCTTCGACCTGATGCTCAAGGCATTCGAGCACACCGCAGCCTACGACGGCATGATCGCCAACTACATGGGCACCGTGAACCAGGCCGCCGAAACCCTGGGCACCGAAGGCCGCAGCGAGTTCCCGCGCACCTTCAACAGCCAGTTCATCAAGGCCCAGGAAATGCGCTACGGCGAGAACCCGCACCAGAGCGCGGCGTTCTATGTCGAGGCCAAGCCGTCGGAAGCCGGCATTGCCACCGCCGTGCAACTGCAAGGCAAGGAACTGTCGTACAACAACGTGGCCGACACCGATGCTGCGCTGGAATGCGTGAAGAGCTTCGTCAAGCCGGCCTGCGTCATCGTCAAGCACGCCAACCCGTGCGGCGTTGCGGTCAGCCCTGAAGGCGGCATCCGCCAGGCTTACGAACTGGCCTACGCCACTGACACCGAATCGGCCTTCGGCGGCATCATCGCCTTCAACCGCGAGCTGGACGGCGAAACCGCCCGCGCCATCGTCGAGCGCCAGTTCGTCGAGGTCATCATCGCTCCGAGCGTCAGCGAGGAAGCCCGTGCCGTGGTCGCGGCCAAGGCCAACGTGCGCCTGCTGGCCTGCGGCGAATGGTCGGCCGAACGTGCCGCTGCCTGGGACTACAAGCGCGTCACCGGCGGCCTGCTGGTACAGAGCCGCGATATCGGCATGATCACCGAGGGCGACCTCAAGGTCGTGACCCGCCGCGCCCCGAGCGAGCAGGAAATCAACGACCTGATCTTCGCCTGGAAAGTGGCCAAGTTCGTCAAGTCCAACGCCATCGTCTACGCCAAGAACCGCCAGACCATCGGCGTCGGCGCCGGCCAGATGAGCCGCGTCAACTCCGCCCGCATCGCCGCGATCAAGGCCGAGCACGCCGGCCTGCAGGTGCAGGGTGCGGTCATGGCCTCGGATGCGTTCTTCCCGTTCCGTGACGGCATCGACAATGCCGCGAAAGTGGGCATTACCGCCGTGATCCAGCCAGGCGGCTCGATGCGCGACGCCGAAGTGATCGCAGCAGCCGACGAAGCCGGCATCGCCATGGTCTTCACCGGAATGCGCCATTTCCGCCATTGATTCGCCCCCTGTGGGAGCTGGCTTGCCAGCGATGAGGCCGGAGCAGACACCCTGCCCTCCGGCCTTTCCCATGAAAGCCAACAGCATTAGCGTCATCGAGGTTTGCACATGAACGTTTTGATCATCGGCAGCGGCGGCCGTGAGCACGCCCTGGCCTGGAAAGTCGCCCAGGACCAACGGGTCGAGAAAGTCTTCGTCGCCCCCGGCAACGCCGGCACCGCCACCGAAGCCAAGTGCGAGAACGTCGCTATCGACGTGCTGGCCCTGGAGCAACTGGCCGACTTCGCCGAGAAGAACGTCGCGCTGACCATCGTCGGCCCCGAGGCACCACTGGTCGCTGGTGTCGTCGACCTGTTCCGCAAGCGTGGCCTGGACTGCTTCGGCCCGACCGCCGGCGCCGCCCAGCTGGAAGGCTCGAAGGCCTTTACCAAGGACTTCCTGGCCCGCCACAGGATTCCGACCGCCGACTACCAGAACTTCACCGAGATCGAGCCGGCCCTGGCCTACCTGCGCGAAAAAGGCGCACCGATCGTGATCAAGGCCGACGGCCTGGCCGCCGGCAAGGGCGTGATCGTCGCCATGACCCTGGCCGAAGCCGAAGACGCCGTGCGCGACATGCTCGCCGGCAATGCCTTCGGTGAAGCCGGCTCGCGCGTGGTCATCGAGGAATTCCTCGACGGCGAGGAAGCCAGCTTCATCGTCATGGTCGACGGCGCCAACGTGCTGCCAATGGCCACCAGCCAGGACCACAAACGTGTCGGCGACGCCGATACCGGCCCGAACACCGGCGGCATGGGTGCCTACTCCCCTGCGCCGGTGGTCACCGCCGAGGTGCACCAGCGCGTCATGGACCAGGTGATCTACCCGACCGTGCGCGGCATGGCTGCCGAAGGCAACGTCTACACTGGCTTCCTTTATGCAGGCCTGATGATCGACAAAGCCGGCAACCCGAAGGTCATCGAGTTCAACTGCCGCTTCGGCGACCCGGAAACCCAACCGGTGATGCTGCGCCTGGAGTCGAGCCTGGTGCTGCTGGTCGAGGCCGCGCTGGCCAAGGCCCTGGACAAGGTCGAAGCGGTCTGGGATCCGCGTCCGAGCCTGGGCATCGTCCTGGCGGCCGGCGGCTATCCTGGCGATTACGCCAAGGGCGCGCCAATCAAGGGCCTGGGTGCCGCCGCCGCGCTGCAAGGCAAGGTGTTCCATGCCGGTACCGCCCTGAAGGACGGCCAGGTCGTCACCAGCGGCGGCCGCGTGCTCTGCGCTACCGCCCTGGGTGATACCGTCGAGGCCGCCCAGCAACAGGCTTACCGCCTGGCTGCGGAACTCGACTGGGAAGGCGCTTTCTACCGCAAGGACATTGGCTACCGTGCCATTGCCCGCGAGCGGGGCGAGCATCAGGAGTAATCCGTCGGCACGCAGGCGCAGCGCCTCTCTGGCGCGCCTTGCGGCCGGTCGGCAGGGCCCCGCCGGGGGCCTTGCCTTGGACTTGGCACGCCGCGCATAGTTGTGCACCGGCATCACGCTAGGAAGGGATATTTCGTGCGTTGGCTCAGGACTGCCATTGGAATCGTCGTCAGCTTGCTGACCCTGCTCTGCCTGCCACCGGCGTCCGCCGATTCCGGCAGCGGCTGGGCCGTTCTGCTCGATACCCAAGGCAATCTGCAACTTGGCGATATCCGCTCCGAGCGCTACCGCAACCAGTTCAGCCCCATAGAGCCCGCCCAGCTCAACGCCGCCGCGCCCAACCAGGCCCTGTGGCTGCACCTGCGCCTGCCCCCCGGGCAGCAGGAACAGGTCATTCGCATCTTCGCCCCCGATCTTTCCCGTCTGGATCTTTATGTCCTGGACGGCAACAACCTGCTCCAGCAAAGCCATGACGGCCGGCGCAGCGACAGCGGCCTGCTGACCCTGGGCAGCAGCGACCACCTGCTGTCCCTGCCCGCCAGCCCGGTGGCCCTGGACGTCTACCTGCGACTGGTTTCCGAACACCAGTTGCGCCCTGGCATCACCCTGCTGCCTGCCGTCGAAGCCGCCGCCGACCAGCGCCGGCCGCTACTGTTCGGCCTTCTGATCGGCTGCCTGGGCATGCTGGTCCTGCACAACCTGGCCCGCTTTGCCTATTCGCGCTCGGCCACCAGCCTGTGGCTGGCCGGCTACCATCTGCTGATGCTGCTCAGCGCCCTGATCCTGCTCAACCTGAGCGGCCCGTGGAGTCTCTGGCACAGCGCGCGGACCCCGGCGGCCTACCTTACGGTGATGCTCGCCACCCTCTGCGGCCTGGCCTTTACCCAGCGCTTCTTCGCCCCGCTGGGGCCGTCACCGGTCAATCGCCTGCTGCACGGCCAGATGTTGCTGGTGGTGTTCTGCGGCCTGTTGCTGCTGTTCGTCGATACCCTGCCGCTGAACCTGATGACCTATGTCCTGGTCGCCCTTGGCTGCCTGAGCATGCTGGTCATCGCCGCGTGGCATTGGTACAAGGGCTTCGCCCCGGCACGGCTGTTCGCCCTGGCCATGCTGATCTTCAATCTTGGCTGCCTGGTGGTGCTGCCGGCCCTGCTCGGCCTCACCCGCACACCGACCCAATGGTTGATGTTCATTCTCCTGGGCCTGAACGTGGTCAGCGGCCTGCTGCTCAACCTGTCGGTCAGCGAGCGCCTGCGCAGCATCAACGAGCAACGGGTCAGCGCGAGTCGCGAACAGGCGGCGAGCAACGCCGAGATCAACGCCAAGGCCGAGTTCCTGGCCAAGATCAGCCATGAAATCCGTACCCCGATGAACGGCGTGCTGGGCATGACCGAACTGCTCCTGGGCACGCCGTTGTCGGTCAAGCAGCGCGACTACGTGCAAACCATCCACAGCGCCGGCAACGAGTTGCTGACGCTGATCAACGAGATCCTCGACATCTCCAAGCTGGAGTCCGGGCAGATCGAGCTGGACGACGTGCAGTTCGATCTCAATGCGCTGATCGAAGACTGCCTGGGCATCTTCCGGGCCAAGGCCGAGCAGCAGAACATCGAGCTGATCAGCTTCACCCAGCCCCAGGTGCCGCGGGTCATCAGCGGCGACCCGACGCGCCTGCGCCAGGCCATGCTCAGCCTGCTGGACAACGCCCTGAAGAAGACCGACCACGGCGAGATCCTTCTGGTGGTGGCCCTCGACCAGCGCGGCGACAGCCCGCGCCTGCGCATTGCCGTACAGGACAACGGCGAAGCCATGCAGGCCGCCGAGCGCGATGCCTTGCTACAGGCCGAGCTGCACAGCAAGCATTTCCTTTCCAGCAACAAGCTGGGCGGTCATCTCGGCCTGGTCATCGCCAAGCAACTGGTCAACCTGATGCATGGCGAATTCGGCATCAAGACCAGCCACAACCAGGGCAACACCCTGTGGCTGACCCTGCCCCTCGACGCCCAGCGCCTGGAACAGCCGGCCACCGACCTGGACGCCTCGCTGCGTGGCGCGCGGGTGCTGGTAGTGGACGACAACGACACCTGCCGCAAGGTCCTGGTCCAGCAATGCGGCGCCTGGGGCATGAACGTCAGTGCCGTGCCCTCGGGCAAGGAAGCCCTGGCCCTGCTGCGCACCAAGGCGCACCTGCGCGACTACTTCGACGCGGTCCTGCTCGACCAGAACATGCCGGGCATGACCGGCATGCAACTGGCAGCGAAGATCAAGGAAGACCCGAGTCTCAACCACGACATCCTGCTGGTGATGCTCACCGGCATCAGCAACGCGCCGAGCAAGATCATCGCGCGCAATGCCGGGGTCAAGCGGATCCTCGCCAAGCCGGTGGCCGGCTACACCCTCAAGACCACCCTGGCCGAAGAACTGGCCCAGCGCAGCCTGGCCCCGCCGCCGAGCCTGGCGCCGCCGCCCAAGCCGATGCCGATCGAATTGCCAGCGGATTTCCGCATCCTTGTTGCCGAGGACAACAGCATCTCCACCAAGGTCATCCGCGGCATGCTCGGCAAGCTCAGCATCGAACCGGACACCGCCAGCAACGGCGAGGAAGCGCTGAAAGCGATGAAAGCCCGCCAATACGACCTGGTGCTGATGGATTGCGAGATGCCGATACTCGACGGTTTCTCGGCAACCCAGCAACTGCGTGCCTGGGAGGCGGCGAGCGGGCGGCCGCACACGCCGGTGGTAGCACTGACCGCCCACATCCTCGCCGAACACAAGGAGCGTGCACGCCAGGCGGGAATGGACGGGCACATGTCCAAGCCGGTGGAACTGTCGCAATTGCGCGAGCAGATCGAATACTGGGTGGCCCGTCGCGAACAGACACACCCACCGGCGGATGCGCCGCTGTCACACTGATACACTTGCCCGCCTCTGCCCTTTCGCGAGCCCCGACCATGCTCCATGAGTTGTTCAGCGTTTATCTGAAGATGCTCGTGCTCTACAGCCCGTTCTTCGTGCTGTCCTGCTTCATCAGCCTGACCCGCGGGTATTCCAGCAAGGAGCGCAAGCACCTGGCCTGGAAAGTGGCGATGGGCGTGCTGATCGCCAGCGTGTTGCTGTACCTGTTCGGGCGAGTGATCTTCGGCGTGTTCGGCATCACCCCGGACGCCTTCCGCATCGGCGCCGGCAGCGTACTGTTCATTTCGGCGCTGGGCATGGCCCAGGGCAAGTCGGCGGTGCAGACCGACAACGTGCAGCAGGATGTGACCATCGTGCCGCTGACCATTCCCCTCACGGTCGGCCCGGGTACCATCGGGGCCCTGCTGGTAATGGGGGTTAGCCAGCCGCACTGGGATGACAAGGCGCTGGCCATCGTCAGTATCGCCCTGGCCAGTGCCACCGTCGGCCTGGTGCTGTACCTCTCCAACCGCATCGAGAAGATCCTCGGCGACCAGGGCCTGCAGATCGTCAGCCGGTTGATGGGCCTGTTCGTCTGCGCCCTTGCGGCCCAGATCATCTTCACCGGGATCAAGGGTTACCTGGTGTCCTGATCACAGTTCGTAGATCTCTTCCTGCAAGGTCTTGAGCAGGCGTTGCCGGACCTTGTCGCCGAACTGCTGCTCGAAGAGCCTGGCATTGAACCGTACCAGTTCGGCACGTACCCGGCGGCTGGTGCGCTCGCGATAGAGAAAGCCGTTGCCCAGTTCCTCACGGTTGAGGTCCTCGTGGTACAGGACCATGTCGACGTATCCCGGCCGGTTCACCCGGCACGGCAGCAACTGGAACGAGGTCACCTCAAGCGAGCGCTGTTCGAAGCGGAAAAGCGCCGGCTGGACCAGCCCCAGAGCATCGATGGACCAGCGGGTGATCTCGGAGTACTCGGGGCCAGCGGCAGCGCCGATGCGTCCGAGCATGGCCTCGCGTACCGAGCGCCGCTCCAGGTCGGGGTCGAACGGCTCGCGCGGCGAGGTCGCGTCCCAACCCAGGAATTTCAGTTGCTGGCGATAGTAGTCATAGCCGTCGCTGACCTGCCCGCTGCCGACCACCTCCCGGGTTGCCCGCTGGGCGAATAGCATGGCGGTCTGCACACGTTCACGCATGTCTTTGTCGATATCCGGGAAAAAGGACATCAGGGCATTGCCGACCACGGCCGCCCGAAGTTGTTCTGTCATGCTTGGTATCCTCAATGAAGGGTATGGCCGGCCGACAGCCGGGCATAGCCGTCGCGCTCGCTGTCGCGCATCTCGGGTGCAGGCTCGGCCAGCAGGCTTTGGAAATAAAGGTCGCCGCGCAGGGTCGCACCGGCCAGCGGCGCCTTCAGCCACTGCTGGTCGAGGGTCGCACTGGTTTCCAGGGCGATGCTGCATAGGCTGAGCTGCGAACCGGGACGTAGCACGCCCAGTTCCAGCACCATCCGTGTGATACCGCCGCGCGCCTGCAAGGCGCTGCACGAAAGCTGTGCCAGCCCCGGCGGGTTCAGCAGCAGCGAATCGATGCCAAGTTCCAGCAACTCGCCCAATTCGCCATGCTGGCTGCCCAGCCACAGCAACAAGGGTTGGGTCGGCGACAGCAGGGTGCGGCCGCCGGCAGTTTCCACGCTCTGGCAACTGTGCGTAACCCGCCAGCCGCGTCGCCCGAAAGCATTGCGATAGGCGCGGTACCAGCGCCGATACTGGTCGAAACGCGATGCCATGACCCCGTCGGCAAGCAGTTGCGCGTGACGCAATGAGCCGAGTGCGTGGTTGCACTCCAGCTCGCTGACCTGCGGGGCGACCAAAACCAGGCTGCCCCCGGTGATCCACATCGTATAGCCGTCGACATCCATGTCCGTTCACTCCATAAAATCGCCGGGGGCAAGCCGGCCGGGTTAGATGTCGTAGTCCATGATCCGCGACACCGCCCGCTCACCCAGACGCTGCTCCACCAGGTCCCGTGCCTTGGCGTAGATCTGGGTGTTGAACGACAGGGCCGCCGTGCTGCGGTAGGTTGCCGAGGTGTTGCTGTCCCAGTCGAACAGCACGGTATCGAGGTCTTCCTTGCGTACGGTGCGCTGGATCGCACCCAGGGCCATGACTACCTCGCCATCCTTGGTCTCGATGCACGAGGCCACACCGACCATCACGTTGGATTGACGGTACAGGCTGCGCTTGAACAGGGTCAGCGCCTCTTCGTTCTTGCCCAGCCCGTCGATGGCCTTCTCCGCGAAAAGCCCCAGGGCCTGGACCACCGGCCCGCCGCCCAGCAGGCTGGAAGCCGCCACTTGCACGGCCTGGACCGCCACGTTGGAGAGCTTTAAGGACTGAGCGGTATCACTGGCCTTTTCGTGGGTGCGCCGGGCCACGGCCCAGCCGCAGTCGGTCATGGCTTCGAGGAAATAATCGAACCAGGCTTCGCTCAGGGTGAGCTGGTTATGTCGTTTATTGGCGACCAGGGAGGCGAACAGGTAGCTGTTCTTCACGTCCTGGCGGTTCTGCGCGGTCATGCCGGCGCCGAAGGCCAGCAGGGAACTTTCCACCACGGCGGCGGAGCTGAGGTCGAGGGGTTGGTTGGTGTCTTGGGTCATTGCAAAGTCCTTCTTGGCTGTGCCCTCCAGGTGGAGGGAAGGCCAAGGTACGTTGCAACGGGCGGGGGGTCAGGAACGAAGTCTTTCCCCTAAAGGCCTGGTCGCCGGGTCAATGAGCCAGCTCGTGCGACAGCTCGGGATGCCTGACGATAAGACGCATCAAGCAAAGCACTCCACCTGGCGGAACATGGCGCCCTTGCTCCCAGTCACGGAGCGTCGCTACCGGCGTAGCGATGCGCTTGGCGAACATAGCCTGCGTCAAGCCAGAACGCTCTCGCGCCTGACGCACCAGCATCTGTTCGGGAGTCGTGACTCGCCCTGCTCCGGCCTTGGCTTCCTGAAGGGCTTGGCGAAGGTCTGGAATGAGCTCGCCAGCATCGGCCTCGATGGCCTTGGCAACCGCCTCGATATCAATGTCACGCATATCACACCACCTTGCCGATTTCAGCGGGGCTCATGTTGGAACGCTCAGCCTTTGCATAGAGGGTGACCAGCAAAACGATTTCATCATCAGTCAGGTTGAAATAGATCACTCGGGTACCGCCAGACTTGCCGGAACCGTTCCTGGACCAGCGAACCTTGCGTGCGCCATCTGCTCCGGGAACGACATCACCAGCTAATGGATTCAGTGCTATCCAGTCGATGAATGCCACCCGCTCATCGTCAGACCACAGCTTGGCGGCATTTTTCTGAAACGTGGGTGTTTCTATGACTGTTCGCATCGCCGGAGAGTACGGGAGTCCCGTACTTTGCGGGAGTATGGCTGGCCCGGTCGTTCGTTTCAAGATGCGTCTGACCGGCACTCTTAATTGTCCACCGTAAGCAGACAGTCATACCGTTTCCACGTGATTTATCCCTTTTCGAGAAACCCCTAATCTGGCCACACCTAGCGGCAACCACCCAAAACACACTTCTCAAACAAAAGGATTTCCACCATGACCAACGCCACCTACAACCGCCTGAACAAAGACGACGCCGTAGTCCTGCTGGTTGACCACCAGACCGGCCTGATTTCCCTGGTGCAGGACTTCTCGCCGAACGAGTTCAAGAACAACGTGCTGGCGCTGGCCGACCTGGCGAAATTCTTCGAGCTGCCGACCATCCTCACCACCAGTTTCGAGCAGGGCCCGAACGGTCCGCTGGTGCCAGAGCTGAAAGAAATGTTCCCGGACGCCCCGTACATCCCGCGCCCAGGCCAGATCAACGCCTGGGACAACGAAGACTTCGTCAAGGCGATCAAGGCCACCGGCCGCAAGCAGCTGATCATTGCCGGCGTGGTAACCGATGTGTGCGTGGCTTTCCCGACCCTGTCGGCGCTGGCCGAAGGCTTCGACGTGTTCGTGGTGACCGACGCTTCCGGCACCTTCAACACCACCGTGCAACAAGCCGCATGGAACCGCATGACCCAGGCCGGTGCGCAGATGATGAACTGGTTCTCGGTGGCCTGTGAGCTGCACCGCGACTGGCGCAACGACATCGAAGGGCTGGGCAACCTGCTGTCGCAGCGGATTCCCAACTACCGCAACCTGATGAACAGCTACGCGGCATTGACTGCCAAGTGATCGCTGAATGAAGAAAGCCCGCTCGGTCAGAGCGGGCTTCTTCGTTTTTAGAGCAATTACGGTCAAGGAGCTGTTCTCGATTCCAGATCCATATCGGCAGGCCACTCGACCTTTGGTGCCAGCCGCATGGCGATGTTGCACCACAGCACATCGTTGTGATCCCAAGGCGGGCCGGGGGGCGGCAGCGCCTCGGGGCCTTGTTGCATGTAGGTGCAGACGTAGGCCCAGGCATGGGCGTCGGCGCCCATGGCGGTAAGGGGGAAGCGGTCGATTACTTCGTTGGTGCCGGGCTTGACGATGGAAAGCTCGACGCCCCACTGGAAGATGATGCCGCCTTGGGCGGTGGCATGACGCCTGCTCCAGCGTTCGGCGCGGACTTGGGACCAGTCGTAGGCTACTGGGGTTACTTGCCAGCGTTTGAAGGGATTCCACCAGCGGTATTTGAAGTTGTAGGCGTAGAGGCGCTGGCGGGTGCGGTTGAAGCGAAGGGGGAGATCTCGGGGAGGAGACACATCGAATTTCACGCATAAAAATAGTGACCAAACCGCTACAAAAATTCCCAAGCTCAATATGAACCATTCCTCAAGTTTGAGAGCACTCCAGTCCGATAAGAAGAGCCAAAGCAAGCTAAGTAGATTTATACATATGACTGGCGCAAACAAGATCACAACGCCCCTCAATAGACCTGACTTACGCGGCAACTCCAAAAAAATATCGTCTTGGTGGTTGGGCGTATCAAGCCCGAGGGCTGGAGCTAGATTTGGCGCCTCGTCAGGGCCAGGTAGATCCTCCTGCCATCCAAGGCAGGGAGGGGTGAGTCTGGGCTTCGTCATAAGAGGCTCCATACCCGCCAGATACTGTTCATGCGCTCCTTCACAATCAGCCGTACGAACTCAGCCCGATCCTGGTGCGTAAAACCAGTCAAGGTGCCGTCCTCGATTCAAGATCCATATCGGCCGGCCACTCGACCTGTGGTGCCAGCCGCATCGCTAGATTGCACCACAGCACATCGTTGTGGTCCCAAGGCGGGCCGGGGGGCGGCAGCGCCTCGGGACCTTGTTGCATGTAGGTGCAGACGTAGGCCCAGGCATGGGCGTCGGCGCCCATGGCGGTAAGGGGAAAACGGTCGATGACTTCGTTGGTGCCGGGCTTGACGATGGAAAGCTCGACGCCCCACTGGAAGATGATGCCGCCTTGGGCGGTGGCATGACGCCTGCTCCAGCGCTCGGCGCGGACTTGGGACCAGTCGTAGGCTACTGGGGTTACTTGCCAGCGTTCGAAGGGATTCCACCAGCGGTATTTGAAGTTGTAGGCGTAAATACGTTGACGGATACGGTTAAAGCGCAATGGCAAATCCCGGGGGGGAGAAACATCGAACTTCCAAAAGAACAAGATTGCACACACTGCTAATGGGCTGTAGAGCATCAATATCGCCCACTCTTCAAAGCTCACTACGCGCCTGTCCGATAACAAAAGCCACCACATGACAACCAAGTGAACAACCAGAATCGGCGTGAACCAAATCACAACACCTCTAATAAGCGCCGATGCCCTCGGCAACTCTAGAAAGACATTATCCTGATGATTGGGTGTATCCAACCCGAGCGCCGGGGCCAGAATAGGTGCCTCTTCAGGTCCAGGTAGATCCTCCTGCCAGCCGGGACATGGGGGGGCGAGCTTGGGTACTTTCATACTAGGCCCCATCCCCGCCAGGTACTGATCTTGTCTTCTTTTACAATCAGCCTAGCAACACCTGCTTCATCACTCTTGTCGGGCCAGTAAGACACTTCAAGCTCGAGAGCGCGAATACTGAGAGATCCGAAAAAGCTGATGGAGCCTTTGATTTCCAGGGTTTCAGCTTCCGCATCGTATCGAATGACCGGAGCCGAAGTTTCCGGGTGATAGTCCGGATGCTTCCACGAAGCCGGAGCCGGCAAGGGCTCATTCCCCCCTCCTTCTCGACCGCATGCGATGACTGCGCCCGAGGGGACTCCAATTGGAAATACCTGTAACGTCCACTCGTAGTTCGACGCGTCTGATTTGTAGCCAGGCAGGACTATTTTGTAGTCCAGGAAAATTCCGGCAGGAACTACATCTCCGACGGGAATTCCGCCGGTCTGCTCCGCATTGATGTTCAGCGCGGCGTCTGCGGTCAGTCCCAGTAATGCTGCATTCAGTGCTCCAGTCGCTGTGTCCATGTCCTCCGGTTTCATCCAGCGTCGGTGCTCGCCTGGAAGCCCCCACAGCGAGTGCCGTGCCCATAGCTCCATGGAGTCTGACTCCAGCTTTTTAGCCCAAACAGCTAGGCCATACGCTGCAAAACCAAACAATACGGCTATTGAAAGGGGGAGAAGAGCCGCTCCTGCCGGGGCAAGAGAGCCCACAACTCCACCTGCTGCCGATAGCATCGCTACGCCTGACGCGATGCCATAAAAAGTTCGCGCCGATTTGTCCCCAACCTTCCCCGCCCGCCCAGCCGCCAACGCATACTGCACCCCCTCCACCGCACTCGCCATCGCCACCAACGCCCCGCCGTACTGCACGATCCGCGCGCCCACCGCGAGCTGTTCCACCGTCCCTGTCACTCCAGTCACCCGGGTGGTCAGGTCAGGCCGCAGGATATGAACCGTTGCCCCGACAACCTCCACCCCGGCCCCCATCACTCCGACCGAAGCCGACATCACCGCCGCCGCGGCCTCGGCATCACCATCGCCCACCGACTTGAGCAGGCCTTCGTAACTTCTGAGCAGGGCATCCTGCTGGAACCACAGGCTGCCCAGGGCCAGGGCCAGATTCATCTTGCCGTTGCCGGTGGCTTTCGCGGCGTTGCGCAGGCTGTGCATCGAATCCCGCGCCAGCAAGCGGGCGACCTCGGCATTGACGGTCAGGTTGCGCGCCAGGTCATCCATCGTTCCGCTGAGTGCAGTGGTGCCAATGCTGACGTGGCGCAGGGCGTCGCCGATGCCATCACCCAGGCCGACCCGCACTGTATCCAGCCGCGATTGCAGCGACTCTGCGCTCTCCAGCGTCCAGACCTTGATATCGATCAGCCTGGAATGGCTGCTCGCCAGCGCTGGCGTGAACTGCCCTTTCAGCAGCATCGCCCGCACCTTGCGCTCGGCCGGCTTGCGGAATTGCCGGTCGAGCTGCGCGATGACACGCTCGGTCCCTTCGTACAACACCTCATTGAGCAAGGTGAGGTATTCGCCCACCTTGAGCGAAATGGTCAATTGCGTGACCTGCACACCGTTGAAACGCAGCAAGGCCTCCCGATGCAAGTGTCCCACCAGTGCCCTGGCCTCCTTCGACAGTTTCTCGCCGAGGGCATAGCTGGCCGTGGCACCGGCCGCGAGCAAGTCGCCGATGGCGTTCTGCACGGGCTCGACCATGAGCTGCCTGCCCTGCGGGGTGTCGATGTAGGTCTTGATGCTGTGGTAGATGCGGGTCCGCTCGTCCTTGAGCAAATCATCGGTCAGTTGCTCGAGCAGCACCGTGTCCTTGGCAAGCAGCGCCTGGTAGTAAAGGCTGTCGCGGTTCTCCAGCTGATTCTTCCACAGGCCCTGGGTGGGGCCGATCCTGCCATCTTCGACCAGATCGGTCGGGCCGCCGACCTGGCACGTGGCCAACATGCGGGTAAAGGCCTTGACCGATTCCTGGGTGGAAATGCTGTAGTCGTTGACCGCAGCCAGTTGGAAGGCGGCGCCATCGTGATGCTCGGCATAGGGCCGGCCGACGTCGTCGATGATTCGTTGCCAGTCCGCCAGGGTCTTTTGGTAGTGGTCCTGGAAATGCTTGCGGGCCGGTTCGTCGTAGCGGTCCCCGAGCCGCTCGCCTGCATCGGTCTGCGCCTCGGCGATCCGGTGTTGCTTTTCCTGCTCGAGATCGAGGGTCGGCAAGGGTGCCCTGTAGGACTGGGGCGAGGCGTTGTAGTGGTTACGTGCCTCGACGGCTGCTGTTGCCTCCTCGATGGCCCGCTCTTTAGCCCTTTCAAGCTGTACGTCACGGATCCCGAGCAACGCCTGGGAGGTGAAGAACTCCAGGTTGCGCTGCGGCTCGGCGCGCCACTCCTGCATGGCCTGGCAGCGGGCCAGGCGCTGGGCATTGAGCTCCTGCACCATGCCGACAGGATCGGGCAGGACCAGGGCCAGCACGCCGTTGGGCAGTTTCTCCCGCTGGATCAGCGTACGGATATAGCCCCTGAAGGCCCGCAGCCGTTGGTTGCGTCCGTAAAAGCCGTGCACGCTGCGAAAGTCCCCGGCTATCGACTGGGCGTATTCGAGGATCTTCTCGGTCTGCAGGTTGAGCTCGGTCATGGCGAAACCGACGCTGGCAGGGTCGTCCCGTGCGGTCTTGAGGTCGAGCTTGTAGAAGCGCTCGCCGAACTTCCTGCCGCCGGCCGCACCATCGCGCAAGTAGGCATCCAGCACCGTCTCGGGCCAGGGATCGTTGGCGATGGCGAGCCAGGCGGTGGAAAACTTGTCGGTGTCGATATTGATGAAGGCGGCGGGCATATCGTGGTCGGCCCGGATGCAGCGCAACGGAATCGGGGCTGGCTCCTCCCGGGGGATCTCGTACGGAGGGAATTGACGCAGCATGCCCTCCGGGGTGATCTGGTAGGCCTGCCACTCCCGTCGGTCGAGCAGCACATAGAGAAAACCGCGACGCAGGGTACGAGGCTGGCCGATATGCATGCGTACGGCCTTGACCTCGGAACCGCGGGTCAGCAGCAGTGCCTGGGTATGCCAAGGTTCCGGAGCATAGGCCGCACGCAGGGGCAGGATTGGCAGGCCCTGCCGCTCGCAGAGGCGGCAGCCCCCGCTGGACAAGGGATCGGCTTCCCGGGTCGATGCATCGAGATCGAGGCCGAAATTGAATTGAAGATCGAAACTCATGTGTAGTCCTCCGCACGGGGCAGGTCATAGACGATGCGCCGCCAGGTGGCCTCGCTGTAGCTTGCAAAATGACTTTGCAGGCCCAGGGTCCCGGCTCGCGCCTGGGCGATGTCGTGCTGGA
Source organism: Pseudomonas sp. GD04058 (assembly GCF_029836855.1). Lineage (NCBI taxonomy): Bacteria > Pseudomonadati > Pseudomonadota > Gammaproteobacteria > Pseudomonadales > Pseudomonadaceae > Pseudomonas > Pseudomonas sp. GD04058. Next base: position 90,167 of record NZ_JAOECN010000001.1, read on the forward strand.
TGTCCGGGTGCTGGGGCAGATTCGGGTGGAAGAACACCCGGTGCAGGCTGAGGGAGATGAGATCGCTGCTGGCTTCAAGGCCAAGCCGGCGGGCGTCGCGGATCAGGCGAAAGCCATGAATGGCAGCCTGGGGTGGCAGGAGGCTGGGACCTTTCCAGAGCCAGGGGGCAAAGCGTGGAGGCTTGCGCAGGGCATGACGCCAGACGGCGAGGAACCTGTTGACCACCGGGGCCAGTTGCTGGCTTTGCCTGGCCGTTGGCGAGAGCTCCGGTTCGCCGCAACAGGCTCTCCCGGCGAGTGGGGTAAAACCACCCCAACTGAGCGGGAGCAGCCAGAATCCCACCGGGCTCAGCAGCTCACCGGCCCGGGTGTTCATGGCCGCAAACAGCAGTTCCAGTCTCAGCGGTTCGAACCAAGGTGAGGGGTCTTGATCGTCGCCAGCGGTAGTGTCGCAGCGGGTCGCGATATGCTTTGCGATGACGTCGAGAGGCTGGGGGCTGAGCAGCCAGCCACAGATGTAACGCTTGCGGTAAACGAGATCCCACTCGGCATAGTCGGCGCTGAGTTCAAGATAGCGCCGTGCCGCAGCCTCACCGGGTTTCGCCAGTTGGACAAGCGCGGGACAGTAGTCCGGGCTATGGGCCAGGTCGGGGCGCAGAACGCGCGTGACAGCGTCGGCACCCAGCGACTCGATCAGGGACGGGACACTGAGCGGATGATCCAGTGCGCACTCAGCCTGTCCGTCCACCAGCAAGTAAAGGTAGTCGTCCTGGGTACGGTACTGCTCGGCAAAATTGGCGACGAGTTCGATGCCGCTGGCCATGCGGATCTCCTGAGGAAGAAATTCCGTTGGGATCCTGAATGCTGGTCAACAGTGACGGATATAGGAAAAGTCCCAGGGCAAGGTGTGAAACTGCTGAGCATTTGCTGGTGGACTTTTCCGCAGAAGCCACGCCTCGAATTTGTTCCCGGACACCCCTACATCCCACGTCCAGAACTGATCATCGCCGGCGTGGTAACCGATGTGTGCGTGGCCTTCCCGACCCTGTTGTTGCTACTGACCTCATCGCTGGCAAGCCAGCTCCCACAAGTTCCACGGTGCATGCGGTTCCTGTGGGAGCTGGCTTGCCAGCGATGAGGCCGGAGCAGGCGACATCAATCCTGTGGATACCACCGCGGCGTATACACCCACTCGCCACCGTCAGCCCGGGCAAAAGTCCGGGTCGTCGAAGACCCCACCAGCACCATCGTGCGCATGTCCACCATCTCCGGCACAAGCTCGCCCAGGGACACCACCTTCAGCGACTGTCCCGGCCGGGCGATATCGCGGCCGAGCACCACCGGCGTGGCGGGGTCGCGATGCCGACGGACGATATCCAGCGCCTGCCCCAACTGCCACGGACGGGAACGGGAGATCGGGTTGTAGAAGGCCATCGCGAGGTCGGCCTGGGCGGCAAGGTCGAGGCGTTTCTCGATGATCGACCAGGGCTTGAGGTTGTCCGACAGCGAGATCACGCAGAAGTCATGCCCCAGCGGCGCTCCGGCCTGGGCTGCGGTCGCCAGCGACGCCGAGATCCCTGGCAGCATTTCCAGCTCGACCCGGTGCCAGGCCGGATCGTCCGACGCTTCCAGCGCTTCCAGCACCGCCGCGGCCATGGCGAACACGCCCGGGTCGCCGGACGACACCACCACCACCGAACGCCCTTGCGCCGCCAGTTCGAAGGCGTGGCGGGCACGCAGCAGTTCTTCGCGGTTGTCGGTGCAGTGCAGCACCTGGTCCTCACGAAACGGCCCGGCCATGCGCACGTAGGTTTCATAGCCCAGCACATCGTTGGCCCGGGCCAGTTCGGCCTTGACCGCCGGCGCCATCAGTTCGGCAGCGCCAGGGCCGAGGCCGATCACCGCCACCCGGCCACGGGCGCGGCCGATAGTCGCCGGATCGATGGGCTCGGCCGCCACGGCAAGCGCCAGGCCGTCGCCGATCACCTGCGGCGCGAGCAATTGCGGCAGGGCCCGGGCGGCCAGGTCGCTGGTCGAAGCCCCGGCAGCGAAACGCAACGGCACGCCCAGTTCGGCAGCCGCAGCGTGCAACGCCGCGTCGGCCATCTCCTCCTCGTTGGCCAGCAGGCAAGCCAACGACGCCTCGGCGATCTTCGCCTTGTGCAAGGCAGCCCGCACCGCGGCCGCCAGTTCCGGCACCACCGCCGATACTGCGACCAGCACGCAGCGCGGGTGGATCAGCAGTTCATTGGCCGCTGCCTCACGTTCGCCACATCCCACATGGATGGTTAACTGCGCCGCGTCGCTCTGCGGCAGACGGGCCTCGTCCAGCCAAGGTGCGGCACCTTCGATCCGCACGCTTTCCCCGGCCAGCAGGTCGGAGACAAAGCGCTTGCCCAGCTCCAGGTCCGCCAGCGCATAACCGCTCGGTGGATTGAGCAGGCAAGTGCCGAAACGCAGCTCGCCGCTGGTGGTGATCGCCGCGGCGACGCCCAGCCCGGCCGCGATCTCCCGCGCCATCACGTTCACTCCGCCCAGCCCGCCGAGCAGCGGCACCACCGCGCTGCCATCCTCAGCCACGGCCAGCACCGGCGGCTCGGCGCCTTTCTCCAGCAATACGCTGGCGAGGCTGCGGATGACGATGCCAGCAGCGCACAAGGCAATGATCGGCGTGTCCTGTTGGTAGAGCTGGCGCAGGGTCGTGCCGAACTTCTGGTAGCTACGGTCGACTTCCTCGACCCGGCCGGCCAGGCCATGGATCAGGGCGTCGGGATAGAAGCGCTGGATCTTCCGGGCGGTGCCCAGGCTGCCCTTGCCGAGCACGACAATGGCGGGTGCGCGTCGGGTCATCAGCCTTGCCACCTTTCACCGGGAACGATGATCAGCGAGAAGTAGGGCGAAGACTGCGGATCGACTTCATCCAGCGCGACGATCTTCTGGTTGGCCATGGTCGCCCGCTCGACGTACAGCGCGCGCCGGTCCAGCCCCAGTTCGGCAAGCACCGAGCGGACCTTGGGGAAATTGCGTCCCAGCTTCATGATCACTGCCGCATCGGCATCGGCCAGGCGGCGCTTGAGCTCGTTGTGCGGCAGCACGCCGGAAAGCACCGACAGGCTCTGGTTGCGATACACCAGCGGCGCGCCGAGCACCGAGGCGCCACCGAGCATCGAGCACACGCCCGGGATCACCTCGGCCTGGTAGCGCTCGGCGAGCCGGTCGTGCAGGTACATGTAGGAGCCGTAGAAGAACGGATCGCCCTCGCAGATCACCGCCACGTCGCGCCCGGCATCCAGGTGCGCGGCCACGGTCACGCTGGCTTCGTCGTAGAAATCGCTGATCACCTGCTCGTAGGACAGCGGCGCCGGCAGGGCTTCGGTCGTCACCGGGTAGACCAGCGGCAGCAGGGTCTGCTGGCTTTGCAGGTGCTGTTCGATGATGCCGAAGGCATTGCCGCGCTTGCCCTTGGCGACGAAGTACGCCACCACTGGCGACTCGCGCAGCAAGCGCAAGGCCTTGAGGGTGATGAGCTCGGGATCGCCGGGGCCGACGCCCAGGCCGAGCAGACGTCCGCGGGCCTGCATCATTCCACCTCCGTGGCGAGGGCGTTGACTGCGGCAGCGGCCATGGCGCTGCCACCCAGACGGCCTTCGACGATCACGAACGGCACGCCACGGCTGTCCGCTGCAAGCATCGCCTTGGATTCGGCGGCGCCGACGAAGCCCACCGGGAAGCCAAGGATGAGCGCCGGTTTCGGCGCGCCGGCATCGATCATTTCCAGCAGGTAGAACAGCGCGGTCGGGGCGTTGCCGATCACCACCACGCTGCCTTCCAGGTGTGGCCGCCACAGTTCGAGGGCCACGGCGGAACGGGTGTTGCCCAGCTCCCGGGCGAGGTCCGGCACGCTTTCGTCACGCAGGGTGCAGATCACTTCGTTGTTGGCCGGCAGGCGCGCGCGGGTAATGCCTTCGGCGACCATCCGTGCGTCGCAAAGAATCGGTGCGCCCTTGGCCAGGGCTTCGCGTCCGGCCTTGCCGGCGCCTTCGGAGAAGCGCAGCGAGTCCACCACCTCGACCATGCCGCAGGCATGGATCACCCGTACCGCGAGTTTTTCCAGGTCGGCCGGAATCCGCTCCAGGCGGGCCTCCTGGCGAATGATGGCGAAGGAGTTGCGATAGATCTCCTGGCCGTCGCGGATGTAATCAATCATCGAGGGTTGCTCCGTGGCGGGCGTCCAGGGTGGCGCCCGCTTCTTCCAATGTCAGGTTGCGCCCGGCAAGGGTGCCGGGGCCCGGCTGGGCCGGGTCGTGAAAATACAGGTCGTAGCGCCCGGGACCGACCGCCAGCAAGGTGCTCGGCGCAGTGTGGGCCATGGCGCAGGAACGTTTGCAGCCGCTCAGGTGGACGCCACCCACCGGGCCGCGCCGATGCAGCGCGTGGGCAAGCTGCACGGCATCCGCCTTGGTATCGGCCAGGCCCCTGGCGCAGCCGGCCGAGCCGGTGCAGGCGACCACCCCGGCCATCGGCGCGGCAGGATCGCCGACCAGCCCAAGGCAAGCCAGGTCTGCCAGAACCCGCTCGGCCTGCGCCGCTGCCACATTGGGCAGCAGCACGCTTTGCCACGGGGTCATGCGCAGGCTGCCGTCGCCCAGCTCGCGGGCCAGCGCGGCGATCCCACGCAGTTGTACGGCGTCCAGGCGTCCGAGTGGCGCCAGGGCACCGACGGCGACACGCCCGGGCTGTCGCTGCGGATAAATTCCCAGGTGCAGGGCACGGTCAAGCCCTTGGCGGCGCCAGCTGGTCACGGCGCTATCGCGGCGCAGCTCCAGCGCCAGGCCATCGAGGAATGGCTCCACGCCCAGGCTCGAAAGCAGCTGGCGCATTCGCGACTGCCCGGCGTCGGCCAGGTCGAGAAAACGCTCCAGCACCGCCCGCACCAGCGCAAGGCCATCGTCCAGGGGCACCGCCGCCAGCGGTGCGTCATGCCCGGGACAGCCAGCGAGGCCGAAGGCCAGCCACAACTGATCGTCCAGGAGCAGCGGCGATAGCCAGAGGTCGTGGGGATGCCAGAGCATCGCCAGGTTCTCGCCGCCGTCGAGCTGCACGGCGAACTTGGCCGACAGCTCATGGAAACGCGGCGTGGTCTGCAGCAGATCGAGGATCCGCGCCCCCAGCGGCCGGGTGTCCAGCAGCATCGCCGGGTCCAGGCCGGCGGCGGGGCTGAGCATCAGGTTGCGCACATCGTCGCCAGCCGCCTCCCGCGGGCCGAGGCCGGCGTCCAGCAAGCGGGCGACCAGGCCCTGATGATCGTGACCTACGCCGCGAATCTGCAGGTTGCTGCGGTTGGTCACCTCGATCACCCCACCAGCGAAGCGCTCGGCAGCTGCAGCGACGGCCTCGGCCTGGTCGGCCTCGAGGTGCCCGGCATCGAGCTTGATCCGCGAGATGCCGCCATCGAGCGCCTGGACGATGCGCCACAACCCCGGACAGGCCGAGGGGCGAAGGGCTGGGGTTGGGCTGGATGGGTTCAAGGGGTGGTCCGTCAATCGTGGAAAAGGCGCCGGGTGCCGGAAGGCGCGGTATTATGCCTGCTTTGCCCGGCGGCGGGCCAAGCCTGCCGGTCGGATTGCCCCGCAAACGAGGATCGGCATGGCGCCCTGGTTAACCGTAGTAGGAATTGGCGAAGACGGCTTCGGCGGCCTCGGCAAGCAGGCCCGACGGGCGTTGCTGGGCGCCGTGAAGGTGTTCGGCAGTGCGCGCCAGCTGGAACTGCTGCCGCACTGCCTGAAAGCCGAGCGCCTGCCGTGGCCCAGCCCGTTTTCCCTGACGCCGGTCCTGGCCCTGCGCGGCGAGCCGGTATGCGTACTGGCCAGTGGCGACCCGATGTTCTACGGTGTCGGCGCCAGCCTGGCGCGGCAGGTGCCGGCCGAAGAGCTGGACGTGATCAGCGCGCCTTCCTCCTGTTCCATCGCCGCCGCCCGGCTTGGCTGGCCGTTGCAGGAGGTGGTGATCGTCTCGGTGGTGGCCCGTCCACTCGCCCGGCTTGCCGCCCATCTCTACAGCGGCCAGCGCCTGCTGGTGCTGTGCAACGATGGCAGCAGCCCCGCCGCCATCGCCGCCTTGCTACGCGAACGGGGTTTCGGCCCGAGCCGGCTGACGGTGCTGGAACACCTGGGCGGCCCCGCCGAACGCCAGTTGCATGGCAGTGCCAACGACTGGAACCACGGACCGGTTGCCGACCTCAACCTCCTTGCCATCGAATGCCTGGCCGATGCCCGCGCGCCTCGCCTGTCGCCACTGGCCGGGCTGCCCGACAGCGCCTTCCGCCATGATGGCCAGATTACCAAGCGCGATGTCCGTGCCATCACCCTGGCCCGCCTCGCCCCGCGTCCGGGCGAACTGCTCTGGGATGTCGGTGCCGGCAGCGGCTCCATCGGCATCGAGTGGATGCGCGCCCACCCAGCGTGCCGGGCATTGGCCATCGAAGCCGACGAGGGCCGCCAGCAACTGATCGAACTCAACCGCGACGCCCTCGGCGTGCCTGGCCTGCAACTGATCCGCGGCCGCGCGCCGCAGGCGCTGCAGGGGCTGGAACAGCCGGACGCGATCTTCATCGGCGGCGGCGTCACCCTTCCCGGCGTGCTGGAACATTGCTGGGAGCAACTGCGCCCGGGCGGTCGCCTGGTAGCCAACGCCGTGACCCTGCAAAGCGAGGTACGCCTGATGGACTGGCGCGAGCGCCACGGCGGCGAGCTGACCCGCATCCACGTAGCCCAGGCCCAGCCCCTCGGCGCCTTCGATACCTGGCGCCAGGCCCTGCCGATCACCCTGCTCGAAGCCATCAAGGATGCGTGAAGAAAGCGCCGAACAACCGGCCCCGCTGCGCAGCGGACTGACCACCGGCAGCTGCGCAACCGCCACCAGCCTTGCCGCCGCGCGCCTGCTGCTGACCGGACAGGCCCACGATGCCGTGCAGATCACCTTGCCGAAGGGCAAGCAGGTGCAGATGCGCCTGGAGTTCTGCCGCCTGCATGACGATGGCGCCGAAGCAGGGACCTTGAAGGATGCCGGTGACGACCCGGACGTTACCCACGGTGCCCTGCTCTACAGCCGCGTGCGCCTGCTCGACCAGCCTGGCGTGCGCTTCGTCGCCGGCACGGGCGTCGGCACCGTGACCCGCCCCGGCCTGGTGCTGGCGGTGGGTGAGCCGGCGATCAATCCGGTGCCGCGCAGCATGATGAGCGGGCACCTGCAGCAGCTTGCCGATGAATGTGGCTACGCCGGTGGATTCGAGGTGACGGTGAACGTGCAGGACGGCGAAAGCCTGGCCCTGAAGACCATGAACCCGCGCCTGGGCATTCTCGGCGGGCTATCGATCCTCGGCACCAGCGGCATCGTCCGGCCCTTCTCCTGCGCGGCCTATATCGCCTCGATCCACCAGGGCATCGATGTGGCCAAGACCAACGGCTACGAACACATCGCCGCCTGTACCGGCAACGCCAGCGAAGACACCATGCGCCGGGTCTACAACCTGCCGGAAATCGCCCTGATCGAGATGGGCGACTTCGTCGGTGCGGTGCTCAAGCACCTGCGCAAGGTACCGGTGGCGCGGCTCAGCCTGTGCGGCGGCTTCGGCAAGATCAGCAAGCTGGCCGCCGGGCATATGGACCTGCACAGCCGGCATTCCAGCATCGACCTGCCGCAACTGGCCGGATGGGCCGCTGCGGTGGGCGCCGATGACCACCTGCAGGCTGCCATCATCCAGGCCAACACCAGCCAGCAGGCCCTGGCCCTGGCCCATGCCGCCGGAATAGCACTGGGCGATGCGGTCTGCGCCCACGCCCTGGCCTTCGCCCGCAGCGTAGTGCCGGCGCAGGTGCAGGTGGAAGTCTTCGCCATCGACCGCCAGGGCGGCATCGTCGGCAAGGCGGGCGTGCAATGAGCCGGCGCTTGCTGTTGCTGGGCGGCGTGGCCGAGGCGCTGCGGATCGCTCGTCGCCTGGGGCCACGGCATGTCTACAGCCTCGCCGGGATCGGCCGGGTACCAGACGATCTGGCCTGCCAGGTGCGGGTGGGTGGTTTTGGTGGAGCCGAGGGGCTGGCGGATTACCTGCGCAACGAGGGCATCGATCTGCTGGTCGACGCAACCCATCCCTACGCCGCGCAGATCAGCACCAATGCCGCCCGGGCGGCAACCCTCGCCGGGATTCCCTGCTGGGCCCTGCGCCGTCCGGCCTGGGAGGCGCAGCCGGGCGACGACTGGCGCGAAGTGCACGACTGGGCCGGACTGATCGACGCCCTGCGCCCGTTCCAACGTCCGCTGTTCACCCTCGGTCGCGAGCCACTGCAACACCTGGACGAAATCCCGCCGGAGCAGTTCTGGACCCTGCGTGCCCTGGACGCCTGCCCCGGCAACGAACGCTGCGAGGTGATCGGCGCCCGCGGGCCGTTCCACCTGGAGGACGAGCGAGCGCTGTTCGAGCGCCGTCGGATCGACGTGCTGATCAGCAAGAACAGCGGCAGCGGCGCCACCGAGCCGAAGTTGCAGGTGGCCCGGGAACGCGGGGTCCCGGTGCTGATCCTGGCCCGCCCGGCACTGCCCGTGGTCGACCGGCACTTTTCCGATCCCGCCAGCCTGCTGGCGGCGCTCGGCACAGAACACTTGCTGTAATCGCCCGGCTATTGCCAATACCCGGGCAAGCGTTTCCAATGCGGCATCCCCTCACAACGCAAGGCTGCGGACTATGGAATTGCAATGGTGGATCTGGCTGGTACTGGGCTTCGGCCTGATCCTGCTGGAACTGGTGCTGCCCACCTTCTTCATCATCTGGTTCGGCATCGGCGCGGTGGCCGTCGGGGTGATCGCCGGCCTGGTGCCGGGGCTGTCGCTGGCCAGCGAACTGGTGATCTGGGTGGTGCTCTCGTCGCTGACCGTGGCCCTCTGGTTCAAGGTGTTCAAGCCGCGCCGGGCCGACAGGCGCTGGACCGCCGACGAAGTGCTCGGCGAAGTCGGCCTGCTGACCACGGCGGTATCCGAGTTCCACAAGGGCCGCGTGCGCTTCCAGAAACCGATCCTGGGCAACGAGGAGTGGACATGCGTCGCCAGCAGCGACATTGCTGCCGGCGAGCGGGTGCGCATCGTCGCCATCGAGGGCAATACCGTGCGGGTCGCCAGGGCCTGACAGGGTTCAAGGACATCATCAAGGAGCAAGAATCGACATGACCAGCCTGATCATCACCGCAACCATCGCCCTGTTCGTGCTCGTCACGGTGTTCAAGGGCGTGCGCATCGTGCCACAGGGCGAGGAATGGATCGTCGAGCGCCTGGGGCGCTACCACACCACCCTCAAGCCCGGCCTGAACATCCTCGTTCCGTACATGGACGTGGTCGCCTACCGCCTGCCGACCAAGGACATCATCCTCGACGTGCAGCAGCAGGAAATCATCACCCGCGACAACGCGGTGATCGTCGCCAACGCCCTGTGCTTCGCCAAGGTGGTCGATCCCCAGAAAGCCTCCTACGGCGTGGTGAACTACGCCTATGCCGTCACCAGCCTGACCATGACCTCGCTGCGGGCCATCGTCGGGGCCATGGACCTGGACGAAGCGCTGTCCAGCCGCGAGCAGATCAAGGCGCGGCTGCGCGAAGCGATGTCGGAGCAGACAGAAGACTGGGGCATCACCGTGCGCTCGGTAGAAATCCAGGACATCAAGCCGTCGCCAAGCATGCAGGCGGCGATGGAACGCCAGGCGGCCGCCGAGCGTGAGCGAAAGGCCGACGTGACCCGTGCCGAAGGTGCCAAGCAGGCGGCGATCCTCGAAGCCCAGGCCCGCCAGGAATCGGCCAAGCTCGATGCCGCGGCCCAGGTTAACCTGGCGGAGGCTTCGGCCCAGGCCATCACCTTGGTGAAGAATGCCGTCGGCTCGGATGTGACCCCGGCCATGTACCTGCTGGGCGAGCGCTACATCAATGCCATGGAGAACCTGGCGGCAAGCGACAACGCCAAGATGGTGGTGCTGCCGGCGGATCTGCAGGAGGCTGTGCGAGGGATGCTCGGCCGGACCAAGTCCTGAGCCTCAATGGCCTCATCGCTGGCAAGCCAGCTCCCACAGGGTTTTGTGGTGCATCCAGACCTGTGGGAGCTGGCTTGCCAGCGATAGGGCCCTCAAGATCCACACCAAAGTGCGGCACTTCATCGCACCCCCGTTTTTTACTTCCCCCGGATCTTCTGGCTAAATAGCCATCATCCAAATCCAACCGGATCAACCCCATGCCCGCACACCGGCTTGCCCATGCCTGGATCGCCTGCTTCGCAGTGCTGTTCAATCTGCTGGCCATGCCGCTGTCCGCATCCGCCGCCAGGGCACCCGCCGAGCAATTGTTGTGGGGCGCCTTCTGTTCCACCGGTGGCACCAAGCTGGTCGCCGTGTCAATCGGCCAGCTCGACCCCAGCCAGAGCAACGATGACCACGCTGCCATGCAGCATTGCTGGTGCTGCTCCGGCGCCGCCCCGGCCCTGGCCCTGCCCGGTACCCCCGCCCAGCTGACGCTGCCCGAACATGCCGTGGCCAGCGCCCTCGATTCACGCCCTCCGGCCCAGCCAACGCCCCGCGAACGCTGGCCGTCGCTCAATCCCCGCGCCTCTCCTTCGGTCTGATTCACCTACGCTCTTTACGCGCACAATCTGAATCGACCGGAGAAGTCCCATGTTCAAGAACGCCCTGCTGCTGGCCGCCCTGTTGCTGCCCGCAGGTTTTGCCAGTGCCCACGAATACAACGTCGGCAACCTGCATATCGCCCATCCGTGGTCCCTGGCGCTGCCGCCGAACGCGCCCAATGTCGCGGCCTATTTCGTCATCGACAACAAGGGTGCCGAGGCCGACCGCCTGCTCAGCGTCGATACGCCGGTGAGCGACCGTTCCGAACTGCATGAGCACGTGATGAACGGCGATGTGATGCGCATGCAGCAGGTACCGAACGTCGCCGTGCCGGCCCACGGCCAGGTGACCTTCAGCCCCAGCGCCTATCACGTGATGATCATGCAGCCCAAGGATCGCAGCCTGCTGACCGACGGCAAGCGCTTCCCGCTGACCCTGCACTTCGAGAAGGCCGGCGACGTCACCGTGGAAGTCGCGGTGCAGAAACAGCCACCGGAAGGGGCTTCCGCGCACCAGCACTGATCGCTGATTGCCGCTCGCCATGAGCCTCGCCCGTAGCGAACAGCACCGGCCACTGCGCCCTGGAAACAGGCGCGCGGGCTGGCTGAGCCTGTTCGCCATGCTGATGATCTTCGTCGGTCCGCTGGTCTCCCAGTCGATGCCGATGGAGCACGGCACGTCCATGCCTATGGAAATGGATATGGGCGCGGGCATGCACATGGACGCCGGGCACCACGGCGACAGCCACGACGGCAGCGCCTCGCTGCATGTGATGTGGGAGAAATGCGGCTATTGCAGCCTGTTCTTCCACTGCCCGGCCTTGCCGCAGCAACTCAGCCTGCTCAACAGCGAACCTCTCGCGACCGGCAGTCTCCTGGTCGTCCAGCCGCGCCAGGGCCACCCGCGCCCGGCTTTCTTCCCCGGCGCCCGCAGCCGCGCGCCACCCGCCACATCGATCGCCTGACCCCCGACAACAACGTGCTTCGCGGACGGCAGCCTGCCGTGCCCGTGTGCACCTTCATGACCGATCGATGTTGGAAAACCTATGTCCAGCTCCACCCCTGTCTATCGTTTGTCCCTGCGCGGGACCATCGCGCTGCTCTGCGGCAGCCTGCTCGCCCCTGTCGCCCTGGCTGCGGAAACCGGCCATGAGGGCCATGACCACGAGCCGGCCGAACTCGGCCCCACCGTCATCACCGCCGTGGCGCCCAGCTCGCCGCTGACCATCGTCACCAACCCCAAGGACCCGCGCCAGCCGGTCCCGGCCAGCGATGGCGCCGATTACCTCAAGACCATCCCCGGCTTCTCGGCGATCCGCTCCGGCGGCACCAACGGCGACCCGGTGCTGCGCGGCATGTTCGGCTCGCGCCTGAACATCCTCACCAACGGCGGCGTGATGCTCGGTGCCTGCCCGAATCGCATGGACGCGCCGACCTCCTATATCTCCCCGGAAACCTACGATCGCCTGACCGTGATCAAGGGGCCGCAAACGGTGCAGTGGGGCCCGGGCGCATCGGCCGGGACCATCCTCTTCGAGCGAGAGCCGGAAAAGTTCGGTGAACTCGGCACCCGGGTCAACGCCAGCCTGCTGGCCGGCTCCAACGGGCGCTTCGACAAGGTGCTGGATGCGGCTGCAGGCGGCCAGGAAGGCTATGTACGCTTCGTCGGCAACCAGTCGCGCTCCGACGACTACGAGGACGGTCATGGCGACACCGTGCCGTCGAAGTGGGACAAGTGGAACGGCGATGTCGCCATCGGCTGGACCCCGGACAGCGACACCCTGCTCGAACTCACCGCCGGCCGCGGCGATGGTGAGGCCCGCTACGCCGGACGCGGCATGGATGGCTCGCAGTTCAAACGGGAGAGCCTCGGCCTGCGCTTCGAGAAGTCGAACATCGGCGAGGTCTTCGACAAGATCGAGGCCCAGGTCTACTACAACTACGCCGACCATGTGATGGACAACTACAGCCTGCGCACGCCGTCCGGCACCGGGATGATGGCCGGCCCGATGGCGGCCAACGTCGACCGCCGCACCCTGGGCGCACGGATCAAGGGCACCTGGCGCTGGGAGGACGTGACCCTGGTCAGCGGCATCGACGCGCAGACCAACGAGCACCGCCAGCGCAGCAGCATGGGGGTCAACACCTACGGCAACCTGCCCTGGACCAAGGACGCCGATTTCCACAACTACGGCGTGTTCGGCGAGCTGACCTGGGAGCTGAATAGCCAGGATCGCCTGGTCAGCGGTGCCCGCCTGGACCGCGCCTCGGCGAAGGACTTCCGCCAGCGCACCGGCTCGGGAATGATGAGCATGCCCAACCCGACCGCCGGCGATACCCGCGCCGATACCCTGCCCAGCGGATTCCTGCGCTACGAACATGACCTGGTCGATATTCCCGCCACCACCTATGTCGGCCTGGGGCATGCCCAGCGCTTCCCGGACTACTGGGAGCTGTTCTCGCCGACCTACGGCCCGACGGGTTCGGTCAATGCCTTCGATGCAATCAAGCCGGAGAAAACCACCCAGCTAGACTTCGGCATCCAGTACAAGACCGAGGTCCTCGAAGCCTGGGCCTCCGGCTACATCGGCCAGGTTCGCGATTACATCCTCTACGACTACAGCGGCGGCGCCAATGTCTCGCGTGCCGACAATATCGACGCGCGGATCATGGGCGGCGAGATGGGCGTGGCTTACCAGCTGACTTCCAACTGGAAGGCCGACGCCACCCTCGCCTACGCCTGGGGCAAGAACAGCAGCGACGGCTCGGCCCTGCCGCAGATGCCGCCCCTGGAAAGCCGCCTCGGCCTGACCTACAGCGAAAGCGCCTGGAGCGCCGGAGCCCTGTGGCGCCTGGTGTCGGCGCAGAACCGGGTGTCGGAGAACCAGGGCAACATCGTCGGCAAGGACTTCGACAAGTCCGGCGGCTTTGGCGTGTTCTCGCTCAACGGTGCCTACCGCGTGAGCAAGAACCTCAAGCTCAGTGCCGGTGTCGACAACCTGTTCGACAAGGCCTATGCCGAGCACCTGAACCTGGCGGGCAACGCCGGCTTCGGCTACTCCGGCACGGAAACGGTGAACGAGCCGGGACGCACCTTCTGGACCAATGTCGACCTGAGTTTCTGATCCAGCCCGGGCGCGGCCGCGTGCCGCGTCCCTCATTCGGGAGCGTTCCATGAGCAAGCCATCGTTTTCCTTCTACAACCTGGCGTGGCGCTGGCACTTCTATGCCGGCCTGTTCGTTGCGCCAGTGATGATCCTGCTGGCGATCACCGGGATCATCTACCTATTCAAGCCACAACTTGATCCGCTGATGTACCGCTCGCTGATGGTGGTCGAGGCCGGCCATCACCGGCATCCGGCCGATCACCTGCTGCAGCAGGTGCAGGCGGCCTACCCGGGCGGCCAGGTCAGCCAGTACCTGCCGGCACCCGCGGCCGACCGCAGCGCGCAGTTCGTGGTCAAGCGCGAAGGGCAGGAACTCAACGTGTTCGTCGATCCGTACAGCGGCCGGGTACTTGGCGAGCAGGACGCCAAAAGCAACCTGCAGGCCGTGGCCCGGGCCCTGCACGGCGAACTGATGGTCGGTACCGTCGGCGACCGGGTAGTGGAACTGGCGGCCGGCTGGGGCATCGTCCTGGTGGTGTCCGGCCTTTACCTATGGTGGCCACGCGGCGGACGCTTCGCCGGAGTCTTCTGGCCGCGGATGAATGCCCGCGGGCGGCTGCTGTGGCGCGACCTGCATGCGGTCAGCGGCTTCTGGGGTTCGCTGGTCCTGTTGCTGATGCTGCTCAGCGGCATGACCTGGACCGGGTTCTGGGGCAAGCAGTACGCCGACTTGTGGAACCGCTTTCCGGCAGCGATGTGGAATGACGTGCCGAAGTCCGACCAGGAAGCCCGCACGCTCAATACCGCTGCGCGGCAGACCGTGCCCTGGGCGGTGGAAAACACGCCGATGCCGCAGTCTGGCGGCGCCCATGCCGAACACCAGGGCCATATGCACATGGACAGCGGGCCGGCGGCGCCCGAGGTCAGCCTGCAGAAGGTCGAGGACATCGCCACTGAACGCGGCGTCGAGCCGGGCTACAGCATCACCCTGCCAAGCACCGGCAGCGGCGTGTTCACCATTGCCGTGTTCGCCGACGACCCGCGCAACGATGCCACCCTGCATATCGACCAGTACACCGGCAAGGTCCTGGTGGATGTGCGCTGGCAGGACTACAGCACCGTCGCCCGGGCCACGGAGCTGGGGGTGATGCTGCATGAAGGGAAGATGTTCGGTTGGCTCAACCAGATGCTGATCCTGCTGATCTGCGTGATGGTCCTGCTCGGCTCGGTGAGCGGGCTGGTCATGTGGTGGAAGCGTCGGCCCGAAGGTGGCCTCGGTGTTCCGCCGCTGCGTCATGACCTGCCGCGCTGGAAGGTGGCGACGGTGGTGATGATCGTGCTGGGCGTAGCGTTCCCGCTGGTGGGGCTGTCGATGCTGGTGGTGTGGGGACTGGACCGGGTGTTCGGCAAGCGCCTGCTGGTAGCCAGGGCCTGAACGCGGTGACCATGGGAGCTGGCTTGCCAGCGATTACTGTAGTGAATTCACCATGGCTATCGCTGGCAAGCCAGCTCCCACAAGGCGTCCGCCTAAAGTCGAGTCATCTTGTCGCGGCTGCCCCGCAGGCTAGCGTGTTAGCCTAGCCGCCGCTTCACATACAAGAAGACTGCGATTTATGGAATGCACGCAATGAATCAAGACATTACAAAGGACGCGCAGGAACATCACCTGCAACGCAACCTGACCAATCGACACATCCAGTTGATTGCCATCGGCGGTGCCATCGGGACCGGTCTGTTCATGGGCTCGGGCAAGACCATCAGTCTGGCCGGACCTTCGATCATCTTCGTCTACATGATCATCGGCTTCATGCTGTTCTTCGTCATGCGGGCAATGGGCGAGCTGCTGCTGTCGAACCTCAACTACAAATCCTTCATCGACTTCTCCGCCGACCTGCTGGGCCCCTGGGCCGGGTATTTCACCGGCTGGACCTACTGGTTCTGCTGGGTCATCACCGGCATCGCCGATGTGATCGCCATCGCCTCCTACTCGCAGTTCTGGTTTCCCGACCTGCCGCAGTGGATACCGGCGATCCTCTGCGTCGGCGTGCTGCTGTCGCTGAACCTGATCACCGTGAAGCTGTTCGGCGAGATCGAGTTCTGGTTCGCGATGATCAAGATCGTTGCCATTCTCAGCCTGATCGGCACCGGCCTGTATATGGTGGTCAGCGGCTTCCAGTCGCCCAATGGCGATACCGCCAGCCTGGGCAACCTGTGGAACGACCAGGGCATGTTCCCCCACGGCCTGATGGGCTTCTTCGCCGGCTTCCAGATCGCCGTGTTCGCCTTCGTCGGCATCGAGCTGGTCGGCACCACCGCCGCCGAAGCCAAGGACCCGGAGCGCACCCTGCCCCGGGCGATCAATTCGATCCCGCTGCGCATCATCATGTTCTACGTCTTCGCCCTGATCGCCATCATGGCCGTCACCCCGTGGCGCGACGTGGTACCGAACAAGAGCCCGTTCGTCGAGCTATTCGTCCTGGCCGGGCTGCCGGCTGCGGCGGCGGTGATCAACTTCGTGGTGCTGACCTCGGCCGCGTCCTCGGCCAACAGCGGCGTGTTCTCCACCAGCCGCATGCTCTTCGGCCTGGCCCAGGAAGGCGATGCACCGAAAGCCTTCGAGAAGCTGTCGAACCGTGACGTGCCGGCCAACGGCCTGTACTTCTCCTGCACCTGCCTGCTGCTGGGCGCGGCGTTGATGTACCTGATCCCCGACCTGGTCGAAGCCTTTACCCTGGTCACCACCGTGTCGGCGGTGCTGTTCATGTTCGTCTGGTCGCTGATCCTGCTGTCCTGGCTGACCTACCGCAAACAGCGCGCAGCACTGCACGCGGCGTCGAAGTACAAGATGCCCGGCGGCCGCTTCATGTGCTGGGCATGCCTGGTGTTCTTCGCCTTCATCCTGGTGCTGCTGAGCTTCGAGACCGACACCCGCCAGGCGCTGATGGTCACCCCGATCTGGTTCCTGATCCTCACCGTGACCTATCAGTTCGTCCGCAGCCGCCGCCACCCGCGCGGCCAGATCGACGCTCCCCGGGGTTGATCCTTCCCTTGCTGGCTATTGCGCACCATCTGGGCGCAACAGCCTGCACCGTGCCACCGCCTTGGGCTCCAGGGCGGTGCACCACTAGCGCACAATCCGCCGAAACCCTTGCTCCAGAGCCTGTACACAATCCGGCATAGCCTTTGCTATCGCTCTATCCGCGCAGTCGCCATTTGCCTTACCGCCAATACGAACTCAACGGAGAGAGCACCCATGAAGCGTCGCAGTCTGATCAAGGCCTTTACCCTCAGCGCATCCATCGCCGCGATGGGCCTGAGCTGGAGCATCCAGGCCGCCGAGACCATCAAGGTCGGCATCCTGCATTCCCTGTCCGGGACCATGGCGATTTCCGAGACCTCGCTCAAGGACATGGCGCTGATGACCATCGAGCAGATCAACGCCAAGGGCGGGGTCAACGGCAAGCTGCTGGAGCCGGTGGTGGTGGACCCGGCGTCGAACTGGCCGCTGTTCGCCGAGAAAAGCCGCCAGCTGCTGACCCAGGACAAGGTCGCGGTGGTGTTCGGCTGCTGGACCTCGGTGTCGCGCAAGTCGGTGCTGCCAGTGTTCGAGGAGCTCAACGGCCTGCTGTTCTACCCGGTGCAGTATGAAGGCGAGGAAATGTCGCCGAACGTGTTCTACACCGGTGCGGCGCCGAACCAGCAGGCGATCCCGGCCGTTGAGTACCTGATGAGCGAGGAAGGCGGCGCGGCCAAGCGCTACTTCCTGCTCGGTACCGACTACGTCTATCCGCGCACCACCAACAAGATCCTGCGCGCCTTCCTGCATTCGAAGGGCGTGGCGGACAAGGACATCGAAGAGGTCTACACCCCGTTCGGCCACAGCGACTACCAGACCATCGTCGCCAACATCAAGAAATTCTCCGCAGGCGGCAAGACCGCGGTCATCTCCACGGTCAACGGCGACTCCAACGTGCCGTTCTACAAGGAACTGGCCAACCAGGGCCTGAAGGCCACCGACGTACCGGTCGTGGCCTTCTCGGTGGGTGAAGAAGAGCTGCGCGGCATCGATACCAAGCCGCTGGTGGGTCACCTTGCCGCCTGGAACTACTTCGAGTCGGTAGACAACCCGGTCAACACCCAATTCGTTTCCGACTGGAAGGCCTACGCCAAGGCGAAGAACCTGCCAGGCGCCGACAAGGCGGTGACCAACGACCCGATGGAAGCTACCTACGTCGGCATCCACATGTGGGCGCAGGCCGTGGAGAAGGCCGGCAGCACCGATGTCGACAAGGTCCGCGAAGCCCTCGCCGGGCAGACCTTCAAGGCGCCGTCCGGCTTCACCCTGACCATGGACAAGACCAACCACCACCTGCACAAGCCGGTGATGATCGGCGAAATCCAGGATGACGGGCAGTTCAACGTGGTCTGGGAGACCGAGCAGCCACTGCGGGCGCAGCCGTGGAGTCCGTTCATCCAGGGCAATGACAAGCGGCCGGATTATGCCGTGAAGGGCAACTGATCCCCTGAGGTCCAATCGCTGGCAAGCCAGCTCCCACAGGGTCCTGCATGCACCGGACCTGTGGGAGCTGGCTTGCCAGCGATGAGGCCCGGAAGAACACCGCACCTCCCCCTACCAGAAAAGGGACCCCGCTCCATGCCCAAGGCCCTCTACCGACTCCTGCTTTCCCTGTGCCTGCTGCTGCCCTTGGCCGCGCACGCCAGCGAAGCCGAATACTTCGCCGCCGCCAAGCCCAACGACCAGGCCCGCCTGCTCCAGGACTGGGCGGCGCAACCCGATCCTGCCCGGCTGACCCTGCTTACCTCCCTGCAGCAAGGCCGCATCAGCCCCGACGACAACCGCAAGCTGCGCCTGAACAATCGCCTGCGCGGCCTGGTGGACAACGCCCTGGCCAGCCATCAGTTGCTCAGCGGCGACCCGGCTACCCGCCTGCAGGCCGCGCAGCAGCTGCAAAAAACCGCGCAACCGGCGCAGGTCGCCTTCCTCGACCGCCAGTACGCCACGGAAAAGGACGACAGCGTCCACGCCGCTCTCGGCCTGGCCCTGGCCAACCTGCAACTGGCCGCCGCCGAGCCTTCGGTGCGCCTCGCCGCCGTGCGCCTGCTCGGCGAGACCGGCGACCCCATGGCCCGCACCCGCCTCGAAGCCCTGCTCGACCCAGCCGTGGAAAGTGACGCCGGAGTGCGCACCGCCGCGGAAACCAGCCTGGCCCAGGTCAAGCGCAAGCTGCTGGTCGGCGAGATCCTCGGCCAGGCCTTCAGCGGGCTGTCCCTTGGTTCGATCCTGCTCCTCGCGGCCCTTGGCCTGGCGATCACCTTCGGCCTGCTCGGCGTGATCAACATGGCCCACGGCGAGATGCTGATGCTCGGTGCCTACACCACCTATGTGGTGCAGATCATGGTCCAGCGCTATGCCCCCGGCGCGCTGGAGTTCTATCCGCTGCTGGCGCTGCCGGTGGCCTTCGCCGTCAGCGCCGGGGTCGGCATGGCCCTTGAGCGCACGGTGATCCGCCATCTGTATGGCCGACCGCTGGAAACCCTGCTCGCCACCTGGGGCATCAGCCTGATCCTGATCCAGGCCATCCGCCTGGTCTTCGGCGCACAGAACGTGGAAGTCGCCAACCCGGCCTGGCTGTCCGGCGGCATTCAGGTGCTGCCGAACCTGGTCCTGCCGTGGAGCCGCATCGTCATCATCGGCTTCGCCCTGTTCGTGGTGCTGCTGACCTGGTTGCTGCTCAACCGCACGCGCCTGGGCCTCAACGTGCGTGCCGTGACCCAGAACCGCAACATGGCCGCCTGCTGCGGCGTACCGACCGGGCGCGTCGATATGCTCGCCTTCGGCCTCGGCTCGGGCATCGCCGGCCTGGGTGGCGTGGCCCTGAGCCAGATCGGCAACGTCGGCCCTGACCTCGGCCAGAGCTACATCATCGACTCCTTCCTGGTGGTGGTGCTCGGCGGCGTCGGGCAACTGGCGGGCAGCCTCTGGGCCGCATTCGGCCTGGGCATCGCCAACAAGCTGCTGGAACCGCAGATCGGTGCGGTGCTCGGCAAGATCCTCATCCTTGCGCTGATCATTCTGTTCATTCAGAAACGCCCGCAAGGCCTGTTCGCCCTCAAGGGACGGGTAATCGACTGATGAACCAGCCTCTGCTTGTCACCGCCACGCAAAAAGCCGGACCGAAACTGTCCCTGGCCATCGGCGCCGTCGTCCTGCTGGTACTGGTCGCGTTGCCGCTGCTTTCGCTGCTGCCGGACGGCCACACCCTGCAGGTCTCGGCCTACACCTTGACCCTGGTGGGCAAGATCCTCTGCTACGCCATCGTCGCCCTGGCCCTGGACCTGGTCTGGGGCTACGCCGGGCTGCTGTCCCTCGGCCACGGCCTGTTCTTCGCCCTCGGCGGCTACGCCATGGGCATGTACCTGATGCGCGAAGCCGCCGGCGACGGGCTGCCGGCGTTCATGAGCTTCCTGTCGTGGAGCGAGCTGCCCTGGTACTGGGCCGGCACCCAGCACTTCGCCTGGGCCATGTGCCTGGTGGTGCTGGCACCCGGGCTGCTGGCCCTGGTGTTCGGCTACTTCGCCTTCCGCTCGCGGATCAAGGGCGTGTACTTCTCGATCATGACCCAGGCCCTGACCTTCGCCGGGATGCTCCTGTTCTTCCGCAACGAGACCGGCTTCGGCGGCAACAACGGTTTCACCAACTTCCGTACCCTGCTCGGCTTCGATATCACCGCGCAGGGCACCCGGGCGGTGCTGTTCCTGCTTACCGTGGCGCTGCTGGTCGCCAGCCTCTACCTGGGCTGGCGCCTGGCCCGGAGCAAGTTCGGGCGGGTGCTGACCGCCCTGCGCGACGCCGAAAACCGCCTGATGTTCTGCGGCTACGATCCGCGCGGCTTCAAGCTGTTCATCTGGGTGCTGAGCGCCGTGCTTTGCGGCCTGGCCGGTGCGTTGTACGTGCCGCAGGTGGGCATCATCAACCCGAGCGAAATGTCGCCGACCAACTCCATCGAAGCGGCCGTATGGGTCGCGCTCGGCGGACGCGGCACCCTGATCGGCCCGCTGCTCGGCGCCGGCCTGGTCAATGGCATGAAGAGCTGGTTCACCGTGGCGTTTCCGGAATTCTGGCTGTTCTTCCTGGGTGCGCTGTTCATCCTGGTCACCCTGTACCTGCCCAAGGGCGTGGTCGGCCTGTTGAAGAAAAGGGGCGAACAATGAGATTCCCGTCGATCCATCCCGAATTCATGCTGGAGCCGATCATTGACGAAGGCAGCGGCCGCGACGCCATCGGCCTTGGCCAGGTGGTTTCGCCGGGCCTCGATGCCCGCCATGGCACGGTACTGACCCTGGAAGACATCAACGTCAGCTTCGACGGTTTCAAGGCCATCAACGGCCTCAACCTGTACATCGGCGTCGGTGAGCTGCGCTGCATCATCGGCCCCAATGGCGCCGGCAAGACCACCATGATGGACGTGATCACCGGCAAGACCCGCCCCACCAGCGGCAAGGCCTGGTTCGGCGACACCCTCGACCTGACCCGCATGAGCGAAGTGCAGATCGCCCAGGCGGGGATCGGCCGCAAGTTCCAGAAGCCCACGGTATTCGAGGCGCTGACGGTGTTCGAGAACCTGGAGCTGGCACAGAAGACCGACAAGTCGGTATGGGCCTGCCTCGGCGCGCGGCTCAGCGGCGAGCAGCGCACGCGGATCGACGAGGTGCTGGCCACCATTCGCCTGGAGCCTTCGCGCAATCGCCCGGCGGGGCTGCTGTCCCACGGGCAGAAGCAGTTCCTCGAGATCGGCATGCTGCTGATGCAGGACCCGCAATTGCTGCTGCTCGATGAGCCGGTGGCCGGCATGACCGACGCCGAGACCGAGTTCACCGCCGAACTGTTCAAGAGCCTTGCCGGCAAGCACTCGCTGATGGTGGTGGAGCACGACATGGGCTTCGTCGGCAGCATCGCCGACCACGTCACCGTGCTGCACCAGGGCAGTGTGCTGGCGGAAGGGTCGCTGGCACAGGTGCAGGCGGATGATCGGGTGATCGAGGTTTATCTAGGGCGGTGACCGGCTTTGGACCGAGTTGCCCCCAATCGCTGGCAAGCCAGCTCCCACAGGGTCCTGCATGCACCGGACCTGTGGGAGCTGGCTTGTCGGACCGCCGAACCGCAGCGATGGGTTCCACACAGTTCCCAAGGAATAACACATGCTGAAAATCGATTCCCTGCACCAGTACTACGGCGGCAGCCATATCCTGCGCGGCCTGTCGTTCGAGGCCAAGGTCGGTGAAGTCACCTGCCTGCTCGGGCGCAACGGCGTGGGCAAGACCACCCTGCTGCGCTGCCTGATGGGCCTGGTGCCGGCCCGCGACGGCAGCGTCAGCTGGGAAGGCCAGGCTATCACCCAGCTCAAGCCGCACCAGCGGGTCCAGGCCGGGATCGCCTACGTGCCCCAGGGCCGCGAGATCTTCCCGCGCCTCACCGTCGAGGAAAACCTGCTGATGGGCCTGTCGCGCTTCGGCGCCAGCGAGGCGAAGAAAGTGCCCGAGTTCATTTATGAGCTGTTCCCGGTGCTGCTGCAGATGAAACACCGGCGCGGCGGCGACCTCTCCGGCGGCCAGCAGCAACAGTTGGCCATCGGCCGGGCGCTGGCCAGTCGTCCGCGGCTGTTGATCCTCGACGAACCCACCGAAGGCATCCAGCCCTCGGTGATCAAGGAAATCGGCGCGGTGATCAGCAAACTGGCGGCCCGCGGCGACATGGCGATCCTGCTGGTGGAGCAGTTCTACGACTTCGCCGCCGAGCTGGCCGACCAGTACCTGGTGATGTCGCGGGGCGAGATCGTCCAGCAGGGCCGTGGCGAAAACATGGAAGCCGAAGGTGTGCGCGGGCTGGTAACCATTTAATCTGGCGCCCTGCCCTACCCTGTGGACAACTGCCATGCCTCACACCTTCCGCGACGCCAGCCCCGCCGATTTGCCGGGTATCCGCGCCATCTACAACGACGCCGTGCTCAACACCACGGCGATCTGGAACGAACAGCCGGTGGACCTGGCGAACCGGCAGGCCTGGTTCGACGGGCGACAGGCGCAGGGATACCCGGTCATCGTCGCCGTGGACGACGCGGGAGAAGTTGCTGGCTACGCCTCGTTCGGCGATTGGCGGCCTTTCGAAGGGTTCCGGCATACCGTGGAACATTCGGTGTATATCCGCGCCGACCAGCGTGGGCACGGATTGGGGCCGACGTTGATGGAAGCCCTGATCGAGCGGGCGCGCCAGTGTGGCAAGCATGTGATGGTGGCGGCGATCGAGAGCGGCAATGCTGCTTCGATCCGGCTGCATGAGCGGCTGGGATTCCGGGTGACCGGCGAGATGCCGCAGGTGGGGGTGAAGTTCGGGCGGTGGCTGGATCTGACCTTTATGCAGCTGGTGTTGAATCCGGGGGCTTTGCCGCCCAATTGATGGTGTTCTTCAGGGCCTCATCGCTGCGGTGCGGCGATCCGACAAGCCAGCTCCCACAGGGACCGCGTGCACCGCTGAACCTGTGGGAGCTGGCTTGCCAGCGATGAGGCCCGAAAGATCACTGCACGAACCGCCCCAGACGCTGGCGCAACATGACGTTCTCGCTGCGCAGTTGCTGCACTTCCTCCAGCAGCTCCAGCGCCAGCGCAACGCCTTCCCATTCCAGTTCCAGCTCCGCGTGCAACCGCGCGGCGCGCTTGGCCAGAACCGGCGAGCGGTCGTCGAACAGCCATTCCTCAGGCGTTCGCCCCGATGGTTCAACGATGCCGTGTTCGACGATTTGCATCACGCAATCGGCCGTAAGGTCGGCCTCCTGGCAAAAGGTACGCATGTCCAGCTGAACGATCAGGGTGCTACTCATGGTCACTTACTCCATTGAGTTCGCGGGTTGAACCCGGCCTTCTCCGACAGTTTGTTCCACAGTTCACGGGTGGCGGCATCCGATTGCGCCGGCATCACCACCTTGAGCTGCGCGTAAAGGTCGCCGCGCTGGCCCTGCTTGTTGGCCAGGCCCATGCCCTTGATCCGCAGGCGCTGGCCGCTTTGGCTGTCCGGGCGGATGGTGAGGTTGACCTTGCCGGTGAGGGTCGGCATTTCCACCTTGGTGCCCAGAGCCGCTTCCCACGGCGCCAGGGGCACGGTGATGATCAGGTCATGACCTTCGACATCGAACAGCGGGTGAGGTGCGAAGCGGATGACCAGGTACAGGTCGCCATTCGCCCCGCCTCCAACACCCGGCGCGCCCTGGCCCTTGAGGCGGATGCGCTCGCCGTCGGTCACCCCGGCGGGGATCTTGACGTTGAGGGTCTTGGTGGTGTCGGCGGTGCGCTGGCCCATGGCGTTGTACTGGGGCACCTGGAAGCTGATCTTCTTCGATTCGTTGGCCAGGGTTTCCTCAAGGAACACTGCAAGTTCCATTTCCACGTCCTGACCTCGCCGACCGCTGCTGCGCTGCTGTTGACCACGGCCGAACGGATTGCCGTTGCCACGACCGGCCGATCCGAAGATCGAGCTGAAGAAATCCGAGAAATCGCCACCACCGAAGCCACCGCCACCGGCGCCGCCACGGCTTTCCCAGCCGGGCGGGGCCTGGAACGGCCGGCCGTGCTGGCCGCCGTACTTGCGGATCTCGTCGTATTCGGCGCGCTTGTCCGGGCTGCCGAGCACTTCGTAGGCCTCGTTGGCCTCCTTGAACTTCTCTTCGGCGTCACGCTCTTTGCTGACGTCCGGGTGATACTTGCGGGCCAGCTTGCGGTAGGCGGTCTTGATCGCCTTGTCGTCCGCCGTCGGCTCGACGCCCAGTATCTTGTAATAGTCTTTGAAATCCATCGAAGGAATCACCGTCGGTTAAATGCACTGCCTCTGAAGATTGGGGTCAAGCATAGCCTTTCAAGGTGCCCGGGGTGTTGTCGCGCGGCAGATAATCGGTCTTGATTCTGTGCGCAACTGGCATACACTGCGCGGCCGTTTTTCCCCCGGAACCGTTTCCATGAATCACGCATCCCCGGCCCGTGCCTGTGGTATCGACTTCGGCACGTCAAACTCCACCGTCGGCTGGCATCGTCCCGGCGAAGAGACGCTGATCGTTCTCGAGGACGGCAAGATCACCCTGCCTTCGGTGGTGTTCTTCAATATCGAGGAACGCCGCCCGGTCTATGGTCGCCTGGCCCTGCACGAATACCTGGAAGGCTACGAGGGTCGTCTTATGCGATCGCTGAAGAGCCTGCTCGGTTCAAAGCTGATCAAGCATGACACCAGCGTGCTGGGCACCGCCCTGCCGTTCAAGGACCTGCTGGGGATGTTCATCGGCGAGCTGAAAAAGCGCGCCGAAGCCAATGCCGGCCGCGCGTTCGAGCAGGTGGTGCTGGGCCGTCCGGTGCATTTCGTCGATGACGATCAGGCTGCAGACCAGGAGGCCGAGGACACCCTGGCCGAAGTGGCACGCAAGATCGGCTTCAAGGACGTGTCCTTCCAGTACGAGCCCATCGCGGCGGCCTACGACTACGAGTCGGGGATCGAGCGCGAGGAACTGGTGCTGATCGTCGACATCGGCGGTGGTACCTCGGACTTTTCCTTGATTCGCCTGGCCCCTGAGCGTCATATGCTCGACGATCGCCACGACGACATCCTCGCTACCGGCGGCGTGCACATCGGCGGTACCGACTTCGACAAGCAGCTCAGCCTGCAAGGCGTGATGCCGCTGTTCGGCTATGGCAGCCGGATGAAAAGCCAGGCGCTGATGCCCACCAGCTACCACCTCAACCTGGCCACCTGGCACACCATCAACTCGGTGTACTCGCAGAAATCGCAACTGGCCCTGGGCAGCATGCGCTATGACATCGAGGACACCCTGGGCATCGATCGCCTGTTCAAGCTGATCGACCAGCGCGCCGGGCACTGGCTGGCAATGGAAGTGGAAGCGACCAAGATCGAGCTGACCCATGCCGACAATCGCTTGGTGGACCTGAGCCGGATCGAGAAGGACCTGCACGTGGACCTGACCCGGGCACTGTTCGAAGCATCGATCGACAACCTGCTGGAGCGCGTACGCGGCAGCGTCGACGAGCTGCTGCTCAAGGCCGGCGTGAGCGTGGGCCAGGTGGACACGGTGTTCTTCACCGGCGGTTCCAGCGGCATCCCGGCACTGCGCCAGAGCGTGGCGGCGATGCTGCCGAACGCGCGGCATGTGGAAGGCAACATCTTCGGCAGCATCGGCAGCGGGCTGGCGATCGAGGCGCGCAAGCGCTACGGCGCCTGACTCGAGGGCCTCATCGCTGGCAAGCCAGCTCCCACAGGCTGTGGGAGCTGGCTTGCCAGCGATAGGGCCGGGTCAGTCAGCACAAGGCTTCAGACCAGCTCCACCCGCTTCAACTCACTCTTCAGGTAGGCATAGTAGATCGGCCCCGCAACCACTCCGGGCAACCCGAACGCCGCCTCGAACACCAGCATCGCCAGCAGCAGCTCCCACGACTTGGCACTGATCTGCCCTCCGACGATCCGCGCGTTGAGGAAGTACTCGACCTTGTGGATGACGATCAGGTAGCCCAGCGCCGCCACCGCCACCCAGACCGACAGCGACAGGCCGACGATGGTGATCAGGGTGTTGGACATCAGGTTGCCGATCACCGGCAGCAGGCCAAGCAGGAAGGTCAGCACGATCAGGGTCTTGGTCAGCGGCAGATGCACGCCGAACAGTGGCAGCACCACGGCAAGGAACACCCCGGTGAATGCCGTGTTGAGCAAGGAAATCTTGATCTGCGCGAAGACGATGTTGCGAAACGCCTGCACCAGCAGCGCCAGGCGCTCGAACAGCGCCGCCGCCAGCGGTTTGCGCCGGGAGATATCGGGAATCCGCTGCAAGGCGACGATGGCGCCGAGGATCATGCCGATCAGCAGGGTGACGAACATATGCGCCGCCCCCTTGCCCACCAGTTGCAGTTCGCCCAGGTGAGTCTTGAGCCAGTCGCCGATGGCGACCTTGAACTCTGCGGCGCTCGCCGGCAGATAGGCGTCGATGAACGGCGGCAACTGGCCGCGAGCCTGGTCTACCAGGAGCATGAAGCGGTCCAGGGAGGCCCCGGGGTTTTCCGCCTCGTGCAAAAGGAAGCTGATGGCCCCGGCGAAGATCAGCGTAAGGGTGCTGACTACCAAGGTGCCAAGCAGGGCCACCGCCAGCCAGCGCGCACGCGGCCCGGCGATCACGTGCTGGAGCTTGGGCGTGAGCATGTTGACCAGCTCGAACACCAGCAATCCGGCCAGCAGGCTCGGCAATAACTTGAGTGGCAATACCAGCAGCAAGCCGGTGAATATGATGATCCAACTGGCCAGCACGACCTGACGCTGGGTAAAAGTCATACAACCTCAGACAGCCGAAGACGACAAAGGCGGCAGTCTGCCAGCCTTCTGTGAACAGGCATAGGGGGTGGGCGACGGCGAGCAGCGCGCCATTGCTCCAGAGCAATGGCGCGCGGGCGGGTCAGGTCATTTCTTTTTCAGGCAGTCGCTCATGTAGGTCTTGCGCTCATCGCCCTTGAGTGCCTTGGCGGTGGCGTCAGCGTTGCAGGTCTTCATCTTTTCCTGCTGGGTCGCAGGAGCCTTGGCCTTGAGGCAGTCGCTCATGAACGCCTTGCGTTCATCGCCCTTGAGCGCCTTGGCGGTCGCGTCGGCGTTGCAGGTCTTCATCTTTTCCTGCTGGGCGGTAGCGGCGAAGCCCTGTGACGCCATGAGCAGGCCCAGCAACAGCAACGGCACACGCAACATCTTCATGGTGACTCTCCTGATCGCCGCGATGGAGGCGCGGCCGTCAGTGGAGTTTAGACAAGATTTTTTACATCTCTCGCCAGGCCTAGCAGCCCGCCGCCTTGAGCCGTGCGGCGTGCTCAAGGAACAGCTTCACCGGCTGCGCGCCCTTGCCCACCGCACCGAGGGACTGGTTGACGATGTCCAGGTGGTCGAGGGGATAGTCGTCACCGATCACCTGCCCCAGATGTGAACTGAAGCGCCCGACCATACCGTCGCACTGCCCTCGTTCACGGACGAAGGTACGTGAGAACAGGCGGCAGAAACGGTTGCTGCCATCCAGGCGGTTCAGCCCGCGATCGGTGATGCCTGGCTTGAGTACCCCGGACCAGGAGTAATAACGCACGCCATTGACCTCGGCCGCGCCTTCGCCGCCCCAGCTATCCGGCAAACCCTGTGGATAAAGCTGGTTGAAACGGGCCACGCCGCTGGATGTCAGGGACAGGTGCGAGGCATGTACGTCGATGGGCAACCTGGGGCCCCTCCAGCCGGTTTCCAGGACGCCCATCAAGCAGGCCAGGCCATGCAGCACGGCCTTGAGCATGCGTCCTCGCGGCGAATCGCCCGGGTACTCGCGCTCGATATGGTCGGCCAGTTCCGAGCCATGGTTGGGCCCGGCGATGGAGGTCACCGAGGCCACCCACTCCGGGCGTTTCGCCGCTACATAGCGAGCAGTCAGGGCGCCCTGGCTGTGGCCGAGCAGATTAACCTTGTCCACCCCGGTACGCTGGCGTAGGTCCTCGATGATCGGCAGCAACTGCTCGCCGCGCACCTCGGTGCTGTGCAGCGGCGACACCTGGACCGGGTAGACCTGCGCCCCGCCGCGGCGCAAGGCCCTGACGATGCCGAACCAGTACGGATACAGCAGCAGGCGAACGAAGCCGAGCATGCCCGGCACCAGCACCAGGGGATAACGCGTGGCGAGCGCTTGCGACATGACGGCTCCCGGTTCGTGAAGTGATCGGCCAACCCTACAGGCGAAACGATGGCAATCGCAATCGAACTCCCGTCGCCGCTTGCGGTTCCAAACCGATATCGGCCCACGACGGCCCACCACGAGGATGCACGACCATGTACAAGCACGCCCTGGCAGCACTTCTGGCAAGCGCCACCCTGATCGGTTGCAGCAGCAATCCGGAAAATCCGGTGGATCACGTCACCTACCGTGACCAGCCGCTGGTCAAGCAAGTGGAAAACGGCATGACCATGCAGAAGGTCATCGCTATCGGCGGCAGCCCGTCCACGGTCATCGACCTGCCCAACGGCGGTACCTGCAATAACTACATCCTCAACAAGGAAGGTCATCAGCAGCCCTACTACGTGCGCTTCGACGCCACCGGGCATGTCGACGACAAGGGTTTCAAAACCTGCGAACAACGCGAACAAGACCGACGCGAAGGCCGCGGCTGATAAAACTTTTGCCGCTTCGCCGTACTCGTACCTGATGTAGCGACCGCGCCCCCAGAGCGCGGCGCGCCCGTTTTCCAGCCTGGAGAAAATCATGAGCACCGTAGAACTGACCGATGTCCAAACCCTTCGCGAACGCGCCCGCCAGCATGTGGAACAAGGCGCCGTGACCGAGGGCTACACCGCCGACCGCCAGACCATCCTGCGCCTGCTGAACGAATCATTGGCCACCGAGTGGGTCTGCACCTTGCGCTACAAGCGCCACTACTACATGGCCAGCGGGATCAAGGCGAGCGTCGCGGCGGCGGAGTTCCTGGAGCATGCCAACCAGGAGCAGGAGCATGCCGACAAGCTGGCCGAGCGCATCGTGCAACTGGGCGGCGAGCCGGACCTGAACCCGGACAACCTAAGCAAGAATTCCCATGCCCAGTACGTGGCGGGAACCACCCTGAAGGAAATGGTGCTGGAGGACCTGGTGGCCGAGCGGATCGCCATCGACAGCTACCGTGAGATCGTGCGCTTCATTGGCGACAGCGATCCGACTACGCGGCGCATCTTCGAGGACATCCTGGCTCAGGAAGAAGAGCATGCGGATGACATGGCGGACCTGCTGCAAGGCCTCTGATTCTCTATTGCCCTTGAGGGCCTCATCGCTGGCAAGCCAGCTCCCACAGGTACTGCATACACCGGACCTGTGGGAGCTGGCTTGCCAGCGATAGGGCCCTCGGTTACTTCACCGTCTTGGGCGCTTTCCCGGCGCGCATCTGCTCCAGCAACGGCGTACAACGGTTCGGCTCATCGCCACTGCTCGGGGCGATCAGCGCCAGCAACCCGGCCGCCGGCCCCGCCGCCACGCCCAGCGCCACCATTCCTGCCCCGCGCAAGGCCAGCGGCACGGCCTGCACGCCGGCCGATGGATTGGCGAACGAACCGCGTACGTACAGCGGCGAACGCAGCGAAAACAGGCGCAGGCCCTTGGATTCCGGATTGATCTTCAGGTCCAGTTGCTCGGTGGCGAAGTTGGCCGTGCCGGTGACGTAGATCACCGCGTTCTCGGTGTCGAATACGAATAGCCGGGTAGTCGCCAGGCCGTTCTTGATCCCCACATCGGTAGCGGCGCAGTTGATCTTCACTTCGTTATCACCGAACAGCTTGCCAACCACGTAATTGCCAACGTTAAGGCCGGCAATCTCCATCAGGCTGCGGCTCACCGCACCGTCGTTGATCAGCAGTTTCAGGTCACCATTCGCGGTACCCAGCAGGGCCGCCACCGAGTTGCCGCGACCACTGATATCGGCATCGCCATTCAGTGCACCGAAGCTGGTCTTCATGGGTTCGAAGGTCGGGAACAGTTGCTTGAGCTTGAGATCCCGCGCCGTGAGTTTCGCCCGGCCCTGCATGGGCGTGGTGCGTCCGTCGAGGCGCACCTGCATCGCCAGCTTGCCACCGGCAACACCGAACGACAGCGGCTCCAGGCGCAACAGGCCGTCGTCGAGGATTACATGGGTGTCGAGGTCGGTGAACGGCAGTTCCTCGGTCTGCACGATGCGCTTGCCGGTGAAGGCCACGTCGGCATCCATCGTCCGCCAGCGCTCGGTGCGGAATTCCTCGACCGGCAGCACCTTGTCACCCGGCTGCTTCGCCGCGCCGCCACGGGCTTTCTGCTGGGCGTTGGAATCGGCACCGATCAACGGCGCGAGATCCTTGAACAGCAGTTGATTCGACACCAGCTTGCCACTGAGCTTGGGCCGCGGCTGGCTGGAAACGAAGGCCAGATCACCATGGATGTCGCTGTCGCCGATCTTGCCATTGAAGCCTTCATAGCGGAACAGCGCTCCGCCCGGCTCGTGCAGCTTGGCAATCAGGTGCCCGTCGGTCTGGTACGGCGGGGTGTCCGGCAGGGTCACGCCGGTCAACGGATAGAGATTGGCGAGGCTGGCGCCGGAGAGCTTCAGGCGGAGATCGAGCGCCCCGAGATTACGTGGATCGGTCAGGGTACCGGCCACGATAGCGCGGGTTTTGGCGATGCTGACGTCCACCTGCACCGGGAACGGCTGGGTCGCATCCTGCAGGGCCAGCAGGCCGCCGATCTTGCCTTCGCCGGTCAACGCCTCGCCCTTGTAGGTGCCCTTGGCCTTGAAACCGAAGGCGTAGTCCTGGGCATTGCCGTGCTCCTTGGCGGTCTTCTCGGCGGCGCTTTTGCCGACGATGTCGCCGAACGGGATCGGCTTGCCCAAGGGATCGACCTGCACCTGGACATTGGTCTTCAAGGTGGCGTCATCGAAGGCCACCTGGCCCTTGTCGAAACCGATGGCACCGATATCCAGCACCCAACTGGATGGCTCGGCGTTTTCATCCTTGGGCCCGAAATCGAAGGTCCAGTTGGCCCGGCCATCAGCCAGGCGCTTGAGGCTGGCGGTGGGCAGCTTGAGGTCGATGCGCGGAATGACGATGCGCTGCGCCAGCAGCGGTAGCGGCGAGAGACGGAAATCCACCTGCTGCAGACCGACCATCTGCGGCTCCTTGAGCCACTCCGGGTTGCCCAGGGTCAGGTCCTGGGCAGTGAATTGCGGCCACGGCACCCAGGCCCGCCAGCCGTCCTCCTCGGGCTGGCGGCGCCAGTGCACGGAGAGATCGCCATTGATAGCGAAGGGCCTGTGCAAGGCCTCCGAGACCTTTTCGTTGAGAAACGGCTTGACCCGGTTCCAGTCGAAAGTGGCGATGAAGATCACCAGCAGCACCAGGATCAGCGCAAGGCTGGCCAGGATCCAGGTGGCGATTTTGGCGGGGCGCGTCATTGCACGGTTCTCCTGTGACAGCAAGGCAGGGGTGCGTGAACCACGCACTTGTACTTGGGACTGACGAAACGGCGAGGGGTTTCGCCCGAATGGCCTGGTCAATTCCTACTAACACACTCGGGAAAGGCGCGGGCTAGAGCGGCCGGGGGAATATATCAATGCCGTTGATTGTTACCATTATCTTTATGAACTTTTCTATCCAATTTCCAAGAGTAGCATTGGCCCCGTACCCACTTAGTTGCCCTCCCCAAGGAGATCCGAACCATGAAACGCCAATTGCTGCTCAGCCTTGCTCTCTCTGTCCTGGCCACCAGTGCCTTCGCCGTACCGGCCGCCGATCAACACCTGTCCGCCGAAGCCCGTTCCAGTTCGGCCACTGTTTCCCAGCCGTTGAACACCTTAGCTGAAGGCGGTTCGGACCGTGTGATCGAGCGTGCCAACCGGGTTGCCGAAGGCGGCTCCGACCGCGCCATCGAACGTGCCAACCGGGTTGCCGAAGGTGGTGGTGACCGTGTGATCGACCGCGCCAACCGTGTCGCCGAAGGCGGTTCCGACCGTGCCATCGAACGTGCCAACCGCGTTGCCGAAGGCGGTTCCGACCGAGTGATCGAACGCAACAACCGGGTGAGCTGATGCCTATGCGCGAAAACAACAGCTACCCGCGCGCAGTCCTCTCCCCTCCGAGGCCCGGTCAATTGACCGGGCTTTGTTTTTCCGGCCCCGGCCTTTAGAGTGCAGGGCCCGTTTCACACGAACGAACCCGCCATGCTGCCGCGCGCCGAACAGAAGCAACAGACCCGCCACGCACTGCTGGACGCAGCCCGCCAGTTGATGGAGAGCGGCCGTGGTTTCGGCAGCCTCAGCCTGCGCGAAGTGGCCCGCACCGCCGGCATCGTGCCCACCGGCTTCTACCGGCACTTCGAGGATATGGACCAACTGGGCCTGGCACTGGTCCGCGAGGTCAACGAAACCTTCCGCCAGACCATCCGCCGGGTTCGCTACAACGAAATCGAGCTGGGCGGCATCACCGATGCCTCGGTGCGCATCTTCCTCGACGTGGTCGCGGCCAACCGCGCGCAATTCCTGTTTCTCGCCCGTGAGCAGTACGGCGGTTCGCAGCCCGTACGCCAGGCCATTGCCCGCCTGCGCGAAGGCATCGCCTCCGACCTTGCCGCCGACCTCGGCAGCATGCAGCGCTGGCAGCACCTGGATGCGCCGGCCCTGGCCGTCATGGCTGACCTGGTGGTGAAAACCGTGTTCGCCACCCTGCCGGAGCTGATCGATCCACCTGCGGTCCTGGATGAGGGCCAGCTCAGCGCAGAGGCCAAGATCGTCCAGCAATTGCGCTTCATCTTCGTTGGCGCACGACACTGGCAAGGCCTGGGCAACCCGGCCTGACCCCGGCGCCACGGGGAAATTTCCTGCTACCATGCGCGCCAACGCAATGACGGCGACGAGCCTTTTCCATGTCCGAACTTTCCCCCGCCCTGTCTTCCCTGCTCGCTGAAGCCCAGCAACACTTCGACCGGCACATCGTGCCGCTTTGGGAAGGCCCGGGCTGGAACCCGGACATGGCCCTGCCCTTCGAGGCGCTCGACCCCGCACACCGGCCGATGCCGGTGCAGCGCTATCGGGCCATGGCCTGCGCCCGCCAGCTGTACCTGTTCAGCAGCCGTATCGACCAGCCCGGCGCCAGTGAACGCGCTGCGGCGCTGTTCCGTTCGCTGAACCGGCATTTCCACGACGCCGAGCATGGCGGCTGGTTCTATAGCGTCGATGCCCAGGGCAAGCCGCTGGACCGGCGCAAGGACCTGTACACCCACGCGTTCATCGTCTTCGCCTGTGCCCACTACTGGGACAAAAGCCGTGACAGCCTGGCGGAATCGACCCTGAACGCCGCCCTCAGTGTCGTGACCGAGCGCTTCACCAATAACGACGGGTTGTATGAGGCAAGCCTCGGCGAAGACTGGTCTGGCCTGGGCAGCGGCCCGTTGCAGAACCCGTTGATGCATCTGGCCGAGGCGTTCCTTGCCACCCTGGCCGTGCGTGAGGATGCGCAAGTGCAGGCCGCGCTGCTGGCCCTGGCCGATGGCATGCAGGCGCAGTTCATCGACCCGTCGCACGGGGTGATGCTAGAAAAGCCGCGCGGGGCTGTGGATAACTGGTTCGAACCGGGGCATCAGTTCGAATGGTACTGGTTGCTGGAAACTTCACCTTTGCTCAAGGGCACGGCGTTGCATGCTTCGCTGGAGCGGGCGTTTGCCTTTGCCGAGGAGCGTGGGGTGAAGGACGGTGCGGTGCTGGCGATGCTCGATGCGCAGGGCGAGGTGCGCGATGCCACCCAGCGGATCTGGGCCCAGGCTGAATATCTGCGGGCGCTGACCCTACGGGGCGACGCAGAGAAGCTGGTGGCCCAACTGGAGGTACTGCGCCAGCGGTTCCTGCATGAGGGGGGGTGGTATGAGTGTCGGGATGCCCGGGGTGAGGTGAGTCGGGAGGATATGCCTTCTACTACGCCCTATCATTTGGTGACTTGTCTGGAAGGCCTGCGTCGCCTGGGCTGACGCTATCGCTGGCAAGCCAGCTCCCACAGGGTTGGGGGAGCTGGCTTGCCAGCGATGAGGCCCTCAAGGGCAACTCAGTCCTTGCGGGTAATCGAGAACCCGGCCCAGTCCTGGCTCACTGGCATCAGCTCGAGGTTGTTGATGTTGATATGCGCCGGCTGGTTGAGAATCCAGAAGATGGTTTCGGCAATGTCCTGCGGCTGGATCGCTTCGGCGCCGGCGTAGGTGGCGTCGTAACGGCTCTGGTCGCCACCGAAGCGCACCAGCGAGAATTCGCTCTCGCACAGTCCCGGCTCGATATTGGTCACTCGCACCCCGGTGCCGCGCAGGTCGCAGCGCAGGCTCAACGAGAACTGCCCGACGAAAGCCTTGGTCCCGCCATACACATGGCTGCCCGGATACGGGTAATTGCCCGCCACCGAACCGACGTTGAGGATGGTCGCGCCACGGCCATGGGCGATCAGCCGCGGCAGCAGCAGGCGGGTGCTGTACATCAGGCCCTTGATGTTGGTGTCGACCATGGTTTCCCAGTCGTCCAGGTTGCACTGCGGCGCAGGGTCGGCGCCGAGGGCCAGGCCGGCGTTGTTGATAAGTCCGCGCAGCTTGGCGAAGGCCGGTGGCAGGCCGGCAATCGCCTCTTCCATGGCCTTGCGGTCACGCACATCCACGACCAGGCCATGCACCTGGGTCTTTTTCGAGAGCTCTGCGCACAGGGCGTCGAGACGCTCCTGGCGGCGACCGGTCAGCACCAGCGACCAGCCGGCCTCGGCGAAACGGCGGGCGCAGGCTTCGCCGAAGCCGGAAGTGGCACCGGTGATGAATACGGTGGAAGTCATGGGTATCTCCTTGGATCACGGCAAGAGGACGGCAGGCCATGCAGCATGCCCGGCCAATGGCCATGGAGCAAGTGATCCTGCCACTGCTCAAAAACTGAACAACGCCCGCAAAACCTTATGCCAGAAGGGTCCGGCGCGGCTATGCGCACCTTATCCACAGGGCCTTCCACACAGATTGGGGGCAACTGTGCAGCACTGCATCATCAGCGCGCATGGGAAACGCTGCTGCTGTGGGCAAAACCCTTCAGCGCTGGGACCCGGATGGGTCTTTCCAAGGCTTGTTCACAGAGTTATCCACAGGCTTTGGATAATAGCGAAATGCTCCTTCAATCTTCTGAAAACGCCTTGACAAAAGCCTGTTCAAGGTCTTGTCGCGCAACTGTACAAAAAACGAGCAATGCCGCACAGGCCTCGTTTTACAAGGCCTCCAGACGATCATCACCAAGTTACCCACAAGCACTTCCACACGAATCGTGGACAACTTCAATTGCAGTGAAAACAAGGGTTTGCCGCGCAGTTATGGCGTATCGCCACCCTCTGTCAGAGGGACTTTTCCACATTCCTTGGAAACCCTATTGCACCTTGCGGTTGGTGTCTTCCAGGCGCCGTTGCAGCTCGCCGATCTGCCGGGTCTGCTCGTCCACGGTGCGGCGCAGGTCCTGCAGGTCACTGGCGTTCTGGTTGAGGGTGTCGCGCATCTTCTTCAGGTCGGCCACGCTGACCCCGGAGTCGTGCAGTGAATGGGTCATGCCGGATTCGCGGTGGATCGCGGCGAGGTTGTCGGAAGACGAAGCGGAAGAATCGATCTGGACCTTGGCCGCTTCCTCGGCCTGCGCCGCCAGGCTGCCGAACAGCAGGCCGCAGGCGAGGATCGCGGGGAAAATCGGGGAACGGTGGGACATCGCATGGGTTCCTTGTGCAGCGTCGAAACGGTACACGGGGTACGACTGTCCGGGTTTGCCTTGAGTTCCTTGCATAACCTGAAGGCCCCATCGCCGGCAACGCCGGCTCCCACGAGGTTTGCGGTGCAGTCCAACCTGTGGGAGCCGGCGTTGCCGGCGATGGGGCCATCAAGAACGACACAGCACTATCAGTGCCCGCCGAGATAGGCGTTCCTCACCTCCTCGTTGACCAGCAACTCTTGTCCCGTGCCGCTCAGGCGGATCTGCCCGTTGACCATCACATAGGCCCGGTCCGACAGCTTCAGCGCATGGTTGGCGTTCTGCTCGACAAGGAAGATGGTCATGCCGCTCTTCGCCAGCTCGCGCAGGGTCGAGAAGATCTGCTTGACCACGATCGGCGCCAGCCCCAGCGATGGTTCGTCCAGCAACAAGAGCTTCGGCCGGCTCATCAGCGCCCGGGCGATGGCGAGCATTTGCTGCTCGCCGCCGGACATGGTCATGGCCCTCTGGTTGCGCCGCTCCTTGAGCCGCGGGAACAGTTCGTACATGCGCTGCATGTCTTCGTCGGCATGCTTGTCGCCGATGGGGATGGTGCCCATCATCAGGTTTTCCTCGACGGTCATGTCGGGGAACACCCGCCGTCCTTCCGGCGACTGGGCGATGCCATTGGACGCGATGTAGTGCGAAGACTTGTGGGTGATGTCGGTGCCGCGATAGAGGATCTTGCCGGCCGCCGCCCGCGGCTGGCCGAAGATCGACATCAGCAGGGTCGATTTGCCGGCGCCGTTGGAACCGATCAGGCTGACCGTCTCGCCCTCGTCGATGTGCAGCGAGACCTTTTTCAGGGCCTGGATCGGCCCGTAGAACACGTCCAGTTCCTGCAGTTCGAGAATGGGTGCACTCATACCAGCTCCTCTTCGTCAGCACCCAGGTAGGCGGCGATCACGGTCGGATTGTTGCGGATGTCATTCGGCTTGCCTTCGGCGATGACGTTGCCGTGGTCGAGCACGACGATATGGTCGGAAATGCTCATGACCATGCCCATGTCGTGTTCGATCAGCACCACGGTGATGTCATGTTCGTCGCGCAACACCCGGATCATCCGGCTTAGGGCCTCGGTTTCCTGCGGGTTGAGGCCGGCAGCCGGCTCGTCCAGGCAGATGATCTTCGGCCGCGTGCACATGGCCCGGGCGATTTCCAGGCGGCGCTGCTGGCCGTAGGACAGTTCGCCGGCGAGCCGGTTGGCGCAATCCACCAGGTCCACCACTTCCAGCCAGTAGAAGGCATGGTCGAGGGCGTCGCTTTCCGCCTTGCGATAGGCCTTGGTGTTGAGCACGCCGGCCAGCAGGTTGCGGTTGACCCACATGTGCTGCGCCACCAGCAGGTTTTCCACCACCGACATTTCCCGGAACAGGCGAATGTTCTGGAAGGTCCGCGCCAGGCCGGCGCGGTTGACCAGGTGGGTTCCGCCGAACATCTTGTAGCGCAGCCGGGTGAGGAAGCGGCTCGGCGAGACGAAGTCGCCCAACTGGAAACGCTCGCCAAGCAACTGGATCACGTTGGTGTGCGAGCCGCGCACGTTCAGTTCGATCCTGCCGCCACTGGCCTTGTAGAACCCGGTCAGGCAGTTGAACACGGTGGTCTTGCCCGCGCCGTTGGGGCCGATCAGGGCGAAGATATCGTTGCGCTTGACCTTCAGGCTGACATCGCTCAGCGCCTTGATCCCGCCGAACTGCATCATCAGGTTATCGACCGAGAGAATCACGTCGTCGCTCATGGCGCCACTCCTTTACGCGGGACCACACCGGTGCGGCTGATGCGGATCAGTCCGCGCGGTCGCCAGATCATCATCAGCACCATCAGTACGCCGAACAGCAGCACCCGGTATTCGGAGAAACTGCGCAGCAGTTCCGGGGCCACGGTCAGGACGAAGGCGGCGATCACCACGCCGACCGTCGAACCCATGCCGCCAAGCACCACGATCGCGAGGATCAGCGCCGACTCGAAGAAGGTGAACGAGGACGGGTTGACGAAGCCCTGGTAACTGGCGAAGAACACCCCGGCCAGCCCGGCGGTGGAGGCGCCGAGGGTGAAGGCCGAGAGCTTGACCAGCACATGGTTCAAGCCCATGGAACGGCAGGCGATTTCGTCTTCGCGCAGGGCTTCCCAGGCGCGGCCGACCGGCATGCGCGTCAGGCGGTGCTTGATGTACAGCACGGCCAGCACGACCATGAACAGCACGGCATAGATAAAGATGAACTTGAGGTTGGCGTTGTATTCGATACCGAGGAACTCGTGGATCGGTACTCCGCCATCCTTGGCCCGGCGCCCGAACTCCAGGCCGAGGAAGGTCGGCGAAGGCACCGGCATGCCGTTCGGGCCGCCGGTGAAGGACAGCCAGTTGTTCAGCACCAGCCGGATGATTTCGCCGAAGCCCAGGGTCACGATCGCCAGGTAGTCACCGTGCATCCGTAGCACCGGGAAGCCCAATATGCAGCCCGCCAGTGCCGCGGCAATGGCCGCCAGCGGCAACACGCTCCAGAAGCCCAGGCCGAGGTATTGATAGCCGAGGGCCAGGCCGTAGGCGCCGATGGCATAGAACGCCACGTAACCCAGGTCGAGCAGGCCGGCGAGGCCTACCACGATGTTCAACCCGAGCCCCAGCAGCACGTAGATCAGGCCGAGGATGACCACGGTCAGCAGGTACTTGTTGGCGAAGATCGGGAAGACAATGGCGATGACGATCAGCGCCGGGATGATGTAGCGCAGGCGCGACTTGTAGTCCGGCGCCAGCACATGCACCCCCGAGCCACCGCTTTCGAAGCCATGGGCCATGCGCTTGCCGGCGTCGGTCTGGAGGAACAGGCTGATCAGCAGGCGACCTGCCATCACTCCACCTACCAGCCAGGCCACGCGGCTCGGCTCGGCGTTGAAGCTGTAGCCATCGAGGACCACGCCCACCACCGGACCGAAGACGATCAGGGCAAGCAGGCCGGCAACGATGGTGTCGATCAAGGTGCGTTTGATATCGAAACCGGAAGAAGCAGTCTTGGCAGTGGACATGTTCACACCTTAGCCACGAGCGGGCGACCCAGCAGGCCCTGGGGACGGAAGATCAGGATCAGCACCAGCAGGGAGAAGCTGAACACATCCTTGTAGTCGGAGTTGACCAGGCCGGCGAACAGCGATTCCGAGATGCCCAGCACGATGCCGCCGAGCATGGCGCCTGGCAGCGAGCCGATACCGCCGAGTACCGCGGCGGTGAACGCCTTGATGCCGATGATGAAGCCGGCATAGAAGTCGAAGGTGCCGTAGTTCATGGTGATCAGCACCCCGGCCAGGGCAGCCATCACCGCACCGATGACGAATACGTAGGAAATCACCCGGTCGGTGTTGATCCCCAGGATCGAGGCCATCTTGCGATCCTGCTGGGTGGCACGGCACATGCGGCCGAGCTTGGTGTACTTGATCACATAGGTGAGCAGGGCCATGCCGGCGAACGCGGCGATGAGAATGAAGATCTTGGTGTAGGTCAGTTGCACGAAGCCGGTACCGACCTCGAAACGCCAGGCACCTTCGAGCAGGGTCGGCACGCCTTGCTGGCGGGCGCCCTGGCTGATCTGCGCGTAGTTCTGCAGGATCAGCGAGATACCGATGGCGCTGATCAGCGGCGCCAGCCGGGTGGAGTTGCGCAGGGGTTTGTAGGCGATGCGTTCGATGGTGAAGCCGTAGACCCCGGTGACGACGATGGTGAACAACAGCGTTCCCAGCATCAGCAGCGGGAAGGACTCGATACCGAAATAGGCCAGCAATGCCAGGCTGATCGCCGCCAGGTAGGCGGAAATCATATACACCTCGCCGTGCGCGAAGTTGATCATGCCGATGATGCCATAGACCATTGTGTAGCCGATGGCGATCAGACCATAGACGGACCCGAGGGTCAGTCCATTGATCAGTTGCTGCAGGAAAATTCCATCCATAACGCAATCTCACGTATTTGAGATTGCACAAGCGCCGACTACGGCGGGCCCCGGGCGAAGCGGCCCTCGCAGCGCAGGTTTGTGCAGATCTACGAGAAAAGACAGGTACGGCGCTGAACCGGGCAGCGGCCCGGGCAGGAGGCGCCCGGGCCGGTTGCCATTGTTATTTTTGTTTTTCCAGCTGGTGGTATTTGCCGTTGGCGTCCCACTGGTAGACCACGTAGTCGGAGACGGTCAGGTCGCCCTTGCTGTCCCACTTCTTCTCGCCCATCACGGTTTTCACCGGATTGGCCTTGAGCCATTTGGCGGCGTCTTCGCCCTTGTTCGACTTGGCGCCCTCGAAGCCGGCGGCCAGGGCCTGGATCGAGGCATAGGCGTACAGCGTGTAGCCTTCCGGCTCGGTGCCACCCTTGCGGAACTGCTCCACCACTTCCTTGCTGTCGGGCAGCAGGCGCGGGTCGGCGCCGAAGGTCATGTACACGCCGTTGGTGTATTGCGCGCCGCCGGCGGTGGCGACCAGTTCGTCGGTGACGATGCCGTCGTCGGACATGAACGCCACGTCTTTCAGACCCTGCTCACGCAGTTGGCGGACCAGCGGACCGGCTTCAGGGTGCAGGCCGCCGAAGTAGACGACATCGGCACCGGCGGCGCGGATCTTGGTGACCACGGCGCTGAAGTCTTTCTCGCCACGGGTCAGGCCTTCGTACAGCACGGGCTTGACGCCGCGTTTCTCCAGCTGTGCCTTGGTGGCATCGGCGAGGCCCTGGCCGTAGGTGTCCTTGTCGTGCAGGACCACGACTTTCTTGCCCTTGAGCACATCGATGATGTAGTCGCCGGCAACGATACCCTGCTGGTCGTCACGGCCGCACATGCGGAACATGGCACCCAGGCCGCGCTCGGTGACCTGCGGGTTGGTGGAGCCCGGGGTGATGGCGATCACGCCCGCTTCGTCGTAGACCTCCGAGGCCGGGATGGTCGAGGACGAGCAGAAGTGACCCACTACGCCAGCTACCTTGTCCTGGTCTACCAGACGGTTGGCCACGGCCACGGCCTGCTTGGGTTCGCAAGCATCGTCGCCCTTGACCAGGACGATCTTCTCGCCGTTGACGCCGCCCTTGGCATTGATTGCATCGGCCGCAGCCTGGGCACCTTTCATGTACTGCTCGCCGAAGGCTGCGTTGGCACCGGTCATGGGACCTGCGACACCAATCTTCAGATCGGCCTGGACATACGAAGAAACGCCCAGCGCCGCGGCCACGGCTAGGGCAAGAAAGCCTTTCTTGTAAAACGTCTGCGACATGTGGTGGTGCTCCTGATGTTTTTTTTGATTGGCGTGACTCTTTTCAAAGCAGACTTCAGCAACTTGTTTCAGCAATTTGCGTAGAGCAAGGGCCGTGCCATCGGTTTTTTATTCGAATAAAACGCGCAGTGCGGTTTTCCGGCTCGCGATCGCGTGCCTTCTTTCCGGGTCGTGCAACCGCTTGCCAGACACAAAGAGCTACCTTCCGGACAAGTAAGGCGCAACCACTTGATGCCATCATCGCAACCCCTGTGCGTGTTTACGTGCAACCGCCCTGTAACAGCCTGCGTAACGGAACTGCACATTCGTGGTGCGCAACTGCTACAGCAAGCACCATAAGAGGCTAGACCGCCCCGGGAAAAACGCTGCTATAGGTAGTGTGCTACCGAACGACCCGCGAATACG
The DNA here is from genome assembly GCF_029836855.1 of Pseudomonas sp. GD04058. Taxonomy (NCBI): domain Bacteria; kingdom Pseudomonadati; phylum Pseudomonadota; class Gammaproteobacteria; order Pseudomonadales; family Pseudomonadaceae; genus Pseudomonas; species Pseudomonas sp. GD04058. Next base: position 131,954 of record NZ_JAOECN010000001.1, read on the forward strand.
CAGCCACGCCCGACCCGATTCACTGGCACAATGGACAGCCTTGATGGCACCTGCCGGAACTGGAGCAAACCATGAGCGATAGCGCTTTCGCCGACCGTATCGTGCAAAGCCTGCTGGACACCGACTTCTACAAGCTGACCATGATGCAGGCAGTGCTGCACAACTACCCCAACGTCGATGTGGAATGGGAGTTCCGCTGCCGCAACGGCGAGGACCTGCGCCCTTATCTGGGGCAGATACGCGAACAGGTCGAGCGCCTCAGCGACCTGAGCATCAGCGACGCTCAGCTCGGCTTTCTCGAACAGATCAGCTTCATGAAGCCGGATTTCCTGCGTTTTCTCGGCCTGTTCCGCTTCAACCTGCGCTACCTGAAGATGGGCGTCGAAAACGACCAGTTCTTCCTTCGCCTCAAGGGCCCATGGCTGCATGTGATCCTCTTCGAGGTGCCGCTGCTGGCGATCATCAGCGAGGTGCGCAACCGCAACCGTTATCCACAGGTCCGGCTGGGCGAGGCCCGCGAGCAGTTGCTGCGCAAGTTCGACTGGCTGCGGGCCAATGCCGACGAGGACGAACTGGCCGAACTGCAGGTTGCCGACTTCGGCACCCGGCGGCGCTTCTCCTTCGGCGTGCAGGAGGAAGTGGTCAAGGTGCTCAAGGACGCGTTTCCGGCACGCTTCGTCGGCACCAGCAACGTTCACCTGGCATGGAAACTGGATATCAAGCCGCTGGGCACCATGGCCCATGAATGGATCATGGCCCACCAGCAACTGGGGCCGCGCCTGATCGACAGCCAGATCGCCGCCCTCGACTGCTGGGTCCGCGAATACCGTGGCCTGCTCGGCATCGCGCTGACCGACTGCATCACCATGGATGCCTTCCTGCGCGATTTCGACCTGTACTTCGCCAAGCTGTTCGACGGCCTGCGCCACGACTCCGGCGACCCGGTGCTCTGGGCGGAAAAGGCCATCGCCCACTATCGCAAGCTCGGGATCGATCCGATGACCAAGACCCTGGTGTTTTCCGATGGTCTGAACCTGCCCCGCTCCCTGGAAATCTTCCGGGCGCTGCGTGGACGAATAAATGTCAGCTTCGGCATCGGCACCAACCTGACCTGCGATATCCCCGGCGTCGCACCGATGAGCATCGTGCTGAAGATGACCGACTGCAACGGCCAGCCCGTCGCGAAGATTTCCGACGAAGCCGCCAAGACCCAGTGCCGCGACGCCAATTTCGTTTCCTACCTGCGTCACGTTTTCCAAGTTCCCAGCGAGGAGTAACCCATGCAAGCCGTCCAGCGAGAGATCGCGCAGCAGCTCAAGGTCCAGCCACCATTCGCCGACCGCGCCGCACTCGACGCCGAAGTCGCCCGGCGCGTCGCCTTCATCCAGCAATGCCTGAAGAACGCCGGGCTGAAAGTCCTGGTGCTGGGCATCAGCGGTGGCGTCGATTCGCTCACTGCCGCCCTGCTCGCCCAGCGTGCGGTCAATGAACTGCGCGAACAGACCGGCGACACGGCCTACCGCTTCATCGCCGTGCGCCTGCCTTACCATGTGCAGCACGACGAGCACGACGCCCAGGCCTGCCTCGACTTCATCAAGCCCGACGAACTGCACACGGTGGATATCGCACCGGCGGTGCGCGCCCTGGCGGCGGAGGTCAAGGCGCTGGAAGGTGGCAAGCCGGCCATGGTGGACTTCGTGGTGGGCAATACCAAGGCGCGGATGCGCATGGTCGCCCAGTACACCATCGCCGGTGCCCGTGGTGGCCTGGTGATCGGTACCGACCATGCCGCCGAGGCAGTGATGGGCTTCTTTACCAAGTTCGGCGATGGCTCCTGCGACCTGGCGCCGCTCAGCGGCCTGGTAAAGAACCAGGTGCGCTCCATCGCGCGCAGCTTTGGCGCGCCGGAATCACTGGTGGAGAAGGTCCCGACTGCGGACCTGGAAGATCTTGAGCCGGGCAAGCCGGACGAGGCTGCGCACGGCGTCACCTATGCGCAGATCGACGCCTTCCTGCACGGCGAGCCGGTAAGCGAGGAAGCGTTCGAAATCATCAAGCGGACGTACGAGAAGACGCAGCACAAGCGGGAAATGCCGTTCGCGCCCTGAAGAGAGCATCGCTGCGGTGCGGCGGTCCGACAAGCCAGCTCCCACAGGTTAGCGGTGCACGCGGACCTTGTGGGAGCTGGCTTGCCAGCGATGGGGCCCTGGAGGCCCCTGAATGAATTACTTCAGTACAACAGCGCCCTTCATCATGCTGATATGGCCTGGGAAGGTGCAGAAGAACTGATAGTCCTGGCCCGCTTCCAGCTTGGACACATCGAAGGTCACGGAGCTGGTTTCACCGGCGCCGATCAGCTTGGTGTGGGCAACGATGCGCGCATCGCTTTCATCCAGGTAACCGCCGTCCAGGCCCTTGCCCATGCTGGCAGTGGCGATGGCCTGGGCATCGGCAGTCTTGCTGATTACCAGGTTGTGGCCCATGACGTTCTTCGGCAGGTTGCCGGAGTGGGTCAGCTCGACGGTGAACTGCTTGCAGCTCTTGTCGATGGTGATTTCCTTGGTGTTATAGGACATCTGGTCGGTGGAATCGACGGTGACCTTGCAATCAGCGGCCATTACCTGGGCACTGGCGGCGAGGGTCAGCAGGGATACCGCAACGAACTTGGCAAACATCGTGAATCTCCATGGCAGGTTTTTTATTGAAATCAGACTGCCCCATCCAGCGCAACGGACCGGTGACATGGGTCAAGGGTTAAGACCCTGAATCGGCAGTGAAATTCTCTATGGTGTCCATCAAGACAATCAACGTGCGCCATCATGCCCCTATGACCGAGGATGGGACAACCTCTCATTTAGGAGTAGTCCGCCATGTCCCTCGGTAATTTCATGCAAAGTCTTCTGGCCGCCTACGCCTGCGGCGCTGCCGGCACCGCCTGCGAATTCTCCCGTCCGGAGTAGCTGCAAGGCTTGGAACCGCCGCTGCATGACCGTACCCTGTGGCCGTTTTCGACCCGGAGAAAGTCATGTCCCTACGTTCCGTTTGTGTTTTCTGTGGCGCCAGCACCGGGGCCAGCCCGGTCTATCGTGAAGCCGCCATCGCCCTCGGCCAGGCGATCGCCGGGCGCGGCCTGACGCTGGTCTACGGTGGTGGTGCGGTGGGCCTGATGGGGATCGTTGCCGATGCCGCCATGGCCGCCGGAGGCGAGGTGATCGGGATCATCCCGGTGAGCCTGCAACGCGCCGAAATCGCCCACCCTGGCCTCACGCGCCTGGAGGTTGTCGACGGCATGCACGCGCGCAAGGCGCGCATGGCCGAGCTGAGCGACGCCTTCATCGCCCTACCTGGCGGGCTCGGCACCTTCGAGGAGCTGTTCGAAGTCTGGACCTGGGGCCAGCTCGGCTACCACGGCAAACCGTTGGGCCTGCTCGAAGTCAACGGGTTCTACGAGAAGCTCAGCGGCTTCCTCGATCATGTCGTCGAACAGGGCTTCGTGCGCCCGCAGCACCGCTCGATGCTGCAGATGAACGAGGCACCGGACGCCCTGCTCGATGCGTTGGACGCCTGGGAGCCGGTGGTGCAGCCGAAGTGGGTCGATCAGCCGCCGAGCTGATCCTCCACGGGCAGCACCGTTACCCGGACCTCGGGGTCATGGCTGCCGCCGCCGAGAATCACTCCGCGCAACGGCGAGACATCGGCAAAGTCCCGGCCCCAGCCAAGAGTGATGTGCTCCAGCGCCGGCAGCAGGTTGTTGGTGGGATCGAAATCCACCCAGCCATTGGTCGGGCAGTACACCGAGACCCAGGCATGGGAAGCGTCGGCACCGATCAGCCGGGCCTGCCCGGGCGGCGGCCGGGTCAGCAGGTAACCACTGACGTAGCGCGCCGCCAGCCCCCGCGAGCGCAGGCAGGCAAGCATCAGGTGGGCGAAGTCCTGGCAGACCCCGCGACGTCGCGCCAGCACCTCCACCAGCGGCGTGGCGACCTGGGTAGCGCCGGCATCGAAGGTGAATTCCCGGTAGATCTTTTCCATCAGCGCCCGTACCGCCTCCAGCAGCGGTACGCCGGCGCCGAAGCAGGGTTCGGAGAATTCAACGAAGCGCCTTTTCAGGCGCACGAACGGTGACTCGAAGCGATAGCGGCTGGCCTCGAGAAACGCCGGCGATAGCGCCCTGCGCGAATAGGCCAGGGCATCCCGGGCCTGCTCCCAGGCGGGTGAGGCACACAGCGATGGCACCTTGCGCGGCAGCACTTCGATGCGCACGCGAGTGCTGACCTGCAACTCGTCATGCTGGTATTCCAGGCCGAGTCGGGTCAGCGGATTGCCGAACACATCCAGCTCGTCGCGGCGCCGTGTCGGCACCGGCGTCACCTCCAGAATACGTTCCTGGCAACGTTGCCAGGCACAGTCCCTCGGCCAGAGGTGCACCAATTGCTGGGCCAGGGAGACCGGGCTGGCATAGCGGTAATGGGTGTCGTGAAGAATCTGGTAATGCGCACTCATCAGGCGGACACCGTCTGCTGGCGGACATCGACATGGGCGAAATGGCGCAGGGCCAGGCGCTCGGCCGCCGCTTCGGCGCCTGCCGCGATCCGTTCGAGCATCGCCGCCAGCCCTTCCAGTACCGCAGTCAGGCTGGCTTCCCCGAACAACGACGCCTCCAGGCTGCGCAGATCGAAATGCTTCAGGCGCTCGGCCAGCTCGCCCAACTCGGCCTCTGCCGGGCTGCGCAGGCGTTCCAGCGACCGCAGCAGCGAACGCAACTGGAACAGCACGCCATGGGGGTTCTGCTCGTCCAACAGAAGCAGGTCCAGCGCCGGAACCAGCTGCGCCACCGCCAGATAGCGCGAACGGTAAGTGATGCTGCTGTTGGCCAGTTCCAGCAACCACTCCAGACCAGCCTGGTCGCTGGGCGCCGGCCCGCGCAGGAAGCCTGCAAGGCTGCTGCTCAACGCGTGCAGGCGCTCGATGCGGCGCCCGGTAAGCAGGAAGCGCCAGCCTTCGTCGCGGGTCATGTCGTCCATGGCGAAGCCGGACAATGCCGCCATGGACAGGATCAGGCGGTTGAGAAAGTCCAGCAGTTCGGTGAAATCGGCCGAGAGATCGTCAAGGCGCTGCGCCTCTCGTTGCAGTTCGCTCAGCGCCTGCCAGTTTTCCCGCGACAGCGTGCCACGCACCTGCGCGGCCGCCCATTGCAGACGCTGCAGATTGGCCCGCAGGCTGAAGCCCCAGTTGGGGTCCAGCAGTGCAGTGCGAAGACGGGTGTCGAGGGTGCCCTGCTTCGGCAGCAGCTCCAGCTCTTCGGCCAGTTGCACCGCCGCTTCCAGCGCTTGCGGCGAGTCGCCATCCAGGTAACGCCCCAGCAGGATCCGCAGCAGGCGCGCGCTGGTATCGCAACGCTCGCAATAACGGCCGAACCAGAACAGGTTTTCCACCACCCGCGATGGCAGGTAGGGGTCGGCGCGGACCAGGTCGGCGACGCCCAGGCTGCGGCTGACCTGCCATTGTTCGCCCCGGGCCGGGCGCTCGCCCAGGACCCAGGTGTCCTTGCTGGCACCGCCGCGCTGCATCGACACCACCTCGGCATCGGCCTGCGCCGCCACCCGTGTCAGCCCGCCCGGCAGGACCCGCCAGCCGTCGGCGTCGGCCACGGCGTAGACGCGCATGCCCACGGGCCGGTCTTCCAGCCTTGCACCCTGCCAGACCGGAGCCTGGGACAGCTGCGCCAGTTCCTGGGCAACATAGGCATAGGGCCGCGCGCGCAGGCGCTTGGCCAATGCCTGGCGCTGGGCGTCGTCGAGGTCGCGCCCCAGCAAGGGCTGGAAGCTTTGCGAGGGAAAGGCGGGCTTGAACAGCAGATCGGGCATCTTTTCCAGCGCCTGCTCCAGGGCGGCCGGTTCGCCGCACCACCAACTGGCGATGGACGGCAGGATCAATGGCTCACCCAGCAGCCGCTCACTGATCGCCGGCAGGAAGCCCGGCAGACCGGGAGATTCCAGCACGCCGCTGCCCAGGGCGTTGGCTACCAGGACCCGTCCCTGGCGCACGGCGTCCAGCAGGCCGGGGACGCCCAGCGCCGAGTCGGTGCGCAATTCCAGGGGGTCGCAGAAATCGTCGTCGAGCCGACGCAGGATCGCGTGGACCCGGCGCAGGCCGCTCAAGGTCTTCAGGTAGACCGTACCGTCGCGCACGGTCAGGTCGCTGCCCTCCACCAGCGGGTAGTCCAGCTGGCGGGCAAGGAACAGGTGTTCGAACCAGCTTTCGTTGAAGCGCCCGGGGGTCAGCAGCACCACCAGCGGCGTTTCCCGACCACTGGGAGCCAGGCGCGCCAGGCTCTGCTGGAGGGTACGGAAGAAGCCGGCCAGGTGTTGCACGTGCAGATCGCGATACAGCTCGGGGAAGGCGCGGGAGACCACGGTGCGGTTTTCCAGGGCGTATCCCGCACCGGAGGGAGCCTGGGTGCGGTCGGCAGTCACCCACCAGCGGCCGTCCGGGCCGCGGGCCAGGTCGGCGGCGTAGACATGCAGCCAGGTCTGTTGCGGCACTTCGATGCCTTGGCAAGGCCACAGGAAGTTGTTGTGGCCGAAGACCAGCTCGGCCGGCAGCAGACCCTCGGCGATCAGTTGCTGCGGCCCGTAGATATCCGCCAGCACGCCATTGAGCACCTGCGCGCGCTGGGCGATGCCCCGGGCCAGCAGGTCCCACTCGGCGGCGGGAATGACCTGGGGCAGCAGGTCCAGTTCCCAGGGGCGATCGGCACCGTCGGGATCGGCGTAAATGTTGTAGGTGACGCCGTTTTCCCGCAATTGTCGGTTAAGCAGGGCCTGGCGCTGGGTCAGTTGCTGCGGACCACTGCGTTGCAGGTGGGCCAGCAGTTCCTGCCAGTGCGGACGCACGCTGCCATCGACGGCGAGCATTTCATGCCAGGTCGCGGGGCTTGGGGTCAGGGCATCCAGCAGGTCGGGCATCGGGGCGCTCACAGGGGAGTGGTGGGCGGGATGCGGCAAGAGTTATGCCAGTGGCTTTCTGGTAGGAAATGATGGCGCCTGGTCTGGCCTCATCGCTGCGGTGCGGCGATCCGACAAGCCAGCTCCCACAGGGATCGGGTGCACCGCAAAACCTATGGGAGCTGGCTTGCCAGCGATGAGGGCCTCGGCTTCTTGCACCGAGGAGGTGCAACCAGGGGCTTCATGACGGGGCGCAAGCCCCGTCATGGGGCTTAGCGCGGCAGGACCGGCTGGCGCTTGGTCTTGCCCTTGCCCTTGCCACCCTTGGCCGCGTCCTTGCGTGCCTTGGCCGCCTCCTGGTTGCGGGCGAACGCGGCGGCCTTGGCCTCTTCGCGCTTGTCCCAGGGCTTGGCACCATTGCTGGCGCGCGGCGGCAGGCCGGTGTGCTGGGTGAGAATCTTCTGTTCCTTGGCCACCTTGTGGCTACCCGCAGGGGTGGAGTTCTTGCGTCGGGCGCTCTGGTAGCTGTCGGTCGCCGGCTGGTGCGCCGGAATCAGCTGATGCTTGCCCGGGCCGATCAGGTCGGCACGGCCCATGCGCTCAAGGGCCTCGCGCAGCATCGGCCAGCCCTTCGGATCGTGGTAGCGCAGGAAAGCCTTGTGCAGGCGGCGCTGCTCCTCGCTCTTGACGATGGTCACCCCTTCGCTCTTGTAGGTGACCTTGCGCAGCGGGTTCTTGCCCGAGTGGTACATGGCAGTGGCCGAGGCCATCGGCGACGGGTAGAACGCCTGCACCTGGTCGGCGCGGAAGCCGTTGCCCTTGAGCCACAGGGCCAGGTTCATCATGTCTTCGTCGGTGGTGCCCGGGTGCGCGGCGATGAAGTACGGAATCAGGTACTGCTCCTTGCCCGCTTCCTTCGAATATTTCTCGAACATGCGCTTGAAGCGGTCGTAGGTGCCGATACCAGGCTTCATCATCTGGTTAAGCGGGCCTTCCTCGGTGTGCTCCGGGGCGATCTTCAGGTAGCCACCAACGTGGTGGGTCACCAGCTCGCGCACGTACTCGGGCGACTCCACGGCAAGGTCGTAGCGCAGGCCGGAAGCAATCAGGATCTTCTTCACCCCCGGCAGGGCGCGGGCACTGCGGTATAGCTTGATCAGCGACGAGTGGTCGGTGTTCAGGTTCGGGCAGATCCCCGGGAACACACAGGACGGCTTGCGGCAGTGGGTCTCGATCTCGGTGCTCTTGCAGGCGATCCGGTACATGTTCGCGGTCGGGCCGCCGAGGTCGGAAATAACGCCGGTGAAGCCGGGGACCTTGTCGCGGATCTCCTCGATCTCGCGAATGATCGACTCGTGGGAACGGTTCTGGATGATCCGCCCTTCATGCTCGGTGATGGAGCAGAAGGTGCAGCCACCAAAGCAGCCGCGCATGATGTTCACCGAGAAACGGATCATTTCATACGCAGGGATGCGCTCCTTGCCGTAGGCCGGATGCGGGATCCGCGCGTAGGGCATGCCGAATACGTAGTCCATTTCCTCGGTGGTCATCGGAATGGGCGGCGGGTTGAACCAGACATCGACTTCACCGTGCTTCTGCACCATGGCCCGGGCGTTACCAGGGTTGGTTTCCAGGTGCAGCACGCGGTTGGCGTGGGCGTAGAGCACCGCGTCATTGCGCACCTTCTCGAAAGACGGCAGGCGGATCACGGTCTTTTCCCGGGTCATCCGCGGGCTGTCGAGCAGTTGCACGACCTTCGGCTCGTTCGGATCTTCCACCTCGCCCTTCTGCTGCTCGATGGCGCAGGCCTGGGTGTCCTGGGTGTTGACATAGGGGTTGATGATCTTGTCGACCTTGCCCGGACGGTCGATGCGGGTCGAGTCGATCTCGTACCAGCCCTGCGGGGTATCGCGGCGGACGAAGGCGGTACCGCGGATATCGGTGATGTCCTCGATGCGTTCGCCGGCAGCAAGGCGCTGGGCTATGTCGACCACGGCGCGTTCGGCGTTGCCGTACAGGAGGATGTCGGCGCAGGCGTCGATCAGGATCGAGTGGCGGACCTTGTCCTGCCAGTAGTCGTAGTGCGCGATGCGGCGCAACGACGCCTCGATGCCGCCGAGAACGATCGGCACGTGCTTGTAGGCTTCCTTGCAGCGCTGGCTGTAGACCAGGCTCGCACGGTCCGGGCGCTTGCCGGCCAGGCCACCCGGGGTATAGGCGTCATCGGAGCGGATCTTCTTGTCGGCGGTGTAGCGGTTGATCATCGAGTCCATGTTGCCGGCGGCGACGCCGAAGAACAGGTTGGGCTCGCCGAGCTTCATGAAGTCGTCCTTCGACTGCCAGTTCGGCTGGGCGATGATCCCGACGCGGAAGCCCTGGGCCTCCAACAGGCGGCCGATGATGGCCATGCCGAACGACGGATGGTCGACGTAGGCGTCGCCGGTCACGATGATGATGTCGCAGGAATCCCAGCCGAGCTGATCCATCTCCTCCCTGCTCATCGGCAGGAACGGCGCTGGTCCGAAGCATTCGGCCCAGTACTTGGGATAGTCGAAGAGTGGTTTGGCTGCTTGCATGTCAGTGACCGGTTTTTTTGAGTGCAGGAAAATCGCGGGCGCGGAATATAGCACAAAATTTAACCAATTCCGACGGCGAAGGTCGGAATTGGTCGGGCGCGGGCATTACTCGTCGTCGTCGAAGTTGTAGCTGCCCGGGGCAAGGTTCTCGAAGCGCGTGTACTTGCCGATGAAGGCCAGGCGGATAAAGCCGATCGGGCCGTTCCGCTGCTTGCCGATGATGATCTCGGCAATGCCCTTGTGCTCGGTCTCGGGGTGATACACCTCGTCGCGGTACACGAACATGATCACGTCGGCGTCCTGCTCGATCGCTCCCGATTCCCGCAAGTCGGAGTTCACCGGGCGCTTGTTCGGACGCTGCTCCAGGGAGCGGTTGAGCTGCGACAGGGCGATGACCGGGCAGTTGAATTCCTTGGCCAGGGCCTTGAGGGACCGGGAGATCTCGGAGATCTCGTTGGTCCGGTTGTCGCCGCTGGAACCGGGGATCTGCATCAGCTGGAGGTAGTCGATCATGATCATGGCGATATCGCCATGCTCGCGGACCAGGCGACGGGTCCGTGCACGCATTTCCGACGGGCTGATGCCGGCGGTATCGTCGATGAACAGCTTGCGGTCGTTGAGCAGGTTGACCGCCGAGGTCAGGCGCGGCCAGTCATCGTCGTCCAGCTGGCCGGAGCGTACCTTGGTCTGGTCGATGCGACCGAGGGACGAAAGCATACGCATGATCAGCGATTCGCCTGGCATCTCGAGGGAGTACACCAGCACCGCCTTGTCGCTGCGCAACACAGCGTTTTCCACCAGGTTCATGGCGAATGTGGTCTTGCCCATGGATGGACGGCCGGCGACGATGATCAGGTCGGCCGGCTGCAGGCCGCTGGTCTTCTCGTCGAGGTCGGTATAGCCGGTGGACAGGCCGGTGATCTCGCTGTCGGAGTTGAACAGCGTGTCGATGCGGTCGATGGCCTTGGTCAGCAGTTCATTGACGCCTACCGGGCCGCCGGTCTTCGGGCGAGCCTCGGCGATCTGGAAGATCTGCCGCTCGGCTTCGTCGAGGATCTCCTCGGCATTGCGGCCCTGCGGGTTGAAGGCGCTGTCGGCGATGTCGTTGCTGATGCTGATCAGCTGGCGCAAGGTCGCGCGCTCGCGAATGATCTGCGCATAGGCCTTGATGTTGGCCACCGACGGGGTGTTCTTCGCCAGCTCGCCGAGGTAGCCGAGGCCGCCGATCTGCGAGCTCAGGCCTTCCTTGTCCAGCTGTTCGTGCAGGGTGACCACGTCGAACGGGATGTTCAGGTCAACCAGCTTGTGGATGGCGCGGAAGATCAGGCGGTGGTCATGCCGGTAGAAGTCGCCGTCGGAGACTTGATCGAGCACACGCTCCCAGGCGTTGTTGTCCAGCATCAGGCCACCGAGCACGGCCTGTTCGGCCTCGATGGAATGTGGCGGCACCTTCAGCGCGGCAGTTTGCAGATCATATTGCTCGGGGGCGGTTATCTCGTTCATGGCCACCTGGGAAATCTGGAGGGTGAAAAAGACAAAGGGCACGACCTGCGATGCAGGATCGTGCCCGATGTTAACCGGCTGTTTCCAAAGGAACCAGCCGATCGATACAGCTTAGGCTGCTACGACGACCACGCGTACGGTGGCTTCGACGTCGCTGTGCAGGTGCACGGCTACGTCGTATTCGCCAACCTGACGGATGGTGCCGTTCGGCAGACGAACTTCAGCCTTGGCAACTTCAACGCCGGAGGCGGTCAGTGCGTCAGCGATGTCGTGGGTGCCGATCGAACCGAACAGTTTGCCTTCATCACCAGCGGTAGCGGTGATGGTGACTTCCAGTTCAGCCAGTTGGGCAGCGCGGCTTTCAGCCGAAGCTTTCTTGTCGGCAGCAGCTTTTTCCAGCTCGGCACGACGCTCTTCGAACGCAGCCAGGTTGGCGGCGTTGGCAACGGTGGCCTTGCCGAATGGCAGCAGGAAGTTACGACCGTAACCAGCCTTGACTTTAACTTTGTCGCCCAGGTTGCCCAGGTTGGCGACTTTTTCCAGCAGGATCAGTTCCATTTGGTATAAACCTCTTAACTTTTAACCTTCACCGTTCGCGGAGCCGTTACCGGCGTCCTTGGACGCCCCGCGTCCGCGAAAATCAATCAGGCTGTCGACAATGGCCAGGACCACGAGCAACGGATAAATCAGCTGCATGAACAGCAGCAGCGTTACGTACAACCCGACCAGCCAGAACTTCGCCAGTCGCTTCTGCGCCACCAGGCCATGGATCACGGCCAGTCCGGCGAAGACCAGCGGCACGGTGCACAGCGGTGTCAGCATGCCCAGCTCGGTACCGAAATTCGGCCCCACCAGCATCAACACCAGCAGCACCAGCGCCGCCGCCAACGGCAGTCTTACGGCACGAAACTCGTTGCCGAAGCCTCCCGGGTTATACAAGGCTGCCTGCCAGTAGCGCCCCAACATCAGGGACAACACACTGACCGCCTGCAGCAAGGCCGCAATCAGGCCGGTAAGCACCGGTGAGATCAGCCCTTCCAGCCGGCCCCGCTCTTCTACCGACAATTGTTGGTAGATCCCGTCGAGCATCTGCGGAAGGATCTTGGCGATCTCTTGCGCGAGGGTGTCGATCGGTTCGCGGAACACCGAACCCAGAACGGCGCCATACACCAGGCCCAGGGCGATGCTGGACAACAGCACCCGGTTCCAGGATTGTCCGGCGCGCAACAGCGCTGCCAGACCCAGCGTCCCCAGCAACACCATCAAGGTGCGCGGCTCGCCGAAGTACCACCAGGCCAACGCCGGCAGTACAGCCCAGGCAAGAACGCCGGAGGCGTCCTTGAAACCGCGCCGCAGGAACACCAGGCTCCCGGCGGCGGCACTCAACCAGAACAGCAGCGGCAATGCCGCACAACCCACCACTACCAGAGTGGCCTGCACGCGACCGCGCATGATGAAATCAGCCAGGGCCCGCATGCATTTTATCCTTTGCTACTTGTCGACGACCCGGTCTCAGCGGCCGTGGCTGTCGGTGTAGGGCAGCAGGGCCAGGAAGCGGGCGCGCTTGATAGCGGTAGCCAGCTGACGCTGATAACGAGCTTTGGTACCAGTGATACGGCTTGGAACGATCTTGCCGGTTTCGGATACGTAAGCTTTCAGGGTGTTGAGATCTTTGTAATCGATCTCTTTCACGTCTTCAGCAGTGAAGCGGCAGAATTTACGACGACGGAAGAAACGTGCCATGTAATAGGCTCCTCAAAAGATCCGTGGATTACTCGTCAGCGTTATCGCTGTTGTCGCTGTCATTGCTGTCGTCGCCTTCGGCGCTGTCAGCATGCTCAGGACGGTCACGACGCTCACGGCGCTCGCTGCGGTTTTCTTCAGCCTTGAGCATCTCGGACTGGCCAGTGACGGCTTCGTCGCGACGGATGACCAGGTTACGGATCACGGCATCGTTGTAACGGAAGTTGTCTTCCAGCTCGGCCAGGGCCTTGCCGGTGCACTCAACGTTCAGCATCACGTAGTGAGCCTTGTGAACATTGTTGATTGCGTAGGCCAGTTGACGACGGCCCCAGTCTTCCAGACGGTGGATCTTGCCGCCGTCTTCTTCGATCAGCTTGGTGTAACGCTCAACCATGCCGCCGACTTGCTCGCTCTGGTCCGGGTGAACCAAGAAGATGATTTCGTAATGACGCATGAATGCTCCTTACGGGTTGTAGTCTGCCGACAATGCGGTCAGACAAGGAGTGAATGACTCTTGTATGTCCTGTCCTGGATCGGGCACGCATGCCCGGGACAAGGCGCGCAATTGTAGAGAAGCGCGGTGGGACAAGCAAGGTAATTGGTGAAATATTGAGCAGTGCCGCTAAAAGCATCGCTGGCAAGCCAGCTCCCACAGGGTCAGCGGTGTGGGAGCTGGCTTGCCAGCGATTGGGTCCACCATTTACTTGCTGACGGAACGCTGCCGCACCACCTCGAACAGGCAAACGCCGGTTGCCACCGAGACGTTCAGGCTGCTGACGCTCCCCGCCATCGGCAATTTCACCAGGAAATCGCAGTGTTCGCGGGTCAGGCGGCGCATGCCCTTGCCTTCGGCGCCCATCACCAGCACGGTCGGCCCGGTCATGTCCTGCTGGTACAGCTCCTGCTCGGCTTCGCCGGCCGTGCCGACCACCCACAGGCCACGCTGCTGCAGCTTTTCCAGGGTCCGCGCCAGGTTGGTCACGGCCACCAGCGGAATCACCTCGGCAGCACCGCAGGCCACCTTACGCACCGCAGCGGTCAGCGTCGCCGACTTGTCCTTGGGCACGATCACCGCCAGCGCGCCGGCAGCATCGGCAGTACGCAGGCAGGCCCCGAGGTTGTGCGGGTCGGTGACGCCATCGAGAACCAGCAGCAGCGGAACCTTCTCGGTCCGCTCCAGCAGTTCCTCGAGCATTGCCTCGCCCCAGACCTGGCTCGGGCTGACCTCGGCGACCACGCCCTGGTGCACGCCTTCGACCCAGGCGTCCATTTCGCGGCGCTCGGCCTGGCCAACGCTGACCCGGTATTCCGCGGCCAGCGCCAACAGCGCCTGGACCCGCGGCTCGCTACGACCTTCCGACAGCCAGATCTGCTTCACCCGCTTGGGGTGAAAGCGCAACAGGGCTTCCACGGCATGCACGCCGTAGATCTTTTCCAACTGACTCATGACTTGCCTTTCGGTTTACGCGAAGTGGAACCGGACTTTGGCGGCCCCTTGCGGTGTTTGCTCGGTTTCTCCGATTTGCCCGCGGACTTGCCCGCCGGCTTGCCACTGGCATGGGCGTGCCGCGCCTCGGAAAGCAGGGCCTTCTTCATTTCCCGACTCTTGCGCACTTCGGCGTTGTTCGTCGCGGCATGGGAGGAGAAATAGGCTTCGGAGGTTTCGTCCTTCTTGCTGCGACGGGCAGGACGCTCTGCCTTGGCCGGAGCAGGTGCAGGATCTGCCGCCTTGCCTTTGGCATTCGGGCCGACGCCGATCTTCGCGCCGGTCGCCGCTGCCGGCTCGGCCGAACGCTGTTTGCGCCCGATCGGCGCCTTCAGGGCGTTCTCCGACATTTCGAAGTCGATCTTGCGCTGCTCCAGGTCGACGCGCATCACCCGCACTTCGACGGTGTCGCCGAGACGGAAGCTGCGGCCGGTGCGCTCGCCGGTCAGGCGGTGGTGCACCGGGTCGAAGTGGTAGTAGTCGCCTGGCAGCGCACTGACGTGGACCATGCCCTCGACATAGATGTCGGTCAGCTCGACGAACAGGCCGAAGCCGGTCACCGCGGTGATCACACCCGGGAAGGATTCGCCGACGCGGTCCTTCATGTATTCGCATTTGAGCCAGTTGACCACGTCGCGGGTCGCCTCGTCGGCGCGCCGTTCGCTCATCGAGCACTGTTCGCCCAGTTGCTCCAGGGTGTTCTCGTCGTACGGGTAGATCCGTGCCTTGGGAATGCTCATCGCCCCGGCACGCTTGACGTGCGGGGTTTCCACGCGGGAACGGATCACGCTGCGGATGGCGCGGTGTACCAGCAGGTCCGGATAACGACGGATCGGCGAAGTGAAGTGGGTGTAGGCCTCGTAGTTCAGGCCGAAGTGGCCGTTGTTCTCGGCGCTGTACACTGCCTGGCTCAGAGAACGCAGCATCACGGTCTGGATCAGGTGGAAGTCCGGGCGCCCGGCGATGCTCGCCAGCAGGGCCTGGTAGTCCTTCGGCGACGGGTCCTTGCCTTTATGCAGCGACAAGCCCAGTTCACCAAGGAAGGCGCGCAGTTTTTCCAGGCGCTCCGGCGGCGGACCGTCGTGAACCCGGTACAGGGCCGGAACCTCATGCTTCTTGAGGAATTCGGCGGTGGCCACGTTGGCCGCCAGCATGCATTCCTCGATCAGCTTGTGCGCGTCGTTGCGCACGGTCGGGCGGATCTCCGCGATCTTGCGCTCGGCGCCGAAGATGATGCGGGTTTCCTGGGTCTCGAAGTCAATCGCGCCGCGGGTGTGGCGGGCATCGAGCAGCACCTTGTACAGCGCATAGAGCTGCTTGAGGTGCGGCAGCACTTCGCTGTATTCCTCGCGCAGGGCACGGCCTTCGCGGGTGCGGGCATGTTCCAGCATGCTGCTGACCTTGTTGTAGGTCAGGCGCGCGTGGGAGTGGATCACCGCTTCATAGAACTGGTAATCGACCATCTGCCCGGACTTGTTGATGGTCATTTCGCAGACCATGGCCAGGCGATCGACGTGCGGGTTCAGCGAGCACAGGCCGTTGGACAGCTCTTCCGGCAGCATCGGGATCACCCGCTCGGGGAAATACACCGAGTTGCCACGGACCAGGGCTTCGGCATCGAGTGCCGAACCAAGACGGACATAGCTGGATACGTCGGCGATCGCCACGTACAGGCGCCAGCCACCGGAGAACAGGCGCAGCTTGCCAAGGCTTTCGCAATACACGGCATCGTCGAAGTCGCGGGCGTCTTCGCCGTCGATGGTGACGAACGGCAGGTGGCGCAGGTCGATGCGCTTTTCCTTGTCCTTCTCTTCCACGTCCGGCTTGAGCTTGCGGGCTTCCTTGATGACCGCTTCGGGCCATACATGCGGAATGTCGTAGCTGCGCAGGGCCACGTCGATTTCCATGCCCGGCGCCATGTAGTTGCCGATCACTTCGACCACATCGCCCTGCGGCTGGAAACGCGGGGTCGGCCAGTGGGTGATCTTCACCTCGACGAACTGGCCGATCTTGGCCCCGGCGTTGCGGCCCGGGGTCACCAGCACTTCCTGCTGGATCTTCGGGTTGTCGGCGGTGACGAAGCCGATGCCGCCTTCCTCGAAGTAGCGACCGACGATGCTCTCGTGGGCGCGGGAAATGATCTCTACCAGCACACCTTCCCGACGGCCACGGCGGTCGACGCCGGAAACCCGGGCCAGGGCGCGGTCGCCGTCGAACACCAGGCGCATCTGCGACGGGCTGAGGAACAGGTCTTCCGTGCCATCGTCGGGGATCAGGAAGCCGAAACCGTCGCGGTGGCCCGAGACACGGCCGAGGATGAGGTCCAGCTTGTCTACCGGGGCATAGGTGCCGCGCCGGGTGTAGATCAGCTGACCATCGCGCTCCATTGCCCGCAGGCGGCGGCGCAGGGCCTCGATCTGATCCTCGGTGTGCAAACCGAACTCCTCAACCAGTTGCTCGCGCGCAGCCGGCGAGCCTCGTTCGGCGAGGTGCTGGAGGATCAGCTCACGGCTAGGGATGGGGTTTTCGTATTTTTCCGCTTCACGAGCGGCCTCGGGATCGAGGGACTGCCAATCGGCCATTAGGAGGGGTTCACCTTGTCTATATAAGGGTTAGTTTGGCATAGCCGTATTGAAACCGGAAATTTCAACCTTGGACAGCCCCACCCGGGACGGCCTGTAAACGGGTTCTGGGCTTCGGTCGATCAACGGCTTGAATTTTTTAAGATTTTTTTCGAACGGGGGTTTACAGCCCCGGGGGCCATCCGTATAGTGCGCACCACAGCGACGGACACCGTCGTTATAGTTGAGAAGCCGCACGATGTAAAACACTACGTCGAAGCGCAATCAGCGAAATGCCCAGATGGTGAAATTGGTAGACACGCCAGCTTCAGGTGCTGGTGACCTTACGGTCGTGGAAGTTCGAGTCTTCTTCTGGGCACCAATTTCAAATTTCAGCCAACGAGTGACAAGGCTGGAATTTACGCGACACGCTACACCGAATTTGTTACAAATGCTTCAACCTTTGCCCAGATGGTGAAATTGGTAGACACGCCAGCTTCAGGTGCTGGTGACCTTACGGTCGTGGAAGTTCGAGTCTTCTTCTGGGCACCATATTTCTAAAGAAACCCGCGAAAGCGGGTTTTTTTATGCCTGGGATTCGGCAAATCCAGCCAATTGGGGCCGCTTCGCGACCCTGCCCCACTCTAGAAAGTCTTTTCGAACTTCAACGCCACCTCGGTCTGCCGGTACGAATAAGCCCAGTCGATGCTGCTGTCGGTCACCGTGCGCTTGGCATACAGGCTCGGCACGATGCCGGCGAAGGCCAGGCGCGGCACGCTCAGGTTGGCGATGTAGATCTGCTGGCGATCCTTGCGCAGGCCACCGAGAAAAACGTCCGGCGCGTCATAACGGGTGGTGCGATACAGACCGATCAGGCTCAGGTTCACCCCCGCATTGAAACCGTGATACGCCCCGAGGCTGCCCATGTACTCGCGATTGCTCGCGGTATCGGCTTCCTGGCTGCGCCGGGTGTAGGTCACGCCGCCAAATATCAGGGTCTGTGGATCAAGCAGATACGACAGCGACGTACCCACCTGACGCTCGTCGTAATCATCGAAATAGTCACGCTGATCGCCCTGGAAACGGAAATGCTTGTGCTGCGCCTGCAAGCCGACCTGCAAGCGATTGCTCAGGTTGTGCTTCCATTCCCCGCGCACGCCGCTGGCCTGGTACTTGGTGTGGTGGTCGCTGTAGTAGTTCTCGAACAGCGGGGTCAGCGACACATCGTCGAGCGCACTCTGGAAGCTGTAGCCGGCGTACAGCACGCTGGTGTTGTCGTCGTACCAGGTCTCGACGTCATCCTCCTCGCTGTGCCGGCTGTAGTCGTTGCCATAGCTGAGGCCACGCACCAGCACGTTGTGATTGCCGGCGATCTGGAAACGCCGCTCGGCCGCGACATCGTAGACCAGGCTTGAAGCGCTGATCTTCTTCGGCATCTGCCGCGTGTAGTCGAAGCAATCGAAGAACACCGAACACACCTGGGTCACCGTGGTCATGCCGTTGGCCTGGTTGATATTGCTGTTGTAGCCGAAGCCCAGGGATGCCGAGCCATGCCACTGGCGGCGCACATCGATGGCGTGGTGGTACTCGTCCAGCACGCTCAGCACCTGCTCGGGCACATCGGCGGCGGCGACCTCGCGGAACAGCGTTTCGGCCTCGCGGGTCTGGTTGTCCTCGAACAGGGTCCGCGCCAGCTCCAGGCGCGCTCGCACGAAACCCGGTTGCAACCTGTCGGCCCGACGCAGATGAGCAATCGCCTGCGTGTAGCGGCGCTCGCTGCGGTCGATTAGGCCCTCGGCCATTTCCACCAGCGCCGGCTCATGCCCGGGCAACCGCCGGTAGCGCTCGACGAACTGCCGCACCTTGCCCCACTGCCGCAGGTTGGTGGACACATAGATCGCCGGCCCGAGGTCTTCGAGGGTGTTCTGCACGTTGTACGTCTGCCCCTGGATGGTGATCAGCCCGTCGTTGTGCTCGGCCGGGTCCGGCGCGCCCAGGTTGGCCCGCTCGCGCGCTTCGGCGCCGCGCTCGATCCTGTTCAGGAGCAGGCGGGTGTCGTCATCGTCGGCCAGCAACACGTTGGACAACAGG
The DNA here is from genome assembly GCF_029836855.1 of Pseudomonas sp. GD04058. Lineage (NCBI taxonomy): Bacteria > Pseudomonadati > Pseudomonadota > Gammaproteobacteria > Pseudomonadales > Pseudomonadaceae > Pseudomonas > Pseudomonas sp. GD04058. Next base: position 150,861 of record NZ_JAOECN010000001.1, read on the forward strand.
GTCGAGCAACACAGCAGGGCGATGCGCACCCGCAGGAACGGCAGCATGGTGATCGGTCCGGGACAGAAAGGTACTGGAGGTCGGAAGGGGGAGCCGATGCTCCCTCCTCCAGTGACACACGTGTGTTATTGCTTGGCGCCGCCGAAGGCGACCTTGGTGGTGCTGGTGGTGTAGATACCTGCCAGGGCCTCGGCGTTGGCGCCGTAGAACTGCCCCTTGATGTTGGTGCCGCGAGCGAAGGAACCGTTCGAGGCGATGGTGGTGCCAGCGAAGCTAAGCCCGCCAACCGAACCGGCCAAGGTGCCGCTGCCGGCACCATAGTTGGCGGTCAGCACGCCCGAAGTGACGCCCGCGGCAGTGCCCGGGTTGTACTGGTTGACACCGACGACGTTGTACTTGGCATTGACCAGGGTCGGCATGCTGGTGGTCGGGTTTTCGCCGACGAACCAGACGGTGCGGTTGGCACTGGACAGGTTCAGGTCGGTGCTGTTGGTTGGCTGGGTGCCGGTTTTGGCCGGTGCCCATTCACCAAAGTACACCTCGGCGCCCGAGACCTTGGCAATTACCTCGCCACCGAATTGTGGATAGCCCGGCGAAGGCGCGGCGATCTGGCGATAGGCATGGATCTCGGTGTTGTAGGTAGCCAGGTTCTTCCAGGTTTCCGACGTGGTGACGCCATTGAGCGGGTTGACGATATGTGCCGAGGTGGTGCCATAACCGCTCAGCACCGCGCTGGTCTGGGCGATCGGGCCAGCCTTGAAACTGACGACTGCTGCCGAATTGGCAATGCCACCCGTGGTCGTCGGCATGACGATTCCCGCAGTACCTACCGCCATCATGTTCGAGGCAGCAGCCTGGACATAGGCGGAAGAGGAACCGCCGCTGACGGTGGCGGCAAATGCACCGGAAGTAACCAGCGACAACGCTGTCAATGCAAAGAGTTTCTTCACAACAAGCTCCTTATCATGAGTTGGAAACAACACTGTTTTTACGAAAACAGCAAAAAACTAGAAACGCGCAGTCAGTCCCAACTTCAGCGTGCGGCCAGGTGCAGGCATTACTGTTCGGGACAACGGATCGAGGTAGTAGCGGTTGGTGATGTTATTCACGCCAAGATCGACATCGACATGGTCGTTGACATGCAACGTCGCATAACTGTCGAACACCCAGATGGGATGCCACTCATAGGGCTGATTCACCCCTTGGACAAAGAGCAGGCCCTGGTCGATCCACTTCTGCTCTTCCTTGTTCCTGGCGCTGCTGTGGTAGACCATGCGCCCTCCGAGCTCGAGCTTTTCATCGAACAGCCGCATACCACCGTCAAGGTTGATGGAATATTGAGGCTGGAGGCTGGTGCGGGAAAACGTGGTCGGGAAACCGCCGGTGACGCACTCGTCGACAGCTTTCCCGTAATACGGATCCAGCGTGTTGGCCATGTCCTTGTCACAAAGTTTCTGATCGAGACGATAGCTGACGCCGAAGTTCGAGTAATAACGACCGGTATCGAACCTGGCCTGAAGTTCGATACCTGAAAGCATTTTCTTGTCGTATTGAATAATGTTGTAGGCGAAGTCCCTGTCTATGTAATCGTGGATCTCGTTCTTGTAGTAGTTGATCCGGAAGTCTGCATTGCGCCACTCCGGAACCCGGGAGTGCAGATCATGCACATAACCGAACTCCCAGTTATACGCGTGCTCCGGTCGCGGTGAACTTTGGATCATCCCGATTCCCGTAGCAGAAAAGGTCTGTGCCTCTTCATAAATGGTGGGAAAGCGTACGAACTCGGTGTACCGGGCGTAGACACGGGCATTATCCGTGACGCGCAAGGTAACGCCGGCCATCGGAGCCCATGCGCTGTCCTTGCTTTTCCTGGGCTTGGCCCATCGTTCAGCGTCGGTCGGCTGTTGGTAGATCGGCAGCGCTACGGTCTGGCCAATCAGGTAGCGCGGAGCGGTCGTGCCGGTACCCTGAGCATTGGCCACCTGCTCGCTCATGTTGATGGTGCCGTTGGTGAACGGGTTCTGCGAACTCACCAGGCGCTGGCCATTGGTAGCAATGTCCACGCTTTCCGAGGTGTAGCGAATACCGTTGACCAGCCCTTCTTGCAGATAGTCATTAATGAGGAACTCTGTCGTCTCCTCATCCAGGCCCCAGCTTTCAACCAACTCCCGCGCGCCAGCGATGTAGGCCTGGTTCTCAGCATCGGTCAGCATTCGCGAATAACTGTAGCGCTTGGCAACCACAGCGGCCTTGGCATCCCAGCCCGTTGCCTGCTCCTTCCTGTACTCATCCAGCGTCGTATCGAACGAGCTGTAGTCGCTGTAGCGAGCTCCCGCGTTGAACGTCAGCCAAGAGGTTGCCGCCCACTCGTTGTTGAAGGTGAAGTTGTACTGCTCACGGCGCCCGCCGCGAGGCCCCAGGTAGTTGGAGGCGAAAACGTAGGTACTGCCGATATCGTCGCTGGCGTTGTCGGTCTGCTTGAGCTTTTCCTTGCTGAAGTCCCCGGACAGGGTCAGCGCCCAGACATCGCTCAGCTCCATGCGGTTGGACAGGTTCAGCCCCCAGCGATCGTGGTCGGTCATCTGCAGGGCGCGGGAGAACAGGTTGAAGCGGCCATCGGTGTTGGGCAGCTTGTCCGGCATGGCCGTGTTGCCATTGCACTGGCCGACGTTGTACTTGCAGCGGACATAGTTGTCCCATGCTTTGTCGCTCAAGGTGGCGTCTGCAATGGAGAAGACCTGCTCGCCATTCTGGTAGCGCTTGGCGTCACTGCGGGTCATCCAGAACCCGGCCTGCATATCGACCCAGCGGTTGTCCTGCGGATTCCAGTTGTAGGTCAGCGACAGCGTGTCCTGGTCGACCTCGCTGTAGGGCAGCTGGAAGCCGATATTGCTGCCAGCGGCCACCAGCTTGGTGGTTTCGTTGATCAGGTACGGCATGGTTTCGCCGAACTCGAGATCACTGTGCATGTAGCTCAGCTTCAGGCTCTGGTCGTCCGCCAGATAGAAGGTGCCCTTGAGCAGCGTGGTGCGCATCTCGTTGGAGGTGCCGGATACCTCGGCCCCCGGCTTGTAGAAACTGGCCAGGTAGTTGCCGCTGGTGTCGCCAATGGTCGGCGAATTCACTTCCGCCGCCTGGGCCTTGTCGTACCAGCTCTCGGTCTCGTAGCGCTCGCTGCCCTGCTTGCCGCTGTAGTAATTGCCTTTCTTGCGGTAGCTGTAGGCGGCCAGCAGATCGAAGTTCTCCTGGCGGGTCGCCGCCGCGATACGGAAGGCGTTGTCCTCGAAGTCGAAATCGTTGGAACGGGAAGACTCGTGGGGGGTGTACATCGCTCCGCCACCGTTGGCGAAATAGACGTACTGGCCCGAGACGTAGGCCCCCTCGATGTCCCGGTAATCCCGCCCCAGGTTGTTCATCCCGTCTTCATTGGGCGCCACCGCGTTGCTGGCGGTCTCGGTCTTGATCTCCAGGCCGTAGCTCTCGCCCGGCCTGACGATATCCTCCGCGTCCAGGGTGCGGATCTCCACCGAGCCGCCGATGCCGCTCTTGACTCCCGGGGTCATGGACGGCCCCTTCTCCACCGAAATGCTGCCGATCATGTTGGGATCGACATAGTTGCGGTTGGAAACCCCGGCCGACCCGAGCCAGACCGAAGTGGCCTGCTCGGTGCCGTCGACGGTCACCGGTATTCGCCCTTCGCCCTGGATACCGCGGATATTGGGATCGAGCGCGCCGCTGTTGCGTGCTTCGCCGCTGTAGACGCCATTCATGCCCTTGAACAGGTCGGCTGCGTTGGCGCCTTTGTAGCGTTCGATATCGTCCTTGCCGGCGTAGACGTTGGACACATCCTTGCGATAGACGTCGCTGCGTCCCTTGTCGTCCTTCTCTTCCCACTCTTCTGCCGTGATCTCCTGGGCCTGGAGTTCCTGCGGCTGGTTGCCCGTTTTTTCCTCATAACCCGCCGGCAGTTCGATCTCCAGCGGTTCCATGTTCGGCGTTGAAGACTGCCGCGCCGGGCTTTCGTCTTCGGCCAGGGCGGTGGAGCTGAACAGCGCCAGCAGAATCGACCAGGCCAGCGGCTTGAGGCGCATCGGCTTGGGAGGGGTGATGAAGAAGGACATGGCGAGACTCGTGTTTATCGATGCATGGCAGTTTCATGACCGCTCTGCGGCGGCGGAGTGATACTATCGATAAACGCAAATGAATCTCGTTTGGATTAATATGCAGAAGGGTGAAAAATGTATGCGGTGAGGAGAACACCACAAACCCTGTGGGAGCTGGCTTTCCAGCTCCCACAGGGTTTTGTGTTGCAGCGCAGGAAGTGCGCTCAGCGTTTCCTGCCAAAGATCGACTTCGGCGCCCGCCCGAAATACCGGGTAAAGGCCACGGTGAAGTTGTTCGGGTATTTGTACCCCACCTGCCACGCTGCCTGGGCGACCTGCTGGCCGGATTCGAGCAGGGTCATGGCCTTGCGCATGCGCAAATCCAGCAGCATCCGCGCCGGAGTCGTGTCGTACAGATAGCGGAAACCTTCCTTGAGCTTGTGCTCGTTCATGCCGACGCAGGTGGCGAGATATTCCACGGTCAGCGGCGTATGCAACTGCTCGCAAAGAATGTTGCGCGCGCGCTCGATCCGTTCGATCTCGCTGGTACTCAAAGGCGATGCGCTGCCGTCCTGGGGCGCCAGCAAGTTGAACTGCTCGGACAGCAGGCTGAGGGTATGAATATGCAGGTCCAGTCGATTCGACGGATTCAGCCCCCCCGGTTGCAGATAGCGTAACAGTGCCGCCGCATGGGCCTGGGCCGCTTTCGAGCTGGCGCGAAAATCGATGCGTTGCAAGCGCCCGCTGCCCAGTACCTGGGCTGCGCGCGCCTCGCCGACGTACTTGCACAGGGTCGCCTGGTCGATCACCACCCGCAGTTGCGACGCTGTCTCGTTGGCCTGGTAACGCCGTTCGCCAGGCGTCGCGCGAAACGCGGTGATGGTGGTCTGCCCAGCCTCGAAGGCGAGGCTGCAGCCGTCCTTGCCAAGGAAGCCCGATTTCCCCTGCAAGCCGATGGTCACCACCATCACATGCCCGTCATGGGGCCCACAGGTTTCTTCGATCAGCGTGCGCGTCGGGTGATAGTGCAGACGCCCCAGCGACAACCCTTGCTCCAGTTGCAACAGCTCGGAGTAGCAATTGCCGACATCCTCGGCCAGTTGCATACGCAAACGCCCGTCGGCCTGTACCGACCGTTGCCGGGGGTGATCGAGGCCGATACGGCAGCTCCCTTTCATTGTGCTCATGACGACATCCCTGCGTGCGCGCGCCGTGCTTCGCATAGGAATGGCTCCGGCTCGCATACTTAACATAAATGATTCTCATTTAATGTATATCACTCTTTTCAGTGATTCGGCCACGGCTTGTTTCGTTAGGAACAAGGCAGCCAAGTACAGGGAGTTACCGTGCCTCATCGTGAAAATCTCCAGGACCTGACCAGCATCCACCCCCTGCAAGCCTGCTGGGACCTGCAATTGGCCGGGCTCGGCGCCGATGCCCTGCAGGTCGCCCTCGAATGTGCGCTGTTCGATCATCTCGGCACGCCCGCCAGTGCTGCCGCCCTCGCCAGGGTACTGCGACTGGATCCCGCCAGCACCGGCTACCTGCTGGAGCTGCTGTGGAGCCTCGGCCTGCTCGAACGCGATCAGCAGCGGCCACCGCACTACCGCAACCTTCCCCTGGCTGACCTTTATCTGCGCGCCGAGGCCCGCGCCTATTGCGGCGACGCCCTGCTGTTCCGCCACAAGGTACTGCGCCAGACCGGCACCCAGCTCGGCGACTACTTGCGCAACGGCGTACCGCGCACGCCCGTGACCAGCGCCTCGATCGCCAACGCATGGGCCAACGCCGCGCGCCTGCAGATCGCCCAGGAGCAACGCGCCGTGACCCGCGAAGTCGCCTGCGCTCTGCTCGACCGCTTGCCCGAGGCGCCTCATCTGAGGCGCATCCTCGATCTCGGCGGCGGCCCCGGCCTGGTCGCCATTGCCCTGGCCGAACATCTGCCCGCCATCGAAGGCGCCGTCTTCGAATACCCGCTGGCCGCCGAAGTAGCCCGGGAAAACATCGCCGCAGCCGGGCTCGGCAAACGCCTGCACGCCATCGGTGGCGATCTTGACCACGACGATATCGGCAGCGGCTACGACCTGATCTGGTGCTCCTCCGTTTTGCATTTCGTCCACGACCTGCCCGCCACCCTGCAGCGCCTGTACACCGCCCTGCGCCCGGGCGGCGTGCTGCTGGTGTGCCAGGCCGAAGTGCCGGAAGAGCGCGAGGCCGCCGCCCGGGTCGTGCCTTATTACCTGCACATGCGCCTGCAAGGCCGCCACGTGCTGGCCCAGGGCGAACTCGCCGGCAGGCTCGCAGCCCTCGGTTTCCGCACCGTGGAGCAGATCAACGGACTGCATTTTCCGGTTACCCCGGTCAACGCCGTCATCGCCCGCAAACCCAAGGGATGACTCGATGGAGCGCACGCGGATCGCCGGCCTGCAAATGCTGTTCGGCTGGCTCAACCTGGTGCTGGCGGTGCCCAGCATCTACCTGATGTTCGGCATGCCGCTGGTGATGCGCCAATACGGCTGGAGCGGCACCGAGATCGGACTGTTCCAGCTCGCCGGGCTGCCGGCGGTGTTCAAGTTCCTGCTCGCCGTGCCGGTGCAGCGGATACGCCTGGGCCGTGCTCACCTTGTGTCCTGGATGCTGCTGCTGAGCGCAGCGCTGCTGCTCCTGTACTGGTTGATCGGCCGGCAGAACCTGATCGAACAGCGCCTGCCGCTGTTCGCCATGACCTTCGCCATCAGCATCGTCGCCACCTGGATGGACATCCCGCTCAATGCCCTCGCGGTGCAGTGGCTGCCGCGCAGCCAGCAACTGCGCGCCGGCAGCATCCGCTCGGCGGCGCTGTTCCTCGGTGCCATCGTCGGCGGCGGGGCGATGCTGCTGATCCAGGCGCGCCTGGGTTGGCAGGCGCCGTTCCTGATCATGGGTGCCGGCCTGCTGCTCGGCGTATTGCCGCTTCTCGCCCTGCGCCGCACGGCCCGGCCGATCGAGACCGAACACACCGCACCAGGCGGGTTCGTTGCCGACTGGACGAGCTTCTTCAACCAGCCCGGCGCCCGGCAATGGACCGGGCTGCTGCTCACCGCCTTCCCGTTCATCGGCGCAGCCTGGCTGTACCTCAAGCCGCTGCTGCTCGACCAGGGCATGCCGATGCAGGACGTGGCGTGGATCGTCGGTATCGCCGGCGGCGTCACCGGCGTGGTGTCCAGCCTGATTGGCGGGCGCCTGATCGGCGTGCTCGGCACCTCCCGGGCGATCCTGGCCTACCTGCTCGCCGCCCTGCTTGCGTTGCTCCTGCTCACCCTCAGCGTGTGGCTGCAACTGGGCACCATCTGGTTGGTCGCCAGCGCCCTGTACCTGGCCGCGAGCATGGGCGCCGTCTCGGCGCTGATGTTCGGCCTGACCCTGTTCTTCAGCCGGCGCCAGCGCACCGCCAGCGACTACGGCCTGCAATCGAGTCTCTTCGTCGTCACCCGCCTGGCCGCCCCGGTGGCGGCCGGGTTGCTGCTCGATCGTCTCGGCCAGGCCGGCATGCTCGCCTGTCTCAGCACCGGCCTGTTGCTGGCCCTGCTGTTGGCCTGGCGAGTGCGCCACAGCATCGCCGGCAGCGCTGAAGCCCTGCTGAACCACGAACGTCACGCCGCTGCCGGAGTGACCCCCATCACTACCGAGGGCAAAGCATGAAGCCTCGTACCGTCGGCATCTGCCTGGTCAGCCGCGACAGCACGCTGCAGGAGGATGTGCAAGCCGTGCTCGACCGGCTCAATCACTGGCTGGGCCATGAAACCGCGATCGCCAGCCTGCACTGGCCGGACAGCGACTCACGCTGCCTGTACCGCCAGGTTGCCGGACAGGCCGAGGCCTATGTCCGCGAGCATGCCGGCAATCACCACCTGTACCTGGACATGCGCTGTTTCGACGACGCGGCTGCTGCCCGTGAAGCACTGGCCAGCGCCGACAGCGAAAGCGACTACGTGCTGTTCGACACCCGCCACCTGGCCGATCAACCCGAGAGCGACCCGCTGGTGGAACTGCTCGCCGCGCAACCCGAAGCCAAGCGCTCGCCCAGTTCCGCCCTGCTGCTCTGCAACGAAGAACACCTGCAGCACTGGCTCGGCCGCCTCGGCGGCAACCGCCTGGTACGGGTGCCCCACGAGCGCCAGCCACTGCGCCGCGCCGACCTGCTGCGGCTGTTCATCGATCATCTGGAACACGCCTACTTCAACCGCCTGCTGGCCCGCACCACCCTGCAATCCAGCGAACCGGTGGCCCTGGCCCGGGATATCGAGCAGCGCATGAACGCGCGCTGGGGCGAGCAGTGGGACTGCCACTTCTTCACCGGTTCCATGGTCGCCGGCTTCCTCGACTCCATGGGCGACCTGCTGCGCGACAGCGGCCGCGGCTTCCACACCGCCAGCAACGAGCACGCCCTGGCGGTCAGCGCCCTGGCCGGCTGGCAGCTGTATCGCCGGGCCTATGTGATCGTGATGACCTCGGGCATGCTCGACGAACTGCGCGGCACCCTGGCCAACCTCAAGCGCGCCGGCGCGCCGGGCCTGGTGATCTGCGCCGACTCGCCGGAGTCGGTGTGGTTCGCCTTCCAGGGCAGCCTCGACTGCGATAACGACGGCCATCAGGTGATCGCCGCACGCGGGCTCTGGCAGCACTTCATCCGTCGCCCGGAAGACGCCCGCGCCAGCGTCGAATCGGCCTTTGCCGCGCTGGACCAACGTCCGGCACCCACCTTCCTGTTCGCTACCCAGGCGGTGCTCGAGTCACGGGTGCAAGATCAAACGCCAGGCTCGGTGGCGCCTGCCCCGGCCACCGCCAGCGACCTCGACGACCGCCAGCGCGCCGCCCTCGACACCGTGGTGCAGGTGCTCAACAGCGAGCCTTCGCGGATCCTCTGGCAATGCGGCCGCCTCAGCGAGGAAGAACGCCAGCGCGTGCTGGCCCTGGCCCGCCGCAGCGGCATCGCCCTGGCCGACAGCATCATCGCCCCGGGCAGCGTTTGCGCCTACCAGGACCAGGAGCCGGTACTCAACTACCTCGGCCCGCTGTCCATGTACGGCTTCAGCCGGCGCATCCATGCCTTCCTCGAACAGCCGCAGGACGATGAAGGCAAGCCCTGGCTGTTCTTCGTCAAGAGCAAGATCGACCAGTCGGCCACGCCCTACTCCGAGGGCCGCCTCAAGCGCCTGTTCCATATCGTCCAGGTCAATCGCCAGCGCGCGCATATCGCGCCGTTCACCGAGGTGGCGGTAGAGCTTCCCTTGGGCAAGGTGCTCGACTACCTGGAGCCGCGCCTGGACGTGCCGCCCGCTTTGCTGCACGCCCGCCGCGAACGCCTGCAACGCCTGCAGCGTACCCGCGAGGCGCTGCCCAGCGACCAGATCGAAACCCTGCCGATGACCCCGAACTTCTTCTTCCATCGCCTCGGCCAGTTGCTTGGCGAACTGATCGAGCGCGATGGTTATCGCTACACCGGGGTCTACGATGTCGGCCGTTGCAGCATTTCGGCGATGCGCAACCTGCCACGCACCGATGCCGGGTTCTCCGGCTGGTATGGCCGGGCACTGATGGGCGATGCGCTGATGTCGCTGCCCTACATCGCCTTGAACAACTGCCGCCATGTGCTGGCGTTTATCGGCGACGGCGCCCGGGCACTGGTCCCGGATATCGAGCAGCGCCTGGCCATGAGCCTGGCCAGCGCCCAGGACGCCGCCTCCCGCAACGTCACCGTGCTCTACCTCTCCAACGGCGTGCTGTCGATGATCCAGACCTACCTGGACAAGCGCTACGCCTGCCACGGCGCAGCCCAGGTCAATGTGCCGCTGAACGACCGGCCGCAGCATGCCGAGCAACGCTTCGGGCCGATCAGCATCTGCCGCGCGCGCCTGCTCGCCTTCTGCCCCGACACCCTGCGCCAGGCCCTTACCGCCCCTGGCCGCCTCAACTTCTTCGACGTCTGGCTGGGCCACAACTCGGAAGGCGATGGCTTGAGCCTCGTTTCCGAAACGGCCTGGAGCCGCCTCAACGCAGAGAACCACTGATGAAATTCGGATTCATTGCCCACCCCACCTCCATCGGCCTGCTGCACCAGGTCAAATTGATCGACCTGCTCGACCGCACCCTGGAAGAACAGGCCTGGGGCTACGACCGCGAACGCTGGCGCCAGCGCAACCTGGTGCCCTTCGTCGATTTCGGGCGCATCGTCAGCGCCAGCGGCGCGGAGTGCTCGGGTGTCCTGCAATTCATGCCACTGACCGCCGAACAGATGCTGCGCCAGCCACGGGCCATCGCCGAACGCGTGCTCCAGGGTGTCAACGCGCTCAAGGCCGAAGGCGCCGAACTGGTCGGCCTAGGAGGCTTCACCGCCATCGTCGGCAACCGCGGGCTGGCGACCATGGAACAGGCCGAGGTCGCCGTGACCACCGGCAATTCCCTCACCGCCTTCGCCGCCTACGCCAACCTGCTGGACAGCCTCAGCCTGCTTGGCGTGGCGCCGGGGAATGCCGAAGTCGCCGTGCTCGGCTACCCCGGTTCGATCGCCCTGGCCGTCGCCCGCCTACTCGCCGAACAGGGCTGCCGCCTGCGCCTGGTCCATCGCGGCAACCAGCGCCAGGCCGAGGCGCAGCTGGAATACCTGCCGACGCAGTACCACCGCCAGGTCAGCCTGCACGACACCATCGAGGACTGTTACGCCAGCGTGCGTTTCTATGTCGCCGCCACTTCCAGCGGCGGCCTGATCGACCCGCGCCGCCTGCTGCCCGGCAGCGTGGTCATCGATGCGGCGCTGCCCAAGGATGTGATGGAGGTACCGCATACCCGCCGCGACATCCTGCTGGTGGACGGCGGCCTGGTCTCGGCCAGCCCGGCGGTGCACCTGGGCCTGCGCACCATGGGCCTGGAGCCCAAGCGCAGCATGAACGGCTGCCTCGCCGAAACCATGATCCTGGCCCTGGAGGGCCGCGCCGAACCCTTCTCCATCGGCCGCGAGTTGCCGGCGGACAAGGTCCTCGAAATCGGCGCCATCGCTGCTCGCCACGGCTTCACCCCTTCGCCCATGGCCAGCGCCGGCGAAACCCTCGGTGCCGATGATTTCGGCCGCCTGCACCGGCACCACCACGGCCAGCGCCCGGTGCAGGCCAGCGATGCGAGAAAGGCCCCGCAGGACCTGCGCCGCGAAGTGCTCAACAGCTTCGGCGAGCACATCAACCCGGTGCTGCGCGAGTTCTACCGGTTCAACCATATCGAGCGGGTCTTCAGCCATGGCGAAGGCTGCTGGCTGACCGACCTCGACGGGCGCCGCTACCTGGACTTCGTCGCCGGCTACGGCTGCCTCAACACCGGGCACAACCACCCGGCGATCAGCCAGGCCCTGCAACGCTACCTGCAAGAGCAGTTCCCGACCTTCATCCAGTACCTCTCCGCACCGCTGCACGCCAGCCTGCTGGCCAAGCGCCTGGCGGACCTGGCGCCGGGTGGATTGTCGCGGGTGTTTTTCAGCAACTCCGGGACCGAGGCGGTGGAAGCGGCGCTCAAGCTAGCCCTGGCCGCCAGCGACAAGACTAGTGTGCTGTACTGCGATAACGGTTACCACGGCAAGACCCTCGGCGCCCTTTCGGTGACCGGCCGGGCCAAGCACCGCAAGCCGTTCGAACCGCTGCTGCCGCGCTGCGACAGCCTGCCTTTCGGCGACCTCGATGCGCTGCGCCAGCGTCTGGAGAAGAACGATGTGGCAGCGCTGATCATCGAGCCGATCCAGGGCGAAGGCGGGGTGATCCTGCCGCCGCCGGGCTACCTCGCCGGAGTCCGGGCCCTGTGCGACGAATTCGATTGCCTGTGGATCCTCGACGAGATCCAGACCGGCCTGGGACGCACCGGCAAGTTGTTCGCCTGCGAATGGGACGACACCGCGCCAGACATCATGGTCTTGTCCAAATCGCTGTCTGGCGGACTGGTGCCGATTGGCGCGACGCTGTCCAAGGAGGCGGTGTGGCACCGTGCCTATGGCGATATCGACAGCTTCGCCCTGCACACCTCGACCTTCGGCGGTGGCAACTTCGCGGCGGCGGCGGCCCTCGCGGCACTGGACGTGCTGGAGCAGGATGGCCTGATGGACAACGCCGCGCGGGTCGGTGCGCACCTGCAGGAGGGCCTCCAGGCGATTGCCGCGCGCTACCCGTTCATCAAGGCAGTGCGCGGGCGCGGGCTGATGCTGGCGATCGAGTTCAGCAACAGCATGGCCGGGGGCATCGAGGCGCTGGTGCGAGAGATGGCCGGGCGCATTCCGGGACAGGCGGCGGCGACCTATCGCATGTTGTCGGGCAAGGCGCGGCGGCATCTGGAAGCGGCCATGGAAGAGCTGGAGCAGAGCCTGGAGGACATGTTCGTGCTGCGGCTGATGACCAAGCTGTCGGAGGAGCACGGGATCCTGACGTTCGTGACGGCCAACAACAACAGGGTGATGCGCATCCAGCCGCCGCTGGTATTGGGGATCGAGGAGGCTGATCGATTCCTCGGGGCGTTTGCGGCGGTCTGCGAGGATCTGGCCACTTTTGAATCCTGATTGACAGTTCCGGCCTCATCGCTGGCAAGCCAGCTCCCACAGGGATCGCGTGTACCGCTGAATCTGTGGGAGCTGGCTTGCCAGCGATGAGGCCGGTACAGCCACAACACTTCTCATACCTTTTCCACGCTTTCCCATACGAATCCCCTGCCCCACCCCATTGAATCCCCGCCCGTCACATTTGAAAATAATTCCAGTTCGTATCTACTGAATGGAAGAAAGCGATATGACCTTACCGCCGCTGGTTGAACCCGGTGCCGAGCTGAGTCGCGAGGAAGTGAACCGCTACAGCCGTCACCTGTTGATCCCGAACATGGGCGTAACCGGACAACGCCGCCTGAAGAACGCCAGGGTGCTGGTGATCGGCGCTGGCGGCCTGGGCTCGCCGACCCTGCTCTACCTCGCCGCCGCCGGCGTCGGCACCCTTGGGGTGATCGACTTCGACCGGGTCGACGAGTCCAATCTGCAACGCCAGGTGATCCACACCGTCGACAGCGTCGGCGAACTCAAGGTGGAAAGCGCCCGCCAGGCCATCGCCCGGCTAAACCCGCTGGTCAAGGTGATCACCCATAGCGATCGCCTGGAACCCGGAATCGCCGTGGAGCTGTTCTCGCGCTACGACCTGATCCTCGACGGCACCGACAACTTCGCCACCCGCTACCTGGTCAACGACGCCTGCATCCTTGCCAACAAGCCCTATGTCTGGGGCTCGATCTTCCGCTTCGAAGGCCAGGCCTCGGTGTTCTGGGAAAACGCTCCGGACGGACGCGGCCTCAACTACCGCGACCTGTATCCCGAGCCACCACCGCCGGAGCTGGCCCCGTCCTGCGCCGAAGGCGGCGTGCTGGGCGTGCTCTGCGCCGCCATCGCGTCGATCATGGCCACCGAGGCGATCAAGCTGCTGGTCGGTATCGGCGATCCGCTTCTTGGCCGCCTGATGGTCTACGACGCCCTGGACATGAATTACCGCGAGCTGCCGATCCGCCGCCTGCCGAAACGCGCGGCGATCACTGCGCTGTCCGACTACCAGAGCTTCTGCGGCCTCAACCGTCCTTCGCTGGCCGACGACAGCAGCGTGCCGCTGATCAGCGCGCTGCAACTGAAGTCGCTCAGGGACGGCGGCAAAGCCCCGGTGATCATCGATGTCCGCGAGCAGACCGAATGGGACATCGTGCGCATCGAAGGCGCGCTGCTGATGCCCAGGTCCGCCGATGTCGCGCAGCAGATTCTCGAACGCTTCGGCCACGACACCGAACTGGTCATCACCTGCAAGTCGGGCATGCGCTCCCAGGCCGTGTCCAGCGACCTGCGCAAGCTCGGCCTGGACAAGGTGCGCAACCTCGACGGCGGCGTGCTGGCCTGGGTCCGCGACGTCGAACCGGCGTTGCCGACCTACTGAGGACGCGGCCATGACCCTGCGCATCACCCGCGCGGCGCTGGAGCAGATCCAGCGCCAGGCGGCCCGGGAGCATCCCCTCGAAGCCTGCGGCGTGATCGCCGCGCCCTGTGCGCAGAAGCTCGCCAGCCGGGTGATCCCGATGCGCAACCAGGCTGCGTCGCCAATCTGGTTCAGCTTCGATCCGCGCGAGCAATTGGAAGTGTGGAACGAACTGGACGAGCGCGACGAGGAGTGCCGCGTGCTCTACCACTCGCACACCACGAGCGAGGCCTGGCCCAGTCGCGAGGACATCGCCCACGCCCAGGATCCGCAGGTGCATTACCTGATCCTGTCGACCTGGGCCGAGGCCAGGCACCGGGCCCGCAGCTTCCGCATCGTCGAAGGCCGGGTGTTCGAAGAACAGCTGTCCATCCAGGAATGAGACATCAACCAAAGGAGATTCACATGTCGGTTTCAGTCATGGTTCCAACCCTGCTGCGTCCACTCACCGACGGGCAGAAGAAAGTCGAGGCCCAGGGCGAGACGGTGCGCCACATCATCGACCACCTCGACAGCCGCTACCCGGGGATCAAGGCGCGACTGGTGCACCAGGACGAGGTGCACCGCTTCGTCAATATCTACGTCAACGACGATGACATCCGCTTCGCCGCCGGCCTCGCTACCAGCGTTGCTCCCGGCGCGAAGCTGACCGTACTGCCGGCCGTCGCTGGCGGCTGAGTCCCGCTAGACCGTGTCGCCGGCTCGCCTGCGACACGGTAGCACCGGTTTTCCGATTCACTGTTCCACCCAAGGTGCTTCCCCATGTCCCGACTCCTGGATGACGCCGGCCTGAGCTGGCGCAGCGGCCCCTGCCTGCCCGCGTGGCAGAGCCTGAGCGCCGCCCTGCAACGCCAGGGCGACTGCCTCGGCCTGCGCCATGCCGACGGCGCGCCCGATGGTCCGGCGCTGCAACTCATGCACCCCGATCTGCAACCGCTCCAGACCCGCTTCACCGGCTTGCCGGCGCTGCCCCTGGAGCTGTCCACCGAATTCACGCTCCAGGCCGCCTGCGGTCTCATGTCGGTGCACGGCCGCGCCAGTGGCAGGCTCCAGGCCCTGGGCGTGAACTATCTCGCCACCCTCAACGCCGCCCTCGCCTGGCAAGGCAGCCTCGCCGCTGCCGTCGGCCAATTGCGCGGCGGGCGCTTCCATGAGGTGGCCCTGCAACCCGCCGCCGGCGCGCTGCTGAGCATTGGCCAGTACCTGGCCGGGGCCACTGCGCCAGAAGATCCCGAACACCTGCTGCCCGGGGCTGACGATGCCCTGGCCCGGCCGCCATTCCTCTCTGCCGATGGCGTGTTGTTCGAGCTGGAAACCCTCGACAGTCACCCGTGGCGACAATTCTGGAATGCACTCGGGGTCAGCGACGCGATTGCCGGCAAGGCCTGGCAACGCTTCCTGCTGCGCTATGCCCGCGCCGTCGCCCCCATGCCTGCCGAGTGCCTCGACGCCCTGGCCGGCCTGCCGCTGGCGCGGATCCAGGCCATTGCCGCCGAGTGCGGCGTGGCCCTGGTGCCGGTGCGGGATGCGGCGCAGCGGCAAGGCGACAGCGACTACCCGGCCAGCGCTGCCAGCCCGTGGCAAATCCGCCGTGGCGTCGCCGCCCCTGCGCCGCACCGTGCAGCGCCCGTGCGCCTGCCGCTGGAAGGCATCCGCGTGCTGGAATCCTGCCGTCGCATCCAGGGCCCCCTGGCCGGGCACCTGTTGTCGTTGCTCGGTGCCGAAGTGATCCGCCTGGAGCCCCCGGGCGGCGACCCGCTGCGCAATATGCCGCCCTGCGCCGGCGGCTGCTCGGTGCGCTTCGATGCACTCAATCACCTGAAGGACGTGCGCGAGGTGGATATCAAGTCTGCCGCCGGTCGCGCCGAGATCCACGCGCTGTGCCGCGACGCCGATGTGTTCCTGCACAACTGGGCGCCAGGCAAGGCCGCCGAGCTGCACCTGGATGCCGCCGACCTGCACGCCACCCAGCCCTCGCTGATCCATGCCTATGCCAGCGGCTGGGGCGATGCCCGGGTCGCTGCGCCGGGGACCGATTTCACCGTGCAGGCCTGGTCCGGTGTCGCCTCGCGCATTGCCGCCGCGTCCGGTACTCGCGGCGGCACCCTGTTCACCGCCCTCGACGTACTCGGCGGCGTGGTCAGCACCCAGGGCATCTGCGCCGCCCTGCTCGACCGCGAGCTGCACGGCCACGGCGCGGCAGTGCACAGCTCGCTGCTGGGCGCCGCCGACCTGCTTCTCGACCGCCGTTGCGACGAGCCTTCGCCGTCCCTGCTGCAAGGCCTGTTCAGCACCGCCGACGGCGTCCTCGCCCTCGACTGCCAGACCCGCCAGCAGCACCAGGCCCTGATGCGCCTGCTCGGCGGCGAAGCCGACGCGACCAGCCTCGCCCGACAACCCAGCGCGCACTGGCTGGACGCCTGTCGCGCAGCCGGCATTCCCGCCAGCACCGCCCATGCAGACCTCGCCCTGCTCGCCGCCGATCCGCGCCTGGCCCCGAGCCTGTCCAAACGCGCCTACCGCGCTGTTCAATCTCCGTGGAGTTTCCTATGAATACTGCCGGCATCATTGACCTCGTCCCGCTGCATATCCGTCGTCGCTGGAGCGAAGACGGCAGCTATCCCAACCAGGATGTGTTCAGCCTGTTCCGCCAGCGCGCCGCCGAATCCCCGGACAAGGCCGCGGTGCTGTCGCCGGAAGGCAACGTCAGCTACGCCGGACTGCTCGACGCAGCCCTGCGCATGGCCGCCAGCCTGCGCCAGGCCGGTATCGTCGCCGGCGATGTGGTGGCCTACCAGTTGAGCAATACCTGGCGCTGCTGCGCCATCGACCTGGCAGTGGCAGCCCTCGGCGCCATCGTCGCGCCCTTCCCGCCGGGTCGCGGCAAGCTGGATATCCAGTCGCTGGTGCGGCGCTGCGATGCCCGGGCGGTGATCGTGCCGCAGGAGTACGCCGGCATCGACCTGTGCGAGGTGATCGAATCGCTGCGCCCGACCCTGCTGTCGCTGCGCATCCTCATCGTCGACGGCGAGCCCCGCGCCGGCTGGTCGACCCTCGACAGCCTGCTCGACGCTGCCCCCATCGATGCCGCCAGCCTGCCGCAGGTGTGCCCGGATTCGCCGGTACGTCTGCTGGTGTCCTCGGGTACCGAGTCCGAACCCAAGCTGGTGGCTTACTCGCATAACGCCCTGGTTGGCGGCCGCGGCCGCTTCCTGCAACGCATCAGCAACGACGGCGCCGAATTCCGCGGCCTGTACCTGGTGCCGCTGGGCTCGTCGTTCGGTTCCACCGCCACCTTCGGCGTGCTGTGCTGGCTCGGCGGCTCGCTGGTGGTGCTGCCGCGCTTCGACGTGGGCGAGGCGATCAAGGCCATCGAGACCCTGCGCCCGAGCTTCATCCTCGGCGTGCCGACCATGCTCCAGCGCATCGCCGCCGATCCGGCCCTGGCCGATGTCGACAAGTCCAGCCTGCGCGGCCTGATCTGCGGCGGTTCGCTGATCGACGAAGCCACCGTGCTGCGCTGCACCGAGCACTTCGGTTGCGGCTTCATCAGCCTCTACGGTTCGGCCGACGGGGTGAACTGCCACAACACACTGGACGATCCGCTCGACGTGGTGCTCAACAGCGTTGGCAAGCCGAACCCGGCGGTATGCGAAATCCGCATCGTCGACGACCTGGGCCGCGAGCTCCCCCATGGCGATGTCGGCGAGATCACCGCACGCGGGCCGTTGAGCCCGATGCAGTATGTCAACGCACCGGAGCTGGACGAGCGCTACCGCGACGGCGAAGGCTGGGTGAAGACCGGCGACCTCGGTTTCATCGACCCGCAGGGCTACCTGGTGCTGGCCGGACGCAAGAAGGACATCATCATTCGCGGCGGCGCCAATATCAGCCCGGTGCAGATCGAAGGCCTGATGATGGGCCACCCGGACGTGGTCACCGTGGCCTGCGTGCCGGTGCCGGATGCCGACCTCGGCCAGCGCGTATGCCTGTGCGTGACCCTGCGCGAAGGCGCGGCGAAGCTCGCCCTGGCGGATATCACCGCGTTCCTGCGCGAGCAGGGCCTGGAGGTCAACAAGCTGCCGGAATACCTGCGCTATTACCGTCACCTGCCGCTGACCCCGGCGGGCAAGATCGACAAGCGCGCCCTCGCCGCCGATGCCGCCGGGCTCGGTGAAACCGTACGCCAGGTGGGCTGAGCCATGAGCAACGCATCTCCTGAGGCAATCGACCTGGCATGGCGCGTTCGCGTCTTCGTCGACGACCACATCCTGCCCCATGAACTGGCGCTGGGCGCCTATGACCAGGCGGCCGCCGTGCTGGCCGCCGGGTTGCAGGCAAAGGCCCGGGCGGCCGGGCTGTTCGGCAGTTTCTATCCCGGCAGCCCGATCACCCGCCTGAGCGATTACCTGGCGGTGGCCGCCGAGGAAGGCCGCAGCGAATTCGCCCCGGCGATCCTCGGCTGCGACGCCACCCTCGACACCTGGATGCTGGATCGCCATGCCAGTCCGGAGCAGCGCGAGGCATTCCTGTTGCCGCTGCTGCGTGGCGAGTCGGTGCCCTGCTACGCCATGTCCGAGCCGGACAGCATCGGCTCGATCCCGGCGACCCTGCAGTGTCGTGCCGACTGGCAGGGCGATCACTGGTGCCTGAACGGGCGCAAGTGGTTTATCTGCCGCGCCGCCCGGGCCGACTTCGCCACGGTGATCACCCGCACCGGCGACGGCGCAGTCGGTGAAGCGCTGTCGATGCTGCTGGTGCCCACCGACAGCCCAGGCTTGCGCTTCATTCGGCCACTGGCCCTGCTGGGGCGCCAACAGGGCCAGGGCGAACTGCATTTCGATAATGTGCGGGTCGAGGCCTCGCAGGTGCTCGGCGAGCCCGGTCAGGGCATCGCCTTGATGCAGCGCCGTCTCGGCCTTGGCCGCCTGCTGCGGGCTGCGCACTGGCTAGGGCTGGCGCAGCGCTGCTTCGATGATCTGTGCGCGCGGGTGCATTCGCCTCGCGGCCAGCTGGCGCGGCTGGCCGACAAGCAACTGGTGCGCGGGCGGGTCTATCAGGTATATCGCGATATCGCCGCCGCCCGTGGCCTGCTGCGGGATGCGGCGGAGAAGTTCGACCTGGGCCTGCCCAACGCCATCGAGGTCAACCTGGCCAAGCTGGCGGCCTCGGATGCGCTGTCCGGCGCGGTGGACTCGGCGATGCAGATCATGGGCGCCGAGGGCCTGAGCGAGCTGTCGCCGCTGTCGGGCATCTACCGGCATGCGCGCACCACGCACATTCTCGACGGCACCGACGATGCGCTGATCAGCACCCTGGGTCGCGATCTGCTGGCCGCCACGGCACCGGGCAAGGTGAACCCATGAAAAAGCACGCCGCCCTGGCCGCCCTGCTGACCTGCGCGATGGGCCTGCCGATGATGATCTTCTACGCCCTCGGCGTGCTCGGCCCGCAACTGATCGCCGACCTCGGCATCGACCGCGAACACCTTGGCTGGCTGACCACCAGCGCCTTCGGCCTGGCGGCGCTGCTGTCGCCTTGGGCCGGCGCGCTGGTGGCGCGGATCGGCTCGCGCAACGGGCTCCTCGCGCTGTTTTTGCTGGTAGCGCTGTCGTTCAGCTTGATGGCGGTGCTGCCCGGCTTCGTCGGGGTGGTGATCGCCCTGTCGTTCTGCGGCGTGGCCCAGGCTCTGGCCAATCCGGCGACCAACCAGGCCATCGCGCAAACGGCCGATGCACCGAAGGCAGCATTGGTGGGGTTGAAGCAGGCGGGCGTGCAACTGTCGGCGTTGATTGCAGGGTTGGCGCTGCCTGCCTTGAGCGCGTGGCTGGGCTGGCGTCTGGCGCTGGCCTGCTGGGTGCCGGTGGCGCTAGTGCTGGCGCTGTGGGTGCCGGGGCGGGTCGCCGCGCCAGCGGCAGGCACCCGTGCGCCGCTGCGCGTGGTCTCGGCCAATGGCTGGCTGCGGCGGCTGATGGCAATCCAGGCTTGCGCCGGGTTGTGCCTGTCGTCGTTCATCACCTTCTTCGGCGTGTATGCCAGCAGCCTTGGGGCCAGCCCTTCCAGAATCGGCTTGATGGTCAGTTGCTTCGGCCTGATGGGCATCGCTTCGCGCCTGGTGCTGACCCCGCTGGGTGCGCGCCTGAAAGATGAAACCGTGCTGCTTGGCGGGCTGTTCCTGTTTGCCCTCGGGACCCTGCTGGTGATGCAGCAGGCGTCGGGCAGCAACCACTTGCCGTTGTGGCTGGGGGTGAGCGGCATGGGCCTGAGCCTGGTGGCGAGCAACGCCGTGGCCATGAGCATGCTGCTGCGCGATGCGCGGTTCGGTGGTGTTGCCGGCAGTGCGGGCATGCTGTCGCTGGGCTTCTTCGGCGGTATCGCCGTGGGGCCACCATTGTTCGGCGTGCTGCTGCGCCAGCCCGGCGGATTCGCAGTGGCCTGGACCCTGCTGCTGGTCGCCCTGTTGGTCGGCGCCGTGCTGTGCCGCAACCTGTATCGCACCCGTCGTACCGAGGAGGGCCGTTCCCATGCCGGCACAGCGTAAGCGCAAGGCGGTGGTCGACGCTCTGTTCAAGCAGCTCGACAGCATTTCCCGGCAGTGCGGCGAACAGTTCCCGCTCTACCGCCTGCCCCGCGAACGCAAATGGAAACTCTCGCGGCGCGGCTCGTGGCTGGGTGGTTTCTGGGCCGGGCTGTGGTGGCGGCGGGCGGCGTACACCGAGCTCAGCGAAGATCTGGACCAGGCCGCGTTCTGGAGTCGCCAACTGGTAGCGCAGCTGGACGAGCCGAGCCTGAACCGCAGTTTCGTGTTCTGGTACGGCGCCGCCTTTGGCGGGCGCCTGGCCCAGGATCAACCGGCACGGGAGCTTGCCTTGCGTGCTGCCGACACCCTGGCCCGGGATTACCGCCCGGATATCGGCGGCTGGCCGCTGGGCCCCGGCATGGGGGGTGGCGACCGCGGGGATGCGACCCTGAATATCGATGCGCTGGCGCCAACGTTGGCGTTGATGCATCTGCAGGCGGACAAGCGCGAGATGGCACGCAGTCATCTGGAGCTGTGTCTTCGCACCTTGCGCGGGGAAGGCGGGGCGTGGGCGAGCCATGCGCAGTTCAATGAAGACGGTCGCGTCAGCCGTGGTCCGGCTGGCCAATGGGCACGGGGGCAGGCCTGGGCAATGCTCGGGCTGGCTGAAGCGGTGAAGCTGTATGGCGGCGTCTATGCGGCGCCGGCCCGTGAAGCGTGTGCCTATTGGCTGGAACGCTGGGGCAAGGACATGGGCGATGCCGATCCCTGTGCCATGGCCATCGCCTCGCTGGCGTTGCTGCGCCTATGGCAATGCCTGCCGGGGATGAATGAATGGCGGGACCTCGCGTTCAAACAGCTTGAAGGGTTGATGTCGCTGGAGGTGCAGCAGGGGTGCTTTGTCGGGCATTACTACCGGACCGGGGCGGATCAGGAGCAAATGGTGGAATCGGCTTGTGCGACGTTCTTCCTGGTGGAGGCGTTGTTGACCCAGGACCAGGTGATGGCGGCGCAGGGCGGGATCGCCGGGTGGTAACACTCCCAAGACACCACAAAAACCCTGTGGAGCTGGCTTGCCGGCGATAAGGCCAGCAGGGGCAAAAGCGTTGTCAGATCCGGCCACATCGCTGGCAAGCCAGCTCCCACAGGGTATTGGGCACGCCTATATCACCTTGGATTGCCTCTACAGAATTTCCGCCAACCACTGAAACCAAGCCTGACCTGGACATTGTGGGAGCTGGCTTGCCAGCGATGAGGCCGGCAAGGGCAATGAGGTTTGCAGACCTGGCCAAATCGCTGGCAAGCCAGCTCCCACAGGGTATTGGGCACGCCTGTATCACCTTGGATTGCCCCTACAGAATTTCGGCCAACCACTGAAACCAAGCCTGACCTAAACATTGTGGGAGCTGGCTTGCCAGCGATGAGGCCGGCAAGGGCAATGAGGTTGGCAGACCTGGCCAAATCGCTGGCAAGCCAGCTCCCACAGGGTATTGGGCACGCCTATATCACCTTGGATTGCCTCTACAGAATTTCAGCCAACCACTGAAACCAAGCCTGACGTGGACATTGTGGGAGCTGGCTTGCCAGCGATGAGGCCGGCCAGGGCTATGAGGTTGGCAGACCTGGCCAAATCGCTGGCAAGCCAGCTCCCACAAGGGCCAGCAGTGTGCTTTCGATAAAGCGGAAATCCGATAGTCAGCTCATGAAATTCCCGCCATGCAGCCACTTGAGAAACGATTTCGTTTACCATTGTTTCCAAATATGTAGCCGCAAGCGAGGATTGACCCGCATGACGATTCGCAGTAACCCGATTTTGCGCGGCCTGGCCGTTTCCCTTCTCGGCCTGGTGCTCGCCGCACCCGCCGCGATGGCCGCTGATCCGGTGACCCTGACGCTCTACAACGGCCAGCACAAGGAAATCGGCGAAGCCATCGCCAAGGCCTACGAGGCCAAGACCGGCATCCATATCAAAATCCGCAAGGGCAGCAGCAACCAGCTGGCCAGCCAGATCATCGAGGAAGGCGAGCGTTCTCCAGCCGATGTGATCTACACCGAGGAATCCCCGCCGCTGAACAACCTCGGCGAGCTGGGCCTGCTGGCAACCATCGATCAATCGACCCTGGACGTCCTGCCCAAGGAATTCGTCGCCGCCAACGGTACCTGGATGGGCGTAACCGCACGCACCCGGGTCGTGGCCTTCAATCCCAAGGAAATCGACGAGAAGGACCTGCCGCAATCGGTGATGGACTTCGCCGATCCGGAGTGGGACGGCAAGATCGGCTTCGTGCCAACCAGCGGTGCCTTCCAGGAGCAGGCCGTGGCCATCCTGAAAATGCACGGCCGCGAAGCCGCCGAGGAATGGCTGACCGGCCTCAAGGCCTTCGGCAAGACCTACACCAACAACATGGTCGCCCTGAAGGCAGTGGAAAACGGTGAAGTGGCTGCGGTGCTGGTCAACAACTACTACTGGTATGCGCTGAAGAAGGAGCGCGGCCAGCTGGATTCCAAACTGTATTACCTGGCGGACGGCGATGTCGGTGGCCTGATGACCATTTCCGGCGCCGCCGCGGTCAAGGCCAGCAAGCATCCGAAGGAAGCCCAGGCCCTGCTCGCCTGGATGGCCAGTGAAGAAGGCCAGCGCGTCATCACCCAGACCACCGCCGAGTACCCGCTGCACAAGGGCATGGTCTCCGACCAGGGCCTGAAGCCGTTCGAAGACCTGCGTCCGCCGAAGATCACCCCGGCCGACCTGGGTAATGCCGAGGAAGCGCTGGAACTCGAACGCGAAGTCGGCCTGCTCTGATGAGCGCCGCGCTTCCCGTGGAGCTGAACAGCGGCTTCGTGCCGCGGCGCAAGCGCCCGTCGGTGTGGGTGGTGCTGCCGGTCCTGCTGCTGGTGGGGCTGAGCCTGCTGCCGCTGCTGTACGTAGCGATGAAGACCTGGGAAGCCGGCTGGCACGAGGCCCTGCGCCTGATCTGGCGGCCCTTCGTCTGGGGCCTGATGCGCAATACCTTGCTGCTGATGGTCGGGGTGACCGTCACCTGTGCGGTGGTCGGCCTGTCCCTGGCCTGGCTGCTGGAACGCAGCGACCTGCCCGGGCGGCGCCTGTGGGGCGTGGTGTTGTGCCTGCCGTTCGCCGTGCCGTCCTTCGTCAGTGGCTTTACCTGGGTGTCCCTGAGCCCGAAATTCGAAGGGCTGTGGGGCGCGATCCTGGTGATGAGCCTGTCCAAGTATCCCCTGGTGTTCCTGCCGGTGGCAGCGACCCTGCGCAACCTCGACACCTCGCTGGAAGAGTCGGCACGGACCATGGGCTGCAACCGCCGGGAGGTGTTCCGCCGGGTCACCCTGCCGCTGCTGTGGCCGTCGATCCTTGGCGGCTGCCTGCTGATCGCCCTGCACATGCTGGTGGAGTTCGGCGCCCTGTCGATCCTCAACCTGCAGACCTTCACCACGGCGATCTACCAGCAATTCGAGCTGGAGTTCAGCAATGCCAATGCGGCAATGCTGTCCGCCGCGCTGCTGCTGATGTGCCTGCTGATGTTGTGGCTGGAACTGCGAGTGCGCGGCAAGGCGCGGCATGTGCGGATCGGCCAGGGCGTGGCCCGGCGCGGTGCGCCGATCCGCCTGCGCGGCTGGATGCCGCTGGGCCAGGCTTATTGCCTGGGCCTGGCGATCCTCGGCAGCGGCATTCCACTGGGGATGCTGGCCTACTGGTTGAGCGTGGGTTCGTCGGCGGCCTTCCCGGTGGCGGACATCAGCCGCGCACTGCTGTCGTCGCTGTCGATCTCCTTGGGTGGTGCCGGCGTGAGCCTGCTGCTGGCCCTGCCGGTCAGCTTCCTGGTGGTGCGCTACAAGGGCCGGCTGGCGATCTGGGCCGAGCGCCTGCCGTACCTGTTGCACGCCCTGCCGGGGCTGGTGATTGCCCTGACCCTGGTGTATTTCGCCCTGCACTATGTGCCGGCGCTGTACCAGACCACCGGGCTGTTGCTGCTGGCCTATGCCTTGCTGTTCCTGCCGCTGGCCCAGGCGCCGGTGCGCACGGCCTTGACCAAGGCCGCACCACAGCTGGAAGAGGCGGCACGCACACTCGGCGCGACGCCGTTCATGGCGTTTTGCCGGATCACCCTGCCGATCATCTTCCCGGCCCTGGCCGCCGCCTTCGCCCTGGTGTTCCTCGACGCCATGAAGGAACTCACCGCGACCCTGCTGCTCAGCCCAACCGGCATGACCACCCTGGCCACCGAGGTGTGGGCGCATACCGCCAACGTCGAGTTCGCCGCGGCGGCGCCCTATGCGGCGCTGCTGATCCTGGTGTCCGGGTTGCCGGTGTACCTGCTGACCACCCGGATGTACCTGAACCGCGCCTGATCAGGCGCGGAACTGGCCCAGGCTGGCCTTGAGCTGGGCCGCCAGTTCATCGAGCACCTTGCTGCTGGCGGTGGTCTGCATGACTACCTGGGCCGCGCGTTCGGCCTGGGCATGGATGTTTTCCACCCTTCCTCTTACCGCCTGCGCGCCCTGGGCCTGTTGCTCGGCAGCGCGGGTGGCCAGGCCGATGGCCGCGTGCACCTGCTCCACCGAAGCCTGCACCGACTGTTGCAGACGGGCGTTGTCACGCAGCACCAGCAAACCTTCACTGGCCTGGCGCCCCGCCTGGCTGATCGCCGCCACGGCTTCCTTGGCGCCTTGCTGTAGCGCGCCGATATGGGCCTGGATATCGCCCGTCGAGCTTTGCGTCTTGCTCGCCAGTGCCCGCACTTCGTCGGCCACCACGGCAAAGCCGCGCCCGGTCTCCCCGGCCCGCGCCGCCTCGATCGCCGCGTTGAGCGCCAGCAGGTTGGTCTGCTCGGCGATGCCATGGATCACAGTCAGCACCACTTCGATCTGCTCGCTCTGCTCGGCCAGGCGCTCGATCACCTTGGAGCCGGTATCCACCTGGCCGGCCAGCGCCTCGATCAACTTGGCGACCTGGGCCGAGCTGCGGCTGTTCTCGTCGGTGGCCTGGCGGATATCCACCACCTGCTGCAAGGCCTCCTGCATGGCACGACTTTCCGCCTGGGCCTCATCGGCCATGCTCGACAGGGCACGCAGGCTTTCCGCCACCTCGTCACGCTGCAATGCGGCAGCAGAGTCGGCGCCGGCGCTGCGCTGGGCCATGCTGCTGATCTCCACACCGGTGCGCTGCGCCACTTCGCCGGCCTCGCGGACAATGGGTTGCAACTTGTCGACGAAGCGGTTGACCGCTGCGGCCATGTCGCCGATCTCGTCGCGGCTGTCGATGGCTACGCGCTTGGTCAGATCGCCGTCGCCGGCGGCCAGGTCATCGAGCGCGGCGATCAGCAGGCGCAGTTTGTTGACCACGCGCCGACCCAGAACGATCGCTACCACCAGCAGCACACCGCAACCGACCAGCGCCAGACCCGCACCGATGCGCCAACGCAGGGTGGCTGCGGCATCCTGCACGCTTTGCGAAGTGTTGGCCTTCATTTGCAAAGCGCTGCCCTGGGCGGTCTGCAGGCGGCTTTGCAGGGCCTTGGTGCTGTCGGCAGCGGCGCTGGTCAGGCTGTCGGCCACCAGCTGGTCGCCGCTGGCGATCAGGGCGGAGAAGCGCTTGTCCAGGGCTTGCAGTTCGGCGTCCACCGAGGCGGTGGAGATCCCCATCAGGACTTTGCCGATCTCGGCGCCATTGGGGTTGATCGAGGCCTCGACGAAGTACACCGACGGGTCGTTGCGCGCGGCATCCAGCACCTTGTCGAGGGCGCGCTCGCCCTTGCCCTTGTCGAGCAGGGCCTGGTTGATCGGGTTCTGGCGGTTCAGGTAGCGCGTAAGGTGCTCGCCCTGGGCGTCGTCATAGACGACGAAAAGCACGTTGGGATTGCGCTGGGCACGACGGGCGAACTCCGACAGGGTCGGCACGTCCACGTCCCAGATGGCCCGGGGTGCCACCGAGGCGAGCAGTTCGGCCATGTCGTTGGCCGAGTCGCGCAGGTTCTTCTCCAGGGTGGCGCGCAGTTGCGCCTGCTCTTCCTCCAGGCGCGACGACAAACCGGCGGTAAGACGCTGGCGGGTACTTTCGGAAAGGCTGCTCAGCCCCGAGCTGACTTCCTTGGCCGCCTGGTCGAGTTCGGTTGCCAGTTTCTGGCTGTCGGCGCCCAGGCGATCGCCCAGATCGGCCTCCAATGCCGTGACCGTGCTGCGGGTCAACACCACAGCGACGACCACCTGCACCAAAAGAGCGATACCAAGCGCCACAAAGACAGGCCGCAAGAGGCGGCTTCGTAACAATGAGATAACGGCAGACACAATGAATCCCTCTGCTATTTGGAGCCATTACAGTGATGGCAATCCTGAAGGCAATTTCACAGCAAGGCTTGTGCCGCAGCAGAGGGTCAAAAACGCCAAAGGCCCCTAAAAAGGGGCCTTTGGCTTTATCGCTTGGCTAAATCAGGCGAAAGGATGACGCAGGACAATAGTCTCGTTGCGGTCAGGACCGGTCGAGATGATGTCGATCGGCGCACCGACCAGCTCTTCCACGCGCTTGATGTAGGCACGGGCGTTGGCTGGCAGCTCGTCCAGGGTCTTGGCGCCCACGGTCGATTCGCTCCAGCCCGGCATTTCTTCGTACACCGGCTCCAGGCCGATGTAGCTGTCGGCGTCGGTCGGGGCGTCGATGACGGCACCGTTTTCGTTCTTGTAGCCCACGCAGATGCGGATGGTTTCCAGGCCGTCCAGCACGTCCAGCTTGGTCAGGCACAGGCCCGAGATGCTGTTGACGTCGATGGCGCGACGCAGGATGACGGCGTCGAACCAGCCGCAACGACGGGCACGGCCGGTAGTGGCACCGAACTCGTGGCCGCGCTTGGCCAGGTAGGCACCGACGTCATCGAACAGTTCGGTCGGGAACGGGCCGGAACCGACGCGGGTGGTGTAGGCCTTGGTGATGCCGAGGATGTAGTCGATGTACATCGGGCCAACGCCGGAACCGGTGGCGATGCCGCCAGCGGTGGTATTGGAGCTGGTGACGTACGGGTAGGTACCGTGGTCGATGTCCAGCAGCGAGCCTTGGGCGCCTTCGAACATGATGTCCTTGCCGGCGCGGCGCAGGGCATGCAGTTCGGCGGTGACGTCGAGCATCATCGGCTTCAGTTGCTCGGCGTAGGCCATGCACTGGTCCAGGGTTTCCTGGAAGTCGATGGCCGGCTCCTTGTAGTAATTGACCAGCTGGAAGTTGTGGTAGTCCAGCAGCTCGCCCAGCTTGGCGGCGAAACGCTCGCGGTGGAACAGGTCGCCGACACGCAGGCCACGACGGGCGACCTTGTCTTCGTAGGCCGGGCCGATGCCACGACCGGTGGTGCCGATCTTCTGCTCGCCACGGGCCTTCTCGCGTGCCTGGTCGAGAGCCACGTGGTAGGACAGGATCAGCGGGCAGGCCGGGCTGATACGCAGGCGATCGCGAACCGGGACGCCTTTTTCTTCCAGCTTGGTGATTTCACGCAGCAGGGCGTCGGGAGCGACGACCACGCCGTTGCCGATCAGGCACTGCACGCCTTCGCGCAGGACGCCCGAAGGAATCAGGTGCAGCACGGTTTTCTCACCGTCGATCACCAAGGTGTGACCTGCGTTGTGGCCACCCTGGTAGCGCACTACGGCGGCGGCATGTTCGGTCAGCAGATCGACGATCTTGCCTTTGCCCTCATCACCCCATTGGGTGCCCAGGACTACGACATTCTTACCCATAACACTTGTCCTCATTCGCGCAAACTTGGCGCCGGCGAGAAGGCCGGCGGCTAATCTCAGATGGCCAGTGGCAGAACCTGCCAGAGCCCGTTTTGCAGAATCAATTGCCGGTCGCAGTCCGCCTCGATGGCGGCAGCCAGCGGCTGGCCAGGCAATGCCTGCACAACCCGCTGACCGTCACTGCGCAACTGGCAGACCAACTGCCACAGAGCCGCATCCACACTGTCGGGCATCCAGATCCCGCCAGTGGGCAACACGACCTCTGCCCGCCCCAGTGTTACCAGGGTCTTCAAATCCGTGGAGAAACCGGTGGCCGGACGTGCCCGGCCGAAGTCAGCTCCGATATCGTCGTAGCGACCGCCCTGGGCGATCGACTGGCCGACACCCGGGACGAACGCGGCGAACACCACACCGGTGTGGTAGTGGTAGCCGCGCAGCTCGCCCAGGTCGAAATACAACGGCAGATCCGGATAACGCGCGGTCAGCCGGTCGGCGATGCTCATCAGGTCATCCAGCGCTGCCAGCACCGCGGCAGGGGCACGGCCCAGGCGCACGCGGGCGGCCTCCAGCACTTCGCGGCCGCCGCACAGCTCGGCCAGGGCGCGGAGCATTCCAGCCAGGTCGGCCGGCAGGTTGGCGGTCAGGGCGATGACTTCGTCGATGGCCTTGCGTTGCAGGGCATCGAACAGCTGTTGCTCGACCGCGCCGGACAGGCCGGCGGCACGGGCCAGGCCGCGGTAGATACCGACATGGCCGAGGTCCATGTGCACATCCGGCACGTCGGCCAGTTGCAGCATGGCCAGCATCAGGCTGATCACTTCCACGTCGCTGACCGGGCTGGCGTCGCCGTACAGCTCGGCACCGAGCTGGATCGGGCTGCGCGAGGTCGACAGGGCCCGTGGCTGAGCGTGCAGGACGCTGCCGGCGTAGCACAGGCGGCTCGGGCCTTCGCGGCGCAGGGTATGCGCATCGATGCGCGCGACCTGCGGCGTGATGTCGGCACGGAAGCCCATCTGCCGGCCGGATTGTGGATCGACCACCTTGAAGGTCCGCAGGTCCAGGTCCTGACCGGCACCGGTGAGCAGCGATTCCAGGTACTCGATATGGGGAGTCACGACGAACTCGTAACCCCAGCTCTGGAACAGATCCAACACCTGACGACGCGCGATCTCGATGCGTGTCGCTTCAGGTGGCAGTACTTCTTCGATGCCATCTGGCAGCAGCCAGCGGTCTACCGTTGCCATTACGCCATTTCCCCTGTGGTCCGGGCGGCCAGCCCGCGGGCGCGGCCGTGAGTGAAGCAGGTTCCGGCAAATCACGCGCGCAGCGCCGATTCCAGCGTTGCCGCAGTGCCGAGACCCTCGTGAATCATTGGTCGCGCCCCGGATCGCGGGCCTGTTCCGGCATTCGATCTCGCAGACGCAAAAAAGCCGGGAATTTCCCGGCTGCCGCATCATACACCCGTTGTCTTGCAGAAATCACCCCGCCCGACGCATTAGCCGCCCAGCGGGGTGATTCGACTTCAAGGTTTCGCTTTGTTCATGAAGCGGAAGAACTCGCTGCTCGGGTCAAGGACCAGAACATCGTCCTTGCTGCTGAAGCTCTCGCGGTAGGCATTCAGGCTACGGTAGAACGCGTAGAACTCCTGGTCCTGGCCGTAGGCCTTGGCGTAGATCGCCGCCGCCTGGGCATCACCGTCACCGCGGGTCTCTTCCGACTCGCGATAGGCTTCCGCCAGCAGTACCCGGCGCTGACGATCGGCGTCGGCACGGATGCCTTCGGCCAGCTCGTTACCCTTGGCGCGGTGCTCGCGGGCTTCACGCTCACGCTCGGTGCTCATCCGCTCGAACACGCTGCGGTTCACTTCCTTCGGCAGGTCGATGGCCTTGACGCGAACGTCCACCACCTCGATGCCCAGCTCCTTCTCCGCCATGCGGTTCAGGGAAGCGGTGATATCGGCCATCAGCGCATCGCGCTCACCGGAAACCACTTCATGCAGGGTGCGCTTGCCGAACTGGTCGCGCAGGCCGCTTTCCAGACGACGGGACAGCCGCTCGTCGGCGATCTGCTTCATGCCGGAGGTCGCGGTGTAGAAGCGCTCGGCGTCCTTGACCCGCCATTTGGCGTAGGCATCGACCATCACCGCTTTCTTCTCCAGGGTCAGGAACCGCTGGGTCGGAGCGTCGAGGGTCATCAGACGGGCGTCGAACTTGCGCACCTGGTTGACGTACGGGATCTTCAGTTGCAGGCCGGGCTGGACATCCGCCTGGACCACCTTGCCGAAGCGCAGGAGCACCGCGCGTTCGGTCTGGGCCACGATGTAGAAGCTGTTCCAGGCCACGATGGCCAGGACCACGCCGACAATCAGGGCGATCAGCGATTTATTGCTCATCAGCGGCTCTCCCTGGTGCGCACTTGCTGTTGCTGTTGCAGGTCCACGGCACGGGCGGCGTCGTTGACCGAAGTCGCAGGCGCGCTATTTACCGGTGCACCGGCACTGCGGCTACCACCGACCATCTTGTCCAGCGGCAGGTAGAGCAGGTTGTTCTGCCCGTCCTTGCCGGTGACGAGCACCTTGCTGGTGTTGCTGTAGACCTCTTGCATGGTCTCCAGGTACAGACGCTCGCGGGTGACCTCCGGTGCCTTGCGGTACTCGGCGACCAGCTTGGTGAAGCGGTCGGCCTCACCCTTGGCACGGGAGATGACTTCATCGCGGTAGCCGTTGGCATCCTCGATGATGCGCTGTGCCTGACCACGGGCTTCCGGCACCACGCCATTGGCGTAGGACTCGGCCTGGTTGCGGGCACGCTGCTCGTCTTCACGGGCACGGATCACGTCGTCGAAGGCTTCCTGTACTTCACGCGGGGCTGCCGCGCTCTGCACGTTGACCTGGGTGACGGTGATGCCGGTACGGTAGGTGTCGAGGAAGCGTTGCAGACGCTCCTTGATCTCCACGGCCATCTGCTCGCGGCCTTCGGTCAGCACCTTGTCCATCGCGGTCGAGCCGACCACGTGGCGCAGGGCGCTGTCGGTCGCGTGCTGCAGGCTGACTTCAGGCTGGTCGACGTTCAGGACGAAGTCCTGCAGGTTGCTGATCTTGTACTGCACGGTCAGCGGCACCTCGACGATGTTCTCGTCCTCGGTCAGCATCTGGCCCTGCTTGGTGTACGCACGCTCGCGCGTGACGTTTTCCATGTACTTGCGGTCCATCGGCGGGAAGTAGATGTTCAGGCCCGGCCCTACGGTCTCGTAGTACTTGCCGAAGCGCAGCACCACGGCCTGCTCCTGCTCGTCCACGACGTAGACCGCGCTGTACAGCCAGATGGCCGCCAGTACGGCAAGGCCGACGCCGAGCAGACCGAAGCCGCCACCTTTGGGAAGGCTGTCGCCACCACCACGTTTCTTGCCGCTGCCAAACATGCCGTTCAGGCTGTCCTGCAGCTTGCGGAAGGCCTCGTCGAGATCCGGAGGGCCTTTCTTGTCGCCGCCGCCGCCACCACTACCGCCGCGACGCCCACCCCAGGGATCCTGATTGTTCGAGTTGCCACCCGGCTCATTCCAAGCCATAGCGCTCTCCATCTGATAAAGCAAAGACGCGCCAAACGGCGCGCCGTCCAATGCTACAGAATGCCTGTGACGGCTGCCTGACCGCGTCGCCAGGCATTTATTGCAAAGTATGTTGTTCGATGAACTCGACCGGCTCCAGCCCTTCGCGCGCCACCAGGCGGTTGAAGTCGGCCCGCGGCAAACGCACGGCCAACAGGCTGCTGCCCTCCTCGTCGTGTTCTTCGTTCTGCACGGCCCCCGCCGCAAAGAATTGCGCACGCAAACGCGCGTAGCGCTGTTCCAGGCGAAGGGTGCCGATGAACAGGTCATCCCCCAGCAATTCGGCAATCGCCTGCCCCACCAACTCCAGACCGCGACCCTCGCGGGCCGAGACCCACACCCTTTCAGGCTTGCCGTCGGCATTGCGCTGGATATGTGGCTCAATGCCTTCAAGCAGGTCGAGTTTGTTATACACCTCGAGGATCGGCAAGCCTTCGGCACCGATCTCGCCGAGCACCGCCATCACCTGCTCGATCTGCGCCATGCGTTCGGGCTCGTGGGCATCGATCACATGCAGCAGCAGGTCGGAGTTGCTCGACTCTTCGAGCGTAGCCCGAAAAGCCTCGACCAGCTTGTGCGGCAGGTGACGAATGAAGCCCACGGTGTCCGCCAGCACGATCGGCCCGATGTCGCCCAGTTCGAGACGGCGCAAGGTCGGGTCGAGGGTGGCGAAGAGCTGGTCGGCGGCATAGACCTCGGACGAGGTCAGGGCATTGAACAGGGTCGATTTGCCGGCGTTGGTATAGCCCACCAGTGAAACCGAAGGTACGTCGGCCCGCTTGCGCCCGCGCCGCGCCTGTTCGCGCTGGCTGCGCACCTTCTCCAGGCGCGCCTTGATCTGGCGCAGGCGCACCCGCAGCAGGCGGCGGTCGGTTTCCAGCTGGGTTTCACCCGGACCGCGCAGACCGATACCGCCTTTCTGCCGTTCAAGGTGGGTCCAGCCGCGAACCAGGCGCGTGCTCATGTGCTCAAGCTGCGCCAGTTCGACCTGCAGCTTGCCTTCGTGGGTACGGGCACGCTGGGCGAAGATGTCGAGGATCAGCCCGGTACGGTCCAGCACGCGACACTCGAAGACACGCTCGAGGTTACGTTCCTGGCTGGGCGTAAGGGTGTGGTTGAAGATGACCAGGTCGGCCTCTTCGGCCTTGACCAGGTCGCGCAGTTCCTCGACCTTGCCGCTGCCGATCAGGAACTTGGCAGTTGGCTGGTGTCGCGCCACATTGGCAAGCGCAACGATATCGGCGCCGGCCGACAAGGCCAGCTCCTGGAACTCCTGCGGGTCTTCGCGCGCCTCAGGGCTCTGACCTTCCAGATGAACGAGAACGGCCCGTTCACCACCACCGTGGCGCTCAAAGAACAAAGCAGGCTCCTATCAGGCGTTACCTGGCTCAGCGTCGCCGTGATCGGCATCAGCTGCGCTAGGCAGACGAATCGGACGGACCGGAACGACGGTCGAGATTGCGTGTTTGTACACCATCTGGCTGACGGTGTTCTTCAGCAGGATAACGAATTGGTCGAAGGACTCGATGGTGCCTTGCAGCTTGATGCCGTTGACCAGATAGATCGAAACCCCGACTTTTTCCTTTCTCAAAGTATTCAAGTAAGGGTCTTGTAGCGAATGCCCTTTTGACATATGCCGCACTCCTGTAAGGATCAATAGTAAAAAAACAAGAAAACTGATGGCTCAAGCCGCCCCACCCCCAAGGATAGACGGCAATTTGCGGGATTCAGCCCAATATGGAGGCGCTCCCGAGGTATTTCAAGGTGCGAGACAGATTGTCGCAAGCCAGGCTGTCCAACCAATGAAGGCCGGCCCAACTGCGCAACCAGGTAAATTGCCGCTTCGCCAACTGGCGGGTGGCAATGATGCCGCGCTCCTGCATTTCAACTGAAGTCAGCTTGCCATCAAGGTGATCCCAGACCTGGCGATAACCAACTGCCCGTATAGACGGCAGTCCCGCGTGCAAGTCACTTCTCGCACGCAGCAATCGGACCTCGTCAATGAAGCCCTGTTCCAGCATTTGCGTGAATCTTGCTGCAATTCGCTCATGCAGAACCTGTCGGTCCTGCGGGGCGATGGCCAGGCTGGCGACAGTATAGGGCAATTGCCCTTGCCCAGAAGGGTCAGTGCTATTACTTTGCTCAGCTTGACGCAAACGATGTGACGTCATCGTTGAACCGCTCACCCGGTACACTTCGAGCGCACGGATCAGGCGCTGCGGATCATTCGGATGGATACGCGCCGCCGAGGCCGGATCGACCGCTGCCAGCTCGTCATGGAGTGCCTGCCAGCCCTGCCGCTGCGCCTGGGCTTCCAGGTCGGCGCGCACCTGCGGGTCGGCCGCCGGCATATCCGCCAGGCCTTCCAGCAGGGCCTTGTAATAAAGCATGGTGCCGCCCACCAGCAACGGAATCTTGCCCCTCGCGGTGATATCGGCCATGGCGTCGAGGGCATCGCGGCGGAAATCCGCAGCGGAATAGCTTTCTGCCGGGTCGAGGATGTCGATCAGACGATGGGGATGGGCCGCGAGGATGTCCTTCGACGGCTTGGCCGTGCCGATATCCATGCCGCGATAGATCAACGCCGAGTCGACGCTGATCAGTTCGCAGGGCAGCACCTTGGTCAGTTCGATGGCCAGGTCGGTCTTGCCCGCCGCGGTCGGGCCCATCAGGAATATCGCAGGAGGTTTC
Source organism: Pseudomonas sp. GD04058 (assembly GCF_029836855.1). Classification (NCBI taxonomy): domain Bacteria; kingdom Pseudomonadati; phylum Pseudomonadota; class Gammaproteobacteria; order Pseudomonadales; family Pseudomonadaceae; genus Pseudomonas; species Pseudomonas sp. GD04058. The sequence continues at coordinate 185,525 of NZ_JAOECN010000001.1, forward strand.
GACAACGCCATTCTTTCAACGACCGCGCAGGAACAGTTTGTCCAGGTCGTCCAGGCCCATCTGGGTCCAGGTCGGGCGACCATGGTTGCATTGGCCGCTGCGCTCGGTGTTTTCCATGTCGCGCAGCAGGCCGTTCATTTCCGGGATGGCCAGGCGCCGGTTGGCCCGCACCGCGCCGTGGCAGGCCATGGTGCCAAGCAATTCGTTCAGGTGCGCCTGGATCCGGTCGCTGGTGCCATATTCCATCAGGTCGGCGAGAACGTCCTGCACCAGGCGATTGGCCTCGGCCTGCTTGAGCAGCGCCGGGATCTGCCGGATCGCCAGGCTTTCCGGGCCCAGGCGCTGCAGTTCGAAGCCCAGGCGCTGGAACCACTGCGCATGCTCTTCGGCGCAATCCGCCTCGCGCTGGCTCAGGGCCAGGGACTCCGGCACCAGCAGCGGCTGGCCGCTCAGGCCTTCGCTGGCCATGGCGATCTTCAGGCGCTCGTACATGATCCGCTCATGGGCCGCGTGCATGTCCACCAGCACCAGGCCATGGGCGTTTTCGGCCAGGATATAGATGCCTTTCAGTTGCGCCAGGGCGTAGCCCAGCGGGGGAATGTCGCGCTCGCTTTCCGGCAGCGGCGTCGGTTGCGCGTTGGCCAGCGGCGAATAGAACTCGCGATAGACCTCGCGCGCCTCTTCGACCGGCACGCTGGCAGTCGGCCGCGGCGTGTAGTTGTATTGGTAACCGCTGCCGGCAGGGCTCGCCGAGGGCGCCGCGAGCGGCTGCTCCAGCACGGCAGCGGAAAGCCGCATCTCGCCCTGCGGCCCGAACTCCCCGGCCTGCAAGCCGGTAGCCCGGATGATTTCCTCGGTCGCCGCCGGTGCCGCCACCTGGTCGTCCGGCCGCACATCGGCCAGTGCTCGGTGCAGCGTGCCGTAGAGGAAGTCATGGACCATGCGTCCGTCGCGGAAGCGCACCTCATGCTTGGTCGGATGAACGTTGACATCGACGCCGGTCGGATCGAGTTCGAGGAACAGCACGAAAGTCGGGTGCCGACCATTGAACAGCACATCGCGGTACGCCTGGCGCACCGCGTGGGCGACCAGTTTGTCGCGCACCGCGCGGCCGTTCACGAAGAAATATTGCAGGTCCGCCTGGCTGCGCGAAAAGGTCGGCAACCCGACCCAGCCCCACAGGCGCAGGCCATTGCGTTCGATCTCGATCGGCAGCGCCTGCTCCAGGAACCCCGGCCCGCAGATCGCCCCGACACGCCGCGCCCGGGACAATTCGTCCGGCGCCTCGTGCAGGCTGAGAATGCTCTTGCCGTTATGACGCAGGTGGAACCCGACATCGAAGCGCGCCAGCGCCAGGCGCCGGATCACTTCCTGAAGATGGTCGAATTCGGTCTTCTCGGTCTTGAGGAACTTGCGTCGCGCCGGCGTATTGAAGAACAGGTCGCGCACTTCCACCGACGTGCCTACCGGATGGGCCGCGGGCTGCACCCGGGGCGCCATGTCGCGGCCTTCGGTTTCCACCTGCCAGGCTTGCTGGGCGTCGCGGGTGCGCGACGTCAGGGTCAGGCGCGCCACGGAACTGATCGACGCCAGGGCCTCGCCACGGAAGCCAAGGCTCATTACCCGCTCCAGGTCCTCGAGATCACGGATCTTGCTGGTGGCGTGACGCGCCAGTGCCAGCGGCAGGTCGTCGGAGGCGATACCGCTGCCGTCGTCGCGTACCTTGAGCAGCTTGACGCCGCCCTGCTCCACCTCGACATCGATGCGCCGGGCGCCGGAGTCGAGGCTGTTTTCCAGCAGTTCCTTGATCACCGAAGCCGGCCGCTCGACCACCTCGCCCGCGGCGATCTGGTTGGCAAGGCGCGGGCTGAGCAGCTCTATTCGCGAAGCGGAACTCATGGCTGGCCCGCCAGGGTAGTGGCGGGAATGTCGAGGTTCTGGCCGACCTTCAGCTCATCGCTCTTGAGGCTGTTGCTGCTGCGCAGGCTGGCGACGCTGACCTGGTAGCGCACGGCGATCATCGCCAGGGTCTCGCCCGGACGTACCGTGTGCTCGCGCGGGCCCTGGGCGATCTTGCCGTTGTCACGCAACCAGGCGATGTAGGTGCCTGGCGGCGGGTTCTGCTGGAAGAACTGCTTCACACCGCTGTGGATCGAGCGCGCCAGCGACTGCTGGTGGCTCGGCGTGGCCAGCTTGGCTGCTTCGGCGGCGTTGGAAATGAAGCCGGTTTCCACCAGGATCGACGGGATATCCGGCGACTTCAGCACCATGAATCCGGCCTGCTCGACCCGGCGCTTGTGCAGCGAGGTCACCCGGCCGATATTGCCCAGCACCTTCTGCCCCACGTTCAGGCTGGAGCTGAGGGACGCGGTCATCGACAGGTCGAGAAGCACGCCTGCGAGCATGCGGTCCTTGTCGTCGAGGCTGACGTTGCCGGCACCACCGATCAGGTCGGAGCGGTTCTCGCTGTCCGCCAGCCAGCGCGCGGTCTCGGACGTTGCGCCGCGATCGGACAGGGCGAATACCGACGCACCGAAGGCGGCCTTGGACGGCGCCGCATCGGCATGGATCGAGATGAACAGGTCGGCGCCCTTCTTGCGGGCGATCTCGGTGCGCTTGCGCAACGGGATGAAGTAGTCGCCGGTGCGGGTCAGTTCGGCGCGGAAGCCCTTCTCGGTATTGATCTGGCGCTGCAGTTCCTTGGCGATCTGCAGCACGATGTCTTTTTCGTGCTGGCCGCGGGAGCCCGAGGCACCCGGGTCTTCACCACCGTGACCGGCGTCGATGGCGATGACGATATCGCGCTTGCCGTTCGGCACGGGCGGCAGCTTGATCGCAGGCTGCGCCGGGGTAACCGGCACCGCAGGCGGCGTGGCGGCCGTGGCCGCCGGGGTCGGCGGCGTTGCCGGCGCCGACGCGGCGATGGCGTCGGCTTCCTGGTCGTACAGGTCTACCACCAGGCGGTTGCCATACTGTGCATTGGGCGCGAGCGTGAAGCTCTTCGGGGTGACCGCCTTGTTCAGGTCGATGACCACGCGCAGGTCGGTAGGCGTGCGCTGGGCCGAACGAACGGAAGTGATGGGGGTATTGGAAGTGGACGCGGTCAGCGGTGCGGCCAGGGTGGCGCCGTTGATATCGATGACCAGGCGATCCGGCGCGGTCAGGGTGAAGACGCTGTGTTCCACCGGACCGGACAGGTCGAAGACCAGCCGGGTGTTATCCGGCGCCCGCCACAGACGCATGCTCTTGACCTGCGAGGCCGCGAACGCCTCGGCGGTCACTGCCGTAAGCAGCAGTCCTACGACGGCAACCAGTGCGCGAAAGCGCATACCTTTCCCCATTTCTATTTGAATTCCACGGCCAGAGCGGCACACCAGGCTTCACCGCGAGCACCTTGCGGCGACAGGCTCAAGCACCGGCCGCCCGCTTGGGGGCTTATGGTAATGGTCAGGTCCGGCTTTGGCAAAATGCCCTCACCCTTGCCAGGCCACTCGAACAGGCACAGCGCGTCGCCCTCGAAATAGTCGCGAATCCCCATGAATTCCAGCTCTTCCGGATCGACCAGACGATAAAGGTCGAAGTGAAAAGCTCGGACTTCGCCAATCTCGTAGGGTTCCACAACTGTAAATGTAGGACTTTTCACCGCACCGGTATGTCCGAGGCCGCGAATGATGCCCCGGGACAGGGTGGTCTTGCCTGCGCCGAGGTCCCCTTCGAGAAAGATCACGCCATGACCTTGGGTCACCTGGGCGATACGCGCGCCGAAGTCGACCATGGCCTGCTCATCGGCCAGAAAAAGGGTTATGCCTGACACGCTGAATGCTCCTCCAACAACTGACGAATAGATGGCACCAGGTCGTGGGCCGCCAGCCCGCGCCCCTGGTCGCCAAGGCGCTCCCCGGCGCAAGCGTGCAACCAGACACCGAGGCAGGTGGCATCCCAGGCGCTCATTTCCTGGGCCAGCAGGGCACCGAGCACACCGCTCAGCACATCGCCCAGCCCCGCCCCTGCCATTGCCGGATGCCCGCGCTTGCACACGGCCAATTGGCCGTGTGGCTCGGCGATCAGGGTGCCGGCGCCCTTGAGCACGCACACCGCCGCATATTTGCGCGCCAGCTTGCGCGCCGCGCCGGGGCGGTCGGCCTGCACCGCCTCGGTGGAAATGCCCAGCAGGCGCGCGGCCTCGCCGGGATGCGGCGTGATGATGCTTCCGCGGACCAGGGCCATCGGCGACGAGGCCAACAGGTTCAGGGCATCGGCATCCCAGATCTGCGGCAGGCTCGAACTGGCTGCTGCCGACAGCAGGCTCCGCCCCCAGGCCGCCTGGCCGAGCCCGGGGCCGACCACCAGTACCGAAGCGCGCTCGATCGGTGCCATCAGTTGGTTCGCGGAATGCACGCCCAGGCTCATGACTTCGGGCAAACGGGCCAGGGCTGCCGGCACGTGTTCAGGACGGCTGGCCACGGAAACCAGCCCGGCACCGCAGCGCAACGCCGCTTCGGCGCCCAGCAGCACGGCGCCACCGGTGCCACGATCACCGCCAATCAGCAGGACATGGCCGAACTGCCCCTTGTGGGCATTGAAAGGGCGTGCAGGCAGGCTCGCCAGGACGTCTCGCGTCAGTACAAGCGGCTCGTGCGGGGGGTGTTTGGTCTGAGGCATGCGTCGTAGGGCTCCGATGTCTGGCAGAATTATACGCACCTGTCCTTTTATTGCCCTATTTCGCATGTCTGTCTCCTCCCTCGACCTCCCCGCCCTCGCCCGTTCGATCAAGGATTGGGGGCGTGAACTGGGCTTCGCCCACGTCGGCATCGCCGGCGTGGACCTGGCCGAGCACGAACAGCACCTCGAGCGCTGGCTGGCGGCCGGTTATCAGGGCGAAATGGACTACATGGGCGCACACGGCAGCAAGCGCTCCCATCCCGACGAACTGGTACCCGGCACCGTGCGGGTAGTCTCGCTACGCATGGACTACCTGCCCGGCGACACGCAGATGGCCCAGCGCCTGGCCCAGCCGGAACGGGCCTACATTTCCCGCTACGCCCTGGGCCGCGACTACCACAAGCTGGTGCGCAAGCGCGTGCAGCAACTGGCCGAGCGCATCCAGACGGCCATCGGCCCGTTCGGCTTCCGTGCCTTCGTCGACAGCGCGCCGGTACTGGAAAAGGCCATCGCCGAGCAGGCCGGCCTGGGCTGGATAGGCAAGAACACCCTGCTGCTCAACCGCAAGGCAGGCAGTTACTTCTTCCTCGCCGAGCTGTTCGTCGACCTCCCGCTGCCGGTGGACGAAGCCCAGGCCACCGAGCATTGCGGACGCTGCAGCGCCTGCCTGGACATCTGCCCGACCAACGCCTTCGTCGGCCCCTACGTGCTGGACGCGCGGCGCTGCATTTCCTACCTGACCATCGAGCTGAAAAACGCCATCCCCGAAGAACTGCGGTCGATGATCGGCAACCGTGTATTCGGTTGCGATGACTGCCAGATCGTCTGCCCCTGGAACCGCTTCGCCAAGGACACCGCGGAAAACGACTTCAAGCCGCGCCACGGCCTGGATAACGCCGGCCTGGCCGAGCTGTTCATGTGGGATGAGGAACGCTTCCTCGCCAGTACCGAGGGCTCGCCGCTCAGGCGCGCCGGCTACGAGCGCTGGCTACGCAACCTGGCGGTGGGCCTGGGCAATGCACCTTCGACCATACCGGTGCTGGAGGCCCTGAATGCACGCCGCGAGCATCCCTCGGAGCTGGTTCGCGAGCACGTGGAATGGGCGCTAAGGCAGCACGCCGAGCGTCAATGCTCGTCGTTGTAGTGGAACTTGGGCATTTCCCAGTGGAAGCGGATCGCCAGCAGGCGCAGGAGGAAGCCGCCGAAAAGGGTAATCAGGATCGATTGCTCGGCGGGCAGTTTCAGCCAGATGCAGCCCATGTAGCACCAGGCGGCAGCGAAGGAAACGCTGGCGTATAGCTCACGGCGGAACACCAGAGGGATGTCGTTGCAGAAAATGTCGCGCAGGATGCCGCCGAATACCCCGGTGACCACGCCACTGATGGACGCCACCAGCATGCCGTGCCCCAGCTCCAGGGCGGTCATGCAACCGATCAGGGTGAACGCCACCAGGCCCAGGGCGTCGAGTACCAGGAACAGCGAACGCAGATGGCGCATCAGCGGCGCGATGAAGATGGTCAGCAACGCGGCGACGCTGGTCAGCACCAGGTATTCCGGGTGCTTGACCCACGTCAGCGGATAATGGCCCAGCAACACATCGCGGACCGAACCACCGCCCAGCGCGGTAACGCAGGCAATCAGCACCACCCCGAACCAGTCCATACCGCGGCGGCCGGCGGACAGCGCGCCGGTCATGGCTTCGGCGGTGATCGCAATGAGGTAGAGCATCAGCAGCATGGTGCGGGTCCTGGCAGAAAGGCGCGCAGTCTAACCAGTTGCTGCTGGCACCAAAAGAGGGCACAAGACTTCTGTTGTTGCTGATGGCCTCATCGCTGGCAAGCCAGCTCCCACAGACACTGTGGGAGCTGGCTTGCCAGCGATGAGGCCGGATGCCACTACTCAGAACTTGATGAAGTGCTTGCGATAGTGCTGCAGCTCCGCAATCGACTCGCGAATATCATCCAGCGCCAGGTGCGTGCTGCCCTTCTTGAAGCCGTCCTTCACTTCCGGCGCCCAGCGGCCAGCCAGTTCCTTCAGGGTCGAGACATCCAGGTTGCGGTAGTGGAAGTAGTTTTCCAGCCCGCGCATATGGCGATACAGGAAGCGCCGATCCTGGCAGATGCTGTTGCCGCAGATCGGCGATTTGCCCTTCGGCACCCATTGTTCGAGGAAGGCGATGGTCCGGGCCTCGGCCTCGGCCATGTCGATCGTGCTCTCGCGCACGCGCTGAGTCAGGCCGGAAGCGCCGTGGGTCCGGGTATTCCAGTCGTCCATGCGTGCCAGGACTTCGTCGCTGTGGTGAATGGCGATCACCGGGCCTTCGGCCAGGGTGTTGAGATCGCTGTCGGTGACGATGGTCGCCATCTCGATGATGACGTCATGATCCGGGTCAAGACCGGTCATTTCCAAGTCGATCCAGATCAGGTTCTGTGGGTTTTGCATAAGTCGGGCTCCTCGGTAGCTGCGCAGTTTAGCCTAGTGGAGCGTGCTAAACTCGACGCCGTTTCAACATCCCCGCTTTAAATCGACGAGACCTTCATGGCCAAACGCCAGCTCAACCGTCGCCAGAATTGGCGCATCGAAAAAATCCAGGAAGAACGTGCCGCCCGCGCGGCCAAACGTGAGGAGCGCGCCCTGGAGGTGCTCGAAGGCGGGGATCTGGGGCCTGAACAGACGGGGCTGGTGATCGCCCACTTCGGTGTGCAGGTGGAGGTCGAGGCCGACGACGGCGCGGAGGCCGGCCAGGTCTTTCGCTGCCATCTGCGCGCCAACCTGCCAGCACTGGTGACCGGCGACCGCGTGGTCTGGCGCGCCGGCAACCAGGGTATCGGGGTGATCGTCGCGCAACTGCCGCGCAGCACCGAGCTGTGCCGCCCCGATAGCCGCGGCCAGCTCAAGCCGGTGGCGGCCAACGTCGATCTGATCGTTATCGTCTTCGCTCCGGCGCCGGAACCCCACGCCAACCTGATCGACCGCTACCTGGTGGCTGCCGAGCATGCCGGCATCCGGCCCCTGTTGCTGCTCAACAAGGCCGACCTGATCGATGAGCAGAATGCGCCGGCGCTCAACGCCCTGCTGGCCGTGTATCGCCAGTTGGGCTATCCGCTGCTGGAGGTTTCGGCCCATCACGGCAACGGCATGCAGCAGTTGCAGACGATGCTCGATAGCCATATCAGCGTGTTCGTCGGCCAGTCAGGGGTCGGCAAGTCGTCCTTGGTCAACAGCTTGCTGCCGGACGTGCAGACCCGGGTGGGCGAGCTCTCTGAATGGTCGGGCCAGGGCCAGCACACAACTACCACCGCGCGCCTGTACCACTTCCCCGGTGGTGGCGAATTGATCGACTCCCCTGGCATCCGTGAATTCGGCCTGGTGCACGTCAGCCGTGACGATGTCGAAGCGGGCTTCATCGAGTTCGCCGACCTGCTTGGCACCTGCCGCTTCCGCGACTGCAAGCACGACCGCGAACCTGGCTGTGCCCTGCTCAAGGCCCTGGAGGACGGGCGCATCCAGCAGCAGCGAATGAACAGCTACCGCTCGATCATCGCCAGTCTGCCCCAGGACACGTACTGATCGAACAAACGGCTTGTAGGCTTGATCTGTAGGACCGTTCATATGGAAACGTAGGACGGTTCTTTGTTTCAAGCCGTCTATTGCCGGGCTGAATGAATTCACTGATCGTCGCCGCTTTCACCAGAAAGGACGCCTCGTGATGCCTGTATTCATCAGCTACCGCCACCCGGATCGCCTCGACGCGTTCGTGATCAACGAACGGCTCAAGCTCGAAGGCATCAACACCTGCCTTGAATTGTTCGATCCGCAGGCCCGGCAGACCACCGATGACATCTGCACCCTGTTCAACACCAACATCAATGCCTGCACCCATATGATCACGGTCCTCGGCCAGGGCGGTACGGATGAGTGGTGGATCCCGTTCAGCCTCGGCAGCGCCACCCAGTTGAACCGGCGGCTGGCCTTCTACCAATGCGAAGGCAGCCTGCCAGGCTATCTGGAACGCTGGCCGATCCTGACGCGGCGCGAGCATATCGACCTGTTCGTCAGCGCCTACCACGACGAGCAGACGTTCCGCCGGGCCATCAGCAAGGATGCGGCCGAGACCAATCGCAACAATGCCGAGTTTTTCCATACCGACCTCAAGGCCCGCCTGCGCCGCGGTTTCTAAGGCAAACCGTGGCCGCTGCAAGAATTGGGCAACGATGGTGTCTGGACGGACCAATCGCTGGCAACGCCAGCTCCCACAAGGTCAGTGTCGAACACAAAATCTGCGGCTGGCTCGGAACCTGTGGGAGCTGGCTTGCCAGCGATGAGGCCGTCAGCCACTGCACCATGGAAAAGCCCGCCAGGATCGCTCCGGGCGGGCTTTTCATTACGGCCGGCCTACTGCTGCTTGCCGGGCTCATCCATCTTCAAGGTACCGTCCTCGAAAATGTTCAGCTTCTGCCGCAGTTCCTGCGGCTGCATCGGCTCCGGTTCAGCTGGCGCAGCAGCGCCCGGTGCCGTCGGCGTACCGTCCGGATTGGTCGCGGGGGCCTGCTGGCCATCAGGCGCCGACTGCTCACCCTCGATGGCGCGCTGGGCCTTCTTGGTCAGCACGACAATATCGATACGACGGTTCACCGGGTTCAGCGGGTGCTCGCGGTCGAACAGCGAGGACGAGGCATACCCCACCACCCGCGCCACCTGGCCGTCCGGGTAACCACCGGCGACCAGCGCGCGGCGGGCGGCATTGGCGCGGTTGGCCGAGAGTTCCCAGTTGCCGAACTCGCCGCTGCCGGAATAGGGCTTGGCATCGGTGTGGCCGCTGACACTGATCTTGTTCGGTACCGTCTTGATGGTGTCGGCCATGGCCAGCAGGATGTCCTCGAAATACGGTTTCAGCCGCGCACTGCCCAGGTCGAACATCGGCCGGTTCTCGGCATCGACGATCTGGATGCGCAAGCCGTCCTGGGTAATCTCGAAGAGAATCTGATCCTTGAACTTCTGCAATTCCGGGCTTTGCTCGACCTTGTTCTGCAGTTCCTGCAGGACCAGTTCGAGACGCTCGCGCTCCACCTGCTCGGCGAGGGTCTCGGCCTGTTCGGGGCTGACGATGCTGCTTTCAGGCGTCGTCTCGGCTTTTTGTTCCGGATTGATGGTCTTTTCCGGGGCCAGCTCGGGCGAGCCGCCCAGGTCGATGATGTAAGGCGTACCGCTCTCGGAGAACCCGATCGGATCCTTGAAGTAGCCGGCGATGGCTATCTTCTGTTCCGGCGTGGCCGTGGACAGCAGCCAGAGCACCAGGAAGAACGCCATCATCGCCGTGGCGAAGTCGGCGAAGGCGATCTTCCACGCACCGCCATGATGGCCGCCGCCGAAGCGCTTGACGCGCTTGATGATAATCGGCTGATTATTTTCCATGGATCAACGACCGCGGACCGCTTGTTCCAGCTCGACGAAGCTCGGGCGGTGCTTCGGATAGAGCACCTTGCGTCCGAACTCCACCGCCAGCGAAGGCGGCATGCCCGAGGCCGAAGCCACCAGGGAAGCCTTGATCGCTTCGTAGGTGTTCAACTCTTCCTTGGCATCGTGGGCCAGGGAGTTGGCCAGCGGGCCGAAGAAGCCGTAGGCCGCGAGAATACCGAAGAAGGTACCGACCAGCGCCGCACCTACGTGCAGGCCGATGGATTTCTGGTCGCCGTCACCAAGGGACGCCATGGTCACCACGATACCCAGTACCGCCGCCACGATACCGAAGCCGGGCATGCCGTCGGCGATGCCGGTCACGGCATGGGACGGGTGCTCCAGTTCTTCCTTCAGGCTCAGCAGTTCCATGTCGAACAGGCCTTCCAGCTCATGGGGTGCCATGTTGCCGGTGGACATGATGCGCAGGTAATCGCAGATGAACGCGGTCATGCGCTCGTCCTTCAGCACCGCCGGGTACTTGGCGAAGATCGGGCTGGCCGCGGCGTCCTCGATATCGCCCTCGATCGCCATCATGCCTTCGCGACGGCTCTTGTTGAGGATCTCGTAGACCAGGCCGAGCACTTCTATATAGAAGGCGTGGGAAAAGCGGCTGCTGAACATGCTCAGCGACTTTTTCACCACGTGCATGGTCATATAGCCAGGGTTGGCCTGCAGGAACGCACCGAAGGCAGCACCGCCGATGATCAGCACCTCGAAGGGCTGGATCAGGGCTGCGATCTTGCCGTGGGAGAGCACATATCCGCCTAGCACGCTCGCGAATACGACAATGATGCCGATAATTTTAGCCATAGATAGAAAGCACTTACTGTCGGGGTCTTGGGTGAGGACGGAAGTTAGTAAATCTCTTCTTCTACTTATCGGCAGTTCTGCGCCAGACTATAGCCAGTCAAGGCGAAAAGCCAGCTTGGCCCACTTCCAGCATGCTTAGTGAAACCATCGTGCCAACTACGAATCCGAAGACCCTCGACGCCTGGATCAAACTACTGGACGGTACCCATCTACCGGTCCCCTTCCACAACCATGACCGGGTGAAAACCGCCGTAGCGGACAGCCGCCGTTCGCTGCGCGATATTGCCGAAGTCATGCAGGATAGCCCGGCCCTGGTCCTTGGGGTGATGCGCGAGGCCAACCGGCACACCCACGCCACCATCGCCGAGCCGGCGGAGAACCTCGAGGTGGCCCTCAACCGCCTTGGCCTGGCCCGGGTCGATGCGTTGATGCAGCGCCTGACCGTCGCTCCCGTCGAGGAGATTCCCCTGGCCTTGCGCCAATTGCAGATGATCAGCCAGCACGCCAGCCAGCAGGCCAGTGGCCTGTTCGCCAGCCGTCTGGCGCGGCTCTGGCAGGACATCCACTGGGGCAGCCTGCTGTTTCTCTCGCCGTTGTGGCCGCTGGCCCTGACCCACCCGCAGTTGCTGGAAGAATGGGAAGTGCGCGTGGTCCATCGCGGCGAGTCGGCGCCGAAAGTCGAACGCGAGCTGTTCGGCGTGCGCCTGCTCGGCCTGTGCCAGGCACTCGCCGAATTCTGGCGCCTGCCCACCTGGGTCACCCAGGGCTATCGCCTGTTGCAGCAAGAGCGCCGCTCGCTGGCCAGGGTCATGCACATCGCCCGCGATCATAAAAGCCCGCTGCGCCAGCAACAGAAACTGGACGCCGACCCGGAGCTGCGCCGCTGGCTGAACCATCCGGCCAATACGGTGATGCTGGCCAACGGCGTGGCACTGGCAGCCCAGCACGCCTGGACCGGCGTACATATCCAGCGCTGGCAGCAGTTGATCAGCCTGTACCTGCAAGCGCCCGTGGAAGATGTCCAGGCGCAGAACCACCAGCAGGCCGCCGCCAGCGCGCGCAAGCACGCCCTGGAAGGGGTGTTCCATCCCGCGCAGATGCTGCTCTGGCCTGCCAATGCGCGCTACATTCCCCGTGGCATGCAGCAGGCAGCGACCCCGGACACCAAGGCCCTCGGCGATTGGCGCAAATACTGTGCCGAGCTGCTGACCGAACCGAGCCCGTTTTCCAACGCCATGCACCTGACCGGCTACGCCCGCGAAGCACTGCAGGCCTGCGGGATGAAGCGGGTGCTGCTGTTGATGAGCGACAAGACGCAAAGTTACCTGCGCGTCCATCAACTGGCCGGGCTGCCACAACAGGCGTCCAACCTCACCGTGGCGGTAGAACAGAGCAAATTGTTGCAACGCTTGCTGACCCGCTCGGCACAGTTGCGCCTGACTCCGCAGAACCATGCGCAATTCTCCGCCCTGCTCCCGGGTAGCCTGCGCGCGCTGTTCCGCGGCGAGCACCTGTTGCTGCGTTCGCTGTCGAACAACGGCAGGGTCATCATGGTGCTGATAGCCGACCAGGGCGGCGGCCCGTTCTCGGAAGTCAGCGTCGAGGCCTTCGCCAAAACCGCGCAATGCCTGGAGCGCGCCCTCGCCACCTTCAGCAACCGCAGCGCCTGACCCTGCGCTACAATCGCCACCCTCTGTTCCGCTCTGGAGTTCCTGGATGACTGACTTTTCCGGCTTGCCCCTGGTGATCGAACCGGCAGACCTGCAGCCGCGCCTCGCTTCGCCGGAGTTGATCCTGGTCGACCTGACCAGCGCCAACCGCTACGGCAGCGGCCATCTTCCCGGTGCCCGTTTCGTCGATCCCAAGCGCACGCAATTGGGTCAGCCACCGGCACCCGGCCTGGCTCCGGCCAAGGCCGAGCTGGAAAAGCTCTTTGCCGAGCTGGGCCATCGCGCCGACGCTACCTACGTGGTCTACGACGATGAAGGCGGCGGCTGGGCCGGGCGCTTCATCTGGCTGCTGGATGTGATCGGCCACAAGCGCTACCACTACCTCAATGGTGGCGTGCAGGCCTGGCCGGCCAATCTGCTCAGCACCGATGTCCCGGCCCCTGGCACCGCGCCGGTCAGCCTGGAACTGCACGACGAGCCCACCGCCACCCGCGAATACCTGCAAAGCCGCCTGGGCGCCGCCGACCTGGCGATCTGGGATGCGCGCAGCCCCGGCGAGTACCGCGGCGAGAAAGTCCTCGCCGCCAAGGGCGGGCACATCCCCGGCGCGGTCAACTTCGAGTGGACCGCCGGCATGGACCTGAACGACGCCCTGCGCATCCGCAAGGACATGCCGCAGATCCTCGAGCAGCTGGGTATCAGCAAGGACAAGGAAGTGGTCACCCACTGCCAGACTCACCACCGCTCGGGCTTCACCTACCTGGTGGCCAAGCACCTGGGCTACCCGAGGGTCAAGGCGTATGCCGGATCCTGGGGCGAATGGGGCAATCACCCGGACACGCCCGTCGAAGTTTAAGGAATCCCAATGAAATCCCGTTTGTTCATCATCAGCCAGTACCTGCTGCCCCACCACCTGCTCTCGCACCTGGCCGGCTGCGTCGCCGAGTGCCGCGTGCGCTGGTTCAAGAACGCCTTCACCGCCTGGTTCGCCAAGCGCTACCAGGTGGACATGTCCCAGGCCCTGGTGGAAGACCTCACCGCCTACGAGCACTTCAATGACTTCTTCACCCGCGCCCTGAAGCCTGGCGCGCGCCCGCTGGACCAAACCCCGGGGGCGATCCTCTGCCCCGCCGACGGCGCCATCAGCCAACTGGGCCCGATCGAGCACGGCCGCATCTTCCAGGCCAAGGGCCACAGCTACAGCGCCCAGGAACTGCTCGGCGGCGACCCGGCCAATGCCGCGCCGTTCATGGGTGGCGAGTTCGCCACCGTGTACCTGTCGCCGAAGGACTATCATCGCGTGCACATGCCGCTGGCCGGCACCCTGCGCGAGATGATCTACGTCCCCGGCCGCCTGTTCTCGGTGAACCAGACCACGGCGGAAAACGTCCCGGAACTGTTCGCCCGCAACGAGCGCGTGGTCTGCCTGTTCGATACCGAGCGCGGTCCGATGGCCGTGGTATTGGTGGGTGCGATGATCGTTGCCTCGATCGAAACGGTCTGGGCCGGCCTGGTAACGCCGCCGAAGCGCGAGCTGAAGACCTTCCGCTACGACGAGGCCTCGCGTACCCCGATCCACTTGGAGAAAGGTGCCGAACTGGGCCGCTTCAAACTGGGTTCGACCGCCATCGTGCTGTTCGGCCCCGATCAGGTGAAGTGGGCCGAGGGCCTTGGCGCCGGCTCGCCGGTGAGCATGGGCCAGGGCCTGGCCCTGCCGGCGGCTTCGCAAGCCTGAGACGCGTAACGCAAACCGCCCCCGATCAAGGGGGCGGTTGCTTTTAGGCTCTGTACGAAAAACCTTGAGACGAAGGTCAGGCGCCTTCGCGGTCGCGCATGCCCAGCAGGTAGAGCACGCCGTCGAGGCCAAGGGTGGAGATCGCCTGCCTGGCCGACTGGCGCACCAGCGGCTTGGCCCGGAACGCAACGCCCAGGCCGGCGATCGCCAGCATCGGCAGGTCGTTGGCGCCGTCGCCGACAGCGATGGTCTGCTCCATCTGCAGGCCTTCCTTGCGCGCCAGCTCGACCAGCAGATCGGCCTTGCGCTGGGCATCGACGATCGGCTCGATGGCAACGCCGGTCACTTTGCCGTCGACCACTTCCAGCTCGTTGGCGAACACGTAGTCGATGCCCAGCTTGGCCTGCAGTTGCTTGGCGAAATAGGTGAAGCCGCCGGAGAGGATGGCGGTCTTGTAGCCGAGGCGCTTGAGTTCGGCGAACAGGGTTTCGGCACCCTCGGTCAGGCGCAGCGAGGCGCCGATGTCGTCGAGCACCTTGACGTCCAGGCCCTTGAGCAACGCCAGGCGCTCCTTGAAGCTGGCGCGGAAGTCCAGTTCGCCGCGCATGGCGCGCTCGGTGATCTCCGACACCTGCTCGCCTACACCGGCCGCCTTGGCCAGTTCGTCGATCACCTCGGCCTCGATCAGCGTCGAGTCCATGTCGAACACCGCCAGGCGGCGGTTGCGGCGGAACAGCGAATCCTGCTGGAAGGCGATATCGACGTTGAGTTCCTGGGCCACGCTGAGGAACTCGGCACGCAGCGCCTGCGGATCGGCCGGCTCGCCACGCACGGAAAACTCGATGCAGCCCTTGCCCTGCTCCGCTGGCGTATCCAGCGCCACCCGGCCGGACAGGCGATCGATATGGTCGATGTTCAGGCCGTACCTGGCGGTGATCGAGCTGACACGCTGCAACTGCTCGGCGGTGACCTTGCGGGTGAGCAGGGTCACGATGTGCCGAGGCTTGCCCTGGTTGGCCACCCAGTTGCGGTAGTCGTCTTCCGACACCGGGGTGAAGCGCACCTGCTGGTTCAGTTCGTAACCGGTGAACAGCAGGTCCTTGAGCACCGAGGAAGCCTGCCCGGTGCCGGGAATCTCGACGAGAATACCGAACGACAGGGTGTCGTGGATCACCGCCTGGCCAATATCGAGGATGTTCACACCGCCACGGGCCAGAACGCCGGTAATGGCTGCGGTCAGGCCCGGACGGTCCTCACCGGTGATGTTGATCAAGACGATTTCGCGCAAGACGGGCTCCAGGACATGCAAAAAATGCGCATTCTACCGCCTTTTGCGGACCATCGGGCGCAGTCGATGCTTTGCCGTCTCAAGGCCGCTCGCTATACTGCGCAGCAATTTCTCCGTCATAAAGAGCCGCGCTCAGTGAACCGGCCCACGCCCGTCAAAACCGACAATTTCTTCCTGCTGATCTTCCGTGCCTTGCGTCAGCGTCGCGTGCCACTGGCACTGCGCATCGCCTGCCACAACATTTTCCTGGTTGCCCTGGCGCTGGTGATCTACGCCTGCGTGATGGGTTTGCAGTTCAAGGAAGCCATGCACGAGCAGGCCGATGCCCTGGGGCAGAGCCTGACCACCCAGACCGCGACCTCGGCCACCGAGTTGCTGGTGTCCAACGACATCCTCAGCCTCAACGTGCTGCTCGGCAACCTGGTGAAGAACCCGCTGGTGGCCCACGCCGCCATCTACAGCGTGGACAACCGCATCCTCGCCGAAGCCGGCCAGCGGCCGAAGAACAGCCTGCTGGGCGAGGCCGAAGGCCTGTACCAGACCAAGATCACATTCCAGGACGTCACTGCCGGGCAGTTGCGCATCAGCCTGGACATGAGCCAGTTCCAGCAGCCGATGACCATCAGCATGCAGAGCATGGGCATCCTTGCCGGTATCCTGCTGGCCCTGGCATTGACCATGAGCCTGCGTCTGGGGCGCTTCATCTCCACGCCTCTGCTGCAACTGCGGGTATGGCTGCGGGACCTGGACGAATACACGCCGGCCACCGAGCGCCAGGACGAGATCGGCGACCTTGCCCGCCAGCTGCATTCACGTTTCGCCCCGCCGCCGAAGCCGGTCGAGCCGGAGCCTGAAATCGAGGACGATTTCGAAGAGGAAGCCGAGCCGTTCGAGGTACGCGACCTGCGTGATCCGCACTTCGATGAAGCGCCCGCCGTGGTGCGTACGCCCAAGCGCGTGGTGGAAGCCGAAGAAGACGAGGACGACGACGCCTTTGCCGACCTGCGTGACGATGTCGCCCCGTCTCCCGGCCCGCTCGCCAACAAGTCCGCCGCCGCGCGCGAACCCGGCAAAAGCGCCGTGCTCGCCGTGCAGCTGGGCTCGCAGGAGCAACTCCGCCGCCTGCCCCGCGCACGCCTGACCGAGCTGCTGGAGCGCTACCGCGACTGCCTGGACCAGGCCGCCTCGCTGTACGAAGGCGAGGTGCAGACCCTCAACGATGGCAGCACCCTGTTGCTGTTCCACAGCCAGGACAGCGGCGACGACTACCTGACCAATGCCATCTGCTGCGGCGAGCTGCTCCGCGCCCTCGGCCATGCCTTGCAGGTGGAGGTGGCCGACAGCGGCATCACCCTGCAACTGCAACTGGGCCTCGCCCTGGGCGAAGACCTGCATGGCCTGAGCCAGATCGACCTGCTGCTGACCGAAAAGGCCCAGGATGCCCTGGCCCTTTCGCAGCACAGCCGCAACCTGCTGCTGGTGGAACGCAGGATCAGCGATGACGCGCTGATTCGCCAGCGTGCGCGGATTCGTCCGATTGCCAGTCCCGAGGGCGCCTGCTGCGTAGAGCGCTTGATGGAGCCTTATCCATCGATGCTGGAACGGCAACTGGCGCGCATGCATGAGCGCCAGGTGAAGAACTGATAGCTGCAATGCGGCCAGTGCGGGATCAAATCCCCGTACTGGCCTGTTGCAGCCCCGACTCCGGCACGCTCACCGCGGTTTCCGACCGCGGCGTACCTTCGGGCACCCAGTCGTAGTTCACCGGCAAGGCGCGGTACACCCAGTTGCTGATGGCCTCGCTGCCCGGTGCGTTGCCCAGGTAGGGGCTGACGTATTCCCAGACGATTTCGCCGCTGGCAGTGACCTGGAAGAAGCGCCCGTTCATGCCCTCGTCGATCAGCGTGTTGCCGTTGGGCAAACGCCGGGCGCTGCTGATGAACGAGCTGTAGAAGGCCCAACCCGGCTGCCGGGAATTGGCGGCGCTGTATTGCCAGACGATTTCATTCTTGATCGGGTCGATCTCCAGCACCCGGGAACCGGCGATCAGCCCCAGGGGCACCGAGGGGTACCCGGCGCTGCCCTGGTTGTCGAACACCAGCAGGTGGCCGGCCCCTGGCAAGCCGGCGGGAATGATGTGGGCGTCATGCTGGCCGACGAACTGGTCCACCGGGCGCGGCACCTTGGCTGCGGTCCTGGGGTTGATCGGCGCCAGGTTCGGCCCAAGGCGCCAGACCACCTTGCCGCTGTGCTTGTCGAGGATGGCGATGAAATTGGCGTTGCGCGAATCGATCAGCAGGTTGTCCGGGGCGAAGCGTTTGTCACCGCCGTCGAACCAGCGGTTGGGCCCCACTACGCTGAGGTTGTTGATGTGCAGGTAGTCCGGGTTGTCGGTGCCGTACACCAGCTTCAGTTGCGCCGGGGTAAAGCCGAACTCCCCGAGGTGCTCGGAGGCCAGCCACTGCCATTTGACCTGGCCGTCCGGGCTCACTTCATAGATTGCATCATCGATCACCTGTGGCACCTTGAACCCCGCCACCTTGTGCACCTTATTGGCCAGTACCAAGGTGTTGCCGTTGCTCAGGCGACGCTGGTCGTGGTGCTGCTGGGCAGCGCCACCCGGGGCCTGGTCGCCCCACTGCCAGAGCACCTTGCCGTTCCAGTCCAGCTCGCCGACGCTCTGGTTGCCCAGGCCGTTGCCGGCCGAGCCCAGGGGCCCGGGCTCCTTGTCCTTGAGTTGCAGCAGCACCCGGCCGCGCTCGCCGCCCACCAGTTGCGGATCGATGATCGCCGAGGGGAAACCGGCTTGCGGCCACTGCTTCACCTCGTTGCCGTTCATGTCGATCAGGTGGGTCTTTTTATCGGCGCCGCTGAAGATCACGTACTGGTTATAGGCCTTGGCCGGATCGTAGCGGGTCACGCCGGTGGGATAGACGCTGGGGGCGGCCTGCACCGCCGAAGCCAGCAGGGTGACGGTGATCAGCAAGGGTAAAGCGGATTTGACGCGCAGCATGGCGAGTACTCCTGTTC
The DNA here is from genome assembly GCF_029836855.1 of Pseudomonas sp. GD04058. Lineage (NCBI taxonomy): Bacteria > Pseudomonadati > Pseudomonadota > Gammaproteobacteria > Pseudomonadales > Pseudomonadaceae > Pseudomonas > Pseudomonas sp. GD04058. The sequence continues at coordinate 204,180 of NZ_JAOECN010000001.1, forward strand.
AGGTCGAAAGGCGCCGGCAGACCCGGCGCGAGGGGCGTGAAGCCGGGTTTCAGAAGTCGTAGCGGCCCGTTACGCCAAGCGTGCGCGGGGTGCCCGGCAGGCCTTCGTAACCGCCGTTGCCGGCGGTCCAGAGGGTGGTGTAGTAGGTCTTGTCGAAGGCGTTCTTCAGCCACAGCGAGACATCCCACTGGCCCTGTTCGTAGTTGCCGCGCAGGCCGGTGGAAAGGTTGACCACGGCGTAGCTGGGAATCTGCCCGTAGGCGGAATCTTCCACGGTGCCCACGGCCTTGGAACGGAAGGCGTAGCTGGCGGTGACGTACTCCTCCAGGCCGTTGTCCAGGTTCCATTTGTATTCGCCGTTGGCGTTGCCGATCCATTTCGAGGCGCCGACCACCTGGTGGCCGCTGAGGTCGCAGGAGGCCGGCGCTCCCGGACGCAGGCTGACTTCCGGCGGGCACGGCGCATCCTTGTAGGACAGGTAGCGCACGTCGTTATAGGAGCCGTTGATGTTCAGGGTCAGGCCGCGGATCGGCACCAGGGTGCTTTCCACTTCCACCCCGCGCGAGCGCACCGAACCGGCGTTGGTCAGGTATTGCACGCGGTTGGCGTTGTCGTAGGCATTGGTCTGGTAGCCGTTGACCTGGGTCCAGAACAGGTTGGCGTTGAGTTGCAGGCGACGATCCCAGAGGGTGCTCTTGAACCCCAGCTCGGCGTTGTTGGCGCGCTCGGTGCCGATCAGCAGCGAGTCGGCGCCGGCGGTCGGCGCCGAACCCACGACCAGGTTGACCCCGCCGGACTTCTCGCCGTGGGACAGGGTGGCGTAGCCCAGCAGGTCATCGGTGAAGCGGTAGCTGAGGTTGAGCAGGCCCGAAGGGCTGGTGCTGTACTGGTTGAGGTCGCCGGAATCATAGGCCCCGGCACGACCGCGACGGGCGTTGGCGGCGGCACCGGCCACCGCCGCGCCCCCCAGCGGCGCGTTGCGGCTGACCCAGGCGCTTTTTTCCTCGTAGGTGCCGCGCAGCCCGGCGGTGAAATCCAGGCGCTCGGTCAGGTGCCAGGTGCCCTGGCCGAACAGGGCGAAGCTGTTGGTCTGGATATGCCCGTTGCCGATGCTGGTGACGTTGCTCAGGGCACCGGCCGGGGTGCCGTTCCAGATATCCGCCTGGGGCCCGTAATAGGCGAAGGACTTGTTGTCCAGGTCGGAGCCGAAGTAGTAGGCCCCCAGCACGTAGTCGAAGGCGTCGCCAGTGGGCGAAGCCAGGCGGAATTCCTGCGACCACTGCTTGTCTTCCACCGAAACCCCGGCGTTGTAGGTAGCCGGCACATTGAGGCCGTCGTCGTTGCGCGGGGTGAAGTTCCACCAGCGGTAGGAACTGACCGAGGTCAGGGTGAAATCGCTAGGCAGAGTCCAGTTGGCCTCCAGGGACGTGCCGCCCTGGAACACCGTGACATGCTGGTCGTTGTCCAGGTTGACCTTGCGGTGCGAGCCGTTGACCAGTGTCGCACCGGCCGCCGCCGCGCGGGACTCGTAGACGTTGGTGCCGTTGATGGTCGGCCCGGTGCTGTACAGCACCCGGGTGCCGGCACTGGAGTCCTCTTCGTTGTAGTCACCGATCCAGCGCAGGTTGAAGCTTTCATTGGGCTTGTACAGCAGTTGCCCGCGAAAGCCCTGGCGCGATCCGCCGTTCAGGTCGTGGCCGTCGAACTCGTTCTTGATGTCGCCGTCACTGCGGGTGCGGTAGGCGGAAATACGCCCGGCCAGCTCATCACTCAGCGGCCCGGAAAGAGTGCCCTTGGTCTGGAAGTAGCCATCCTCGCCGAGGGAGGCCTCGATGCTGCGTTCCGGGGTAAAGCTCGGCGCGCGGGTGCTGATATTGATCACTCCGGCGGTGGTGTTCTTGCCGAACAGGGTGCCCTGGGGGCCGCGCAGCACTTCAAGTTGCTCGATGTCCATCAGGTCGAACACCGCCATGCCCGGCCGCCCCAGGTAGACGTTGTCGAGGTACAGCCCGACGCTGCCTTCCAGGCCATCGCTGGCCGGGTTGTTGCCCAGGCCGCGGATCGACACGCTGGACTGGCGCGCATGCATGTAGGCGACGTTGACGCTGGGCACCAACTGCTGCAGATCCTGAATGCGATACACCCGCTGGCTTTCCAGTGCCTGGCCGCCCACCACGCTCATGGGCGTAGGCACGTTCTGCGAGCTTTCCTCGCGGCGCCGCGCGGTCACGGTCACGGTCTGCAACTGACCATCGTCGGCCTTGGCCTTGCTGGCGCTGCTCTTGACCGGCGCGTTATCCGGCGCCTGGGCGTCTTCGGCCCAGGTCGGCGTCCAGCTTGCGCTGCCGGCCAACAACAGCGCCAGGGGCAGGCGTTTGAGCCGCCGGGGCGAGAGAGGTGAAGCGAGTGACAACGGGCTCATGAGCGGCTCCTGGCGGGAAAATATACGGCCCCGCATATTCCCTAAAGTTATTTATTTATGTTTTTACAAATATTTACTGCATAAGAGATTGCCTTTATAAGGAGTCGACCTAATGCATAGCCAATGCATTTCCCCGATATTTTTTTTGTGAAAAACGCATATCGACCTTCGCCAGCTCCGACACTTCATCGCCATCGCCGAACAGCGCAGCTTTGTTGCGGCTGCAGCGGCGGTAAACCTTTCGCAATCGGCCTTCAGCCGCAGCATCCAGGCCCTGGAACACAGCGTCGGTTGCCAGTTGGTGGATCGCGGACGCAAGGACCTGGCGCCAACCAAGCAGGGCCAGTTGCTGCTGGAGCACGCGCGCCGGCTGGTCAGCGGCGCCCAGCAGATGGCCAACGAGATCAGCCAGTTCAATGGCCTGGAGGCGGGGGAACTGCGTTTCGGCTGCGGCCCGGCGCCGGCCTCGGGATTGATCCCCCGGGCCATCGGCAGCTTTATCGGGCGCTACCCCAAGGCCCGGGTGCAGTTCCAGGTGGATGACTGGCAAAGCCTGAGCAAGCGCCTGCTCAGTGAAGAGTTCGAATTCTTCGTTGCCGACACCCGCCACTTCGAGGCCGACCCGGACTACCTGACCCAGCGCCTGCGCCCGCGCAAATGGCATTTCTGCTGCCGCGCCGGGCATCCGCTGGCCCAGCGCGACAGCGTCAGCGCCAGCGAACTGATGAGCTACCCGCTGGCGGTGACCATCCGCCCGCCGAATCTGCGCAAAGTCATCGTCGACCTGAGCGGCAAGCCGGACTTCACGCCCAATGTGGAGTGCGAGAACAGCTACAGCTTGCTGGGAGTGGTACTGCGCTCGGACGCCATCGGCATCGCCGGTTCCTACAGCGACGCGTTGCACAACGCCAAGGGCGAACTGGTGTGCCTGAAGGTCGATGGCCTGGCCGACGACCTGGAAGAGCTCTACACCCGCTACGGCATCGTCAGCCGCGCCGGCTACCGGCTGTCGCCCCTGGCAGCGGCAATGATCGACGAGATCAAGCGCACCGACGAGCAGGACGAGGAAGTACGCAGCCTGGACAACCTCGCGGTCTGAGCCGGCCTGCCAGCGCCGGCAGGCGCCGTGGAGCCACGGCCACGCATTGCATGAAACGCATCATGGCTATTCGGCAAATGCGCTTGCCGGAAGCCCCCGCCGAAGGCGAAAAACCTCGCCTGTCCTTCCTTCGGTGAATCTCATGTCCAATAGCCTTCCACCCGTGCGCAACGTGCTCTACATCATGTGCGACCAACTGCGTCGGGATTACCTCTCGTGCTACGGCCACCCGCACCTGCACACCCCGAACATCGATCGCCTGGCCGCAGCCGGGGTGCGCTTCAGCCGCGCCTATACCCAGGGCACCATCTGCGGCCCGTCGCGCATGTCGGCCTACACCGGGCGTTACGTCAGCAGCCATCAGGTGGCCTGGAACGCCGTGCCCCTGCCCCTGGAAGAACTGACCCTGGGCGACTACCTGCGGCCCCACGGCATCCGCACCGCGCTGGTGGGCAAGACCCACGCCACACCCAACCTCGACGCCCTGCAACGCCTGGCCATCGATCCCGACAGCGCCCAGGCCGAGGCGCTCAACGAGGTCGGCTTCGAACCCTACCTGCGTCACGACGGCATCTACCCCGACGACCCGATCTTCGACGATAAGCGCGATGCCGCGCCCTACACCCACTACCTGCGCGGGCTCGGCTACGACGGGGTCAACCCCTGGCACGACTGGGCCAACGCCGGGGCCGGCGAGCAGGGGCAGATCCTCAGCGGCTGGAAGATGCGCAACGCCCACCTGCCGGCCCGGGTCGCCGAGGAACACTCGGAAACCGTCTACACCACCGACCGCGCCATCGCGTTCATAAACGAGCAGGGCGAGCAGCCCTGGTGCCTGCACCTGTCCTACATCAAGCCGCACTGGCCCTACATCGCGCCGGCGCCTTACCACGCCCTGTATGGCCCCGACCAGGTCATCCCGGCGGTGCGCGCCGCACCCGGGCAGCTCAGCGACCACCCGGTCTACCACGCCTTCCGCCAGCATGAAGAGAGCCTGAATTTTTCCCGGGATGAAGTGCGCCTGAACGTGGTGCCGACCTACATGGGCCTGATCAAGCAGGTGGACGACCAACTGGGCCGGCTGCTGGATCTACTGCAGAGCAACGGCCGTTGGGACGACACCCTGATCGTCTTCACCAGCGACCACGGCGACTTCCTCGGCGACCACTACCTGGGAGAGAAGGAGTTCCTGCTGGAGCCGGCGGTGGGCGTGCCACTGATTGTCCGCGACCCGCGGGCGGCAGCGGACAACAGCCGTGGCAGTGTGGACGAGCGCCTGGTGGAAACCATCGACGCCCTGCCGACTTTCCTCGATGCCCTGGGCCTGCCGGGCGCCGAACACCGTCTGGAGGGCCGCTCGCTGATCCCGCTGCTGCACGGTGCGACACCGGACTGGCGCCGCTACGCCATCAGCGAATACGACTATGCCTTCCAGGCCCCGGCCCGGGAGCGCCTGGGCCAGCCCATCGACCGTTGCCGCATGACCATGGTGCGCAGCGAGCGCTGGAAGTACCTGGCCTATGACGGCTTGCGTCCACAGCTGTTCGACCTGGACAACGATCCCCATGAACTCCATGACCTGGGAGCCGACCCGGCCTATGCCGCCGTGCGTGAAGAGCACCTGGGGTATCTGCTGGAGTGGCTGCGCGGCCTGAAGCGCCGCACCACCATCAGCCATGAAGAGATCGACCTGCGCGGCCAGCGTTTCCGCTATGGCGAACCGGAAAGCGAAAAGCTGGTGCAGATCGGCGTGTGGTAAGCCGAACCGCCCTGTGGGGGTTCACCCGCGATTGCGGTGGTGACTTCATCATAGCAATCGCGGGTAAACCCACAGTGACCGTGTCGGGCACAAAACCTGCGGCTGGCCAAGGAACCTGCGGGACCGGGTTCACCCGCGATTACTCTCGTGGCCGCACCACCGCAATCGCTGGCTAGCTCCCACAGTGACCGTGTCGGGCACAAAACCTGCGGCTGGCCGAGGAACCTGTGGGAGCTGGCTTGCCAGCGATAGCAATAGTGGCCACACCACCGCAATCGCGGGTAAACCCCCACAGGGTACGCGTCGTGCCTTGAAACTGTTCTCTGCTCGACAGCGCAGCCTGAAGGCCGGGCGCCCCCCCCCACAAGCTCCTCACAAATCAAAGAGTCAAAGGGCTTCCGGGTCAAAGGCCCTTGATGGTCTGGCTGCGCTGGCCGTGGACACCCACCGGGACGTCGCCCTTGAGGGTCACGCGGCGTACGATACGGTCCTGGGTGCCATAGTCGTCCACGGCGTAATGCTGGGTCGAGCGGTTGTCCCAGATCGCCACGTCACCGGCGCTCCAGCGCCAGCGCACGGTGTTTTCCAGGCGGGTCACATGGCTTTGCAGCAGGTTGAACAGGTGCGCCGAATCGGCCTGGGAATAGCCCTTGATGCGCTTGACGAAATGCCCCAGCACCAGGCTCTTTTCGCCACTCTCCGGGTGCACCCGGACGATCGGGTGCTCGGTCTCGTACACCGTGGAGGTGAAGACCTTGCGGTAGCGCTCCAGCTTCTGCGCCGAAACGTCGGGCTTGGCCCCGGCGTAGTCGTACTCGTTGCTGTGCACCGCCCAGAGTCGATCCGCCAGCTCGCGCAGTTCTGCCGGGAGTTCGTTGTACGCCGTGGCGGTGTTGGCCCACACGGTGTCGCCACCGGAGGCCGGGGCCACCACCGAACGCAGGATCGAGGCTTTCGGGTAGGCATCGACGAAGGTCACGTCGGTGTGCCAGGAGTTGGCCCGCTGGCCTTCGGCACCGTCCAGCTCCAGCAGGTAGCGGGTGCCGTCACGCACCGGCACGGTGGGGTGGGCCACCGGCTCGCCCAGCAGTTGCGAGAAGGCTTCCTGGCTCTGGTCGTCGAGATGACCCTGGCCACGGAAGAAGATCACCTTGTATTGCACCAGCGCCTGCTGGATGGCGTCCACGGTGGCGGCGTCCAGTTCGCCGGACAGTTGCACGCCACGGATCTCGGCGCCGATGCGACCGGCCACCGGGTGGATATCAAGGGCATGGACAGCGGGTTCAACGGCTAGGACGGCATTGCTCATCAGATACACCCTCATCGACTGCTTGCGGTTGGAACCGCCGCGAAACACTGATCTATCCATATTCACTTTACGTCTAATTGGAAGATCGATGCTTCGCCTGCGGAATAAGAGTTTCCATTTAAGGCTTCAGCCCTGACTCGCCGCAAATACCTTCGGACTATTTTTCAGATGCCGGGAAAGCATGTCGAAACAGGCGTTCGGCCGGTGCTCAAAGACCGGCAGCCGCCAACTGCGGCGCCACCCAGGCATCGACCTTGAACGGCTTGCGGATCAAGCGTTCCTTGGCCGCCAGGTCCACCGAGTCCTGCAATTTGCCGAGGAACACCGGGTCGAGGGTCGAGGGGAAGATCTCGCTCAGGCGCTGGTCCTTGAGGTCTTCCTGCAGGATCACCGGCGGGTAGCTGGCCAGGCCCGACACCAGCTGGATATAGGCTTCCTTGTTGCTGTCCTGGGTCAGCCACGCTACGGCCTGCTGCTGTGCCTTGAGCAGTTTCGCCACGGCTTCGGGGTGCTCGTCGACAAACTTGCCGGCGCCCACCAGCACGCTCTGCACACTGCCGGCACCGCCCAGGTCCTTGGTGCTCAGGGGCAGTTCGGCCAGCCCCTTGCTGCGCAGGGCCGAAAGTCCGGTGCTGCCCCAGGAGGCGTCGATCTGCCTGGCCGCCAGGGCCGCAATCGCCGCGTTGAAGTCGAGGTTGACCACTTTCAGGTCCTTCTCGCTGAGGCCGCGGCTGGCCAGGGCCGCGTCGAACGACAGTTGCGTAGCGGTACCACGGAACACCGCCACGCGCTTGCCCTTGAGGTCTTCCAGGGTCTTGATCCCGGAGCCCGGCACCACGCCCAGGTAATGTTTGATTCCACGCGCCGAGGCGCTGAGCAAGCGCGTATCCAGGCCATTGGACTTGCCGATGATGGCCGCCAGGTCGCCGAGATAGGCCAGGTCCACCTGGCCGTTGGCGAAGGCCTCGTTGATCACCGGGCCTGCGCCCTTGAAGAAATTCCACTGGATCTTGATGCCTTGGTCGGCGAAGGCCTTTTCGTAGATCTGTTGCTGGCGCAGCACATCCACCACCCCGCCACCGCTGTGCTGGGTCCCGGCGCTGAGGTCGGGCACGGCGATGCGGATTTCCTTGAGTTCGGCAGCCTGGGCCAGCAGCGGCAGGCAACCCAGGAGCCCAGCCAGGGCCGGCGCGGCGAACAAGCTGATTACGCGTTTGAAGGGAAGGTTCATGGGTGCGGCTCCTGAAGACCAAGGCTGTGAGGAGCAGAAGGTAGGCACGAAATCGACGAACATTTAAATACTATAAATTCACATTTTAATAACCATATTGAATAAACCAGCTATCACGGACGCTTCCGAGGATATGCAGGAGACACATGAAAAATATTCTTCAAATGCATTGGATGCGTGTCGGTAAAGGAGCCTTAAATGGCTTTTCTTATCTCTTAATAGTATCGATAAGAACTTTACTAGAAGCATAACGAATAAACCGTAAGCGCCGCTTTGCTGGCCAGGAGGCCCGCAAGCCCAGCGCCTGCGCCATCGTTCCATGCCATGCAGAACCCGACGACGGAGGTCATCCATGGCCCGTGTTTCCCTGCTCAGCCTGCCCTTGGCGGCACCGTCCAACGGACGCCCGGGCTGGCCCGCCATCCATCAGCGCCTGCTGCCCTGGCTGCTGCCCCTGAGCCTGTTCGTTTTGTGGTGGCTGGCCAGCCGCAACCTGTGGATGAGCGAGCAGATCCTGCCGGCTCCGGCGCTGGTCTGGAGCAGCGCCCTGGAGCTGGGCCGGGGCGAGCTGTGGGGCCATTTGGCGATCAGCCTGCAGCGCCTGGCCTGGGGCGTCCTGGCCGGCATTGCCGCCGGCGCCCTGCTGGGTGGGGCGCTGGGCTTCAGCCGGCGCCTGGAGCGGCTGGTTTACCCCACCTTCGCCGCCCTGGCGCAGATTCCGACCCTGGCCTGGATTCCGCTGTTCATGGTGTTTTTCGGCATCGACGAAATGCTCAAGCTGGTCGTGCTGGTCAAGGCCGTGGTGGTTCCCGTGACCGTGCACACCCTGGTGGGCGTGCGCGACGCCCAGCCCAGGCTGCGGGAAGCTGCCGCAGTGCTGCGCCTGCCTCCCGCGCTGCTGATCCGGCGCCTGGTGTTACCCGCCGCGCTGCCGGCGTTCATGGCCGGCGTGCGCCTGGCCCTGGCCACCGGCTGGACCTCGCTGCTGGCGGTGGAACTGCTCGCCTCCAGCGAAGGCATCGGCTACCTGATGGTCTGGGCGCGCCAACTGTTCATGCTGGACATCGTGTTCGTGTGCATCCTGGTGATCGGCGTACTCGGCGTGGGCATGGACCGCGGTATCGGCTGGCTCGACCGCACACTGGTGCACTGGCCGCACCCGGCCACCGCCGCCCTGGGCCGTGGTCCGCGCTATCAGGGCTGGCAGCGCCTGCAACCCTGGCTGCTGCCCCTGGCCTTGCTGGCCCTGTGGCAGCTGGCAAGCGCAGGGCAGTGGGTGGACGCCAATATTCTGGTCAGTCCGCTGCTGGTACTAAGCACCACTGTCGACGGCCTGCGCGACGGCAGCCTGCTGGGGGGCATGGGGCTGAGCCTGGGGCGCGCCCTTGGCGGCCTTGCCCTCGGCGGCGGGCTGGGCCTGGCCCTGGGCTTGCTGCTGGGAATGTCGCGCCTCGCTGAACGGCTGCTGGGATCGACCCTGGCCGCCCTCCGCCAGATCGCCATTTTCGCCTGGGTACCGCTGCTCACCGCCTGGTTCGGCCTGGGGGAACTGGCCAAGTGGGTGTTCGTCGCCATGGCCGCGTTCTTCCCGCTGTTCATCGCCACCCAGCGCAGCGTCGCCCAGCTCTCGCCGCAACTGGCCGAAGCCGCCCAAGTATTGCGCCTGAACCTCTGGCAACGGCTGCGCCGGCTGGTGTTGCCCGGTGCGGCGCCGGGCATCTTCGCCGGCCTGCGCATCAGCCTGATCTACGCCTGGATGGGCACCATCGGCGCGGAATACTTCATGCCTTCCAATGGCGGCATCGGCAGTCAGATGATCAGCGCCCAGCAACTGCTGCGCATGGACCTGATCATGGCCGGCATGCTCCTGGTGGGCTTGACCGGGGCCCTGCTCAATCGCCTGGGCCTACAACTCGAAACCCGCGCTACCCGCTGGAGACACGCATGAACGCACCCCTGGTCAGTTTCAATCACGTGGGCAAGACCTTCGCCGTCGCCGGTGGCGAGGTGGAGGCGATCCGCGAATTCAACCTGGACATCGCCGAGGGCGAATTCGTCGCCATCGTCGGCTCCAGCGGCTGCGGCAAGTCCACCCTGCTGCGCCTGCTGATCGGCCTGGACACCGAGTTCCGCGGCGAAATCCGGGTCGACGGCCAACGGGTCAGCGGCATCGGCAGTGAACGCGGCATCGTGTTCCAGGAGCATCGCCTGTTTCCCTGGCTGACCGTGGCCGAGAACATCGGCCTGGGCCTGGTCAACGAGCCATTGAGCGCCGCCGAACGCCAGCGGCGGATCGGCGATTTCATCGAGCTGGTGGGGCTCAAGGACTTTGCCCGGGCCTATCCCCATCAGCTTTCCGGCGGCATGGCGCAGCGGGTGGCGATTGCCCGCGGGCTGGTGGCCAGCCCGCGCATCCTGCTGCTGGACGAGCCCTTCGGCGCCCTCGACGCCCTGACCCGCCAGCAGATGCAGGACGAACTGCTGGCAATTCGCGAGCGGGCCAGAATCACCACGGTGCTGGTGACCCACGATGTCGAGGAAGCGATTTTCCTGGCCGATCGGGTGGTGGTGATGGAGCCGCGCCCGGGACGGATCAAGCGCGTGGTTCAGGTGACCCTGCCGCACCCGCGCCAGCGCAGCGGTTTCGACTTTCACCAACTGCGCGAAGAACTGCTCCACGAACTGACCAGCGACGATCACTACCAGGCCCCGCCGCCGGTGCAGATCCGCGACCTGCCCTTGACCTTCATTGCCTGCTGAACAGGAGTGCCGCGATGCCGCAACGCCCCAACTTTCTGGTGATCCTGGCCGACGACCTGGGTTTCTCCGACCTCGGCGCCTTCGGTGGCGAGATCGCCACGCCGAACCTCGATGCCCTGGCCTTCAATGGCCTGCGCCTGACCGATTTCCATACGGCCCCGACTTGCTCGCCGACCCGCTCCATGCTGCTCACCGGCACCGACCACCACATTGCAGGGATCGGCACCATGGCCGAAGCCCTGACCCCGGAACTGATCGGCAAGCCGGGCTACGAGGGCTACCTCAACGACCGCGTGGTGGCCCTGCCAGAGCTATTGCGCGAAGCCGGCTACCAGACCCTGATGAGCGGCAAATGGCACCTGGGCCTGACCGCCGAGCGCGCGCCCCATGCCCGGGGTTTCGAGCGTTCGTTCTCGCTGCTGCCAGGGGCGGCCAACCACTACGGCTTCGAGCCGACCTACGACGAACACACGCCCGGGCTGCTGAAATCGACCCCGGCGCTGTACATCGAGGACGACCGTTTCATCGATGAACTGCCTGAGGATTTCTATTCCTCCGATGCGTTCGGCGACAAGCTCCTGCAGTACCTGAAAGAGCGCGACCAGAGCCGGCCGTTCTTTGCCTACCTGCCGTTCTCGGCACCTCATTGGCCGCTGCAGGCACCTGAGGAGATCGTCGCCAAATACCGCGGCCGCTATGACGCCGGCCCCGAGGTGCTGCGCCGCGAGCGCCTGGAAAAACTCAAGGCCCTGGGCCTGATCGATAGCGAAGTCGAGCCCCATCCACTGCTCAACCTCAACGCCGAGTGGGATGCTCTCAGCGATGAGCAACGGCAACTGTCGGCGCGGGCCATGGAGGTGTATGCGGCGATGGTCGAGCGCATGGACTGGAACATCGGCCGGGTGGTGGACTACCTGCGCCAGCAGGGCCAGCTGGACAACACCCTGATCCTGTTCATGTCAGACAACGGCGCCGAGGGCGCGCTGCTGGAAGCCTTCCCCAAGTTCGGCCCGGAGCTTTTGACCTACCTCAACCAGCACTACGACAACCGCCTGGAGAACATCGGCCGGGCCAACTCCTACGTCTGGTACGGCCCGGCCTGGGCCCAGGCGGCCACCGCGCCGTCGCGGCTGTTCAAGGCGTTCACCACCCAGGGCGGGATTCGCGTGCCGGCGCTGCTGCATTACCCGCAACTGCCGCTCAAGGGGCAGATCAGCCACGGTTTCGGCACGGTGATGGACATCACCCCGACCCTGCTCGACCTTGCCGGCGTGCGCCACCCCGGCAAGCGCTGGCACGGGCGCGATGTAGCGCCGCTGCGGGGCAAGTCCTGGCTGGGCTTTCTCTCGGGCGAAACCGCCCAGGTGCATGATCAGCACACCGTGACGGGCTGGGAGCTGTTCGGCCGCCGGGCGATTCGCCAGGGCCAATGGAAGGCGGTGTACATCCCGGGGCCGGTGGGCCCGGCAACCTGGCAGTTGTACGACCTGGGCCGGGACCCGGGAGAGATTCACGACCTCGCCCGGGAGCAGCCGGACAAGCTGCGCACCCTGCTGCAAGAGTGGCAGCGCTATGTGGATGAAACCGGAGTGATCCTCAGCGAATCGCCGTTTCAGCCAGACTGAGCCGGCGAACGCTGATCGCCGTGGCTTAGAAGCGGAAAACTTCCATATCGGTACGAATCGGCGAAGCCATGGGAATCTTTGGCTTCTCCGGCTCCTTGCGTACCTGAACAGGTGCAGCCGGTTTCTTCGCCGGCGCCTCTTCCGCCAGCGCCGGCTGGTTGGCCAATGGCTTGAGCGCAGTGCTCAGTTGCTCGGCCAGCTTCTGCAGCAACTGGCCCTGGGCCTGGACCTGCGCCGCCGAACTGCCCGCGTGCGGCTGTTCGAGGTGCACGATACGGTTGTCCCGCACCTGGCCACGACGGTCCAGCAAGCGCCATTGCGCATCGAGGACCGCCGGTTGGTTCGCCCCGGAATCCAGGCGGGTGATCGACAGCAATACCTGTACATCCGGGTTGAAGCCGGTGCTGGCCGGGGCCAGGACCACGCGCTGGCTGTCCAGGCGCCAGGCCAGCTGGCGAACCAGCAACTGATCGATATCCGCCGACAGGCTGCCTGCCCAGCGACCGTCCGTCGCCGCAGTCAGGCTGCCGTCGCTCTGACGTTGCAGCAGGGTCTCGCGTTGCAGGTAATCGGCGACCGATACCGGCCCCAGCACCACCGACATGCCGGCCGCCTGCTTAGGCTGGCCCGGCTCGCCGCTGTCGAGCTGATACAGCGCAACCGGCTGGTGCATGCTGCACCCTGCCAGGCCGAGCACGCCGGTCAGCAGAAGAACAAATGGAAGGCGCAGAAAAGTCATCATCCCATCCAGGCGGCCACCACACGGCACCGCAGTGATACTCATGATTTCAGTCGGGCACCCGGCCACGCCGGCGCCACAGGGGGGCTATCATCCGCGAAAACACGCTCTGACTCCAGTATTTACGCCCGGAACGTGTAGGAAATTACCGTATCCGGGCGTGTTTTCGTACTACTCGGGAGTCTCGACCAGCAACGCATCGACCCGCTGGAAGCCACGCGGCAGCTTGTTGCCCCGACGGCCGCGTTCACCCTTGTAGTGCTCCAGGTCCTCGCCCTTGAGTGACAGGGTACGCTTGCCGGCCTGCAATACAAGGGTCGCCCCGTCGGAGAGTACTGCCATGTCGGTGACATATTCTTCACGAGTGGCCACCCGATCACCGGGTATGCCGATGATCTTGTTGCCCTTGCCCTTGCCCAGTTGCGGCAGGTCGCTGATCTTGAACACCAGCAGGCGGCCTTCGGTGGTCACTGCGGCCAGCCAGTTCTGCTCGCGGTCGGAAACCGGCCGCGGCGCCAGCACCTTGGCGCCGTTGGGCAGGCTGAGCAGGGCTTTGCCGGCCGTCACCTTGGCCTGCAAATCCTCGCCCTTGACCACGAAACCGTAGCCTGCGTCGGAAGCGACCACGTACAGCGCCTCGTCGTCCGGCATCAGCACGCATTCAAAAACCGCGCCAGGTGGCGGTTTCAGATGACCGGTAAGCGGCTCGCCGTGGCCCCGTGCCCCTGGCAGCTTGTGAGCAGGAAGCGAATAGCTGCGCCCGGTGGAATCGATGAACACGGCGAACTGGTTGGATCGCCCTGCCGCTGCCACCTTGAAGCCATCACCCGCCTTGTAGGCCAGGCCGGTGGCATCGATATCGTGCCCCTTGGCACAGCGCACCCAGCCTTTTTCCGACAGAACGACAGTGACCGGCTCGGTCGGCATCAGCTCGTTTTCCGACAGGGCCTTGGCCTCGGCACGGGCGACGATCGGCGAACGACGGTCATCGCCGTAGGTTTCCGCATCCTTGATCAGCTCGCTACGCACCAGCTTGCGCAGCTTGCTGTCGCTGCCCAGCAGGGCCAGCAACCTGGCCTGCTCTTTCAGCAGTTCTTCCTGCTCGCTGCGGATCTTCATCTCTTCCAGTCGCGCCAACTGGCGCAGACGGGTTTCGAGGATGTAGTCAGCCTGGGTCTCGGTCAGCTCGAAGCGGGCGATCAGCGCCTGCTTGGGCTGGTCTTCGGTGCGGATGATGTGGATCACTTCGTCCAGGTTGAGGAAGGCGACCAGCAAGCCGTCCAACAGGTGCAGGCGGCGCTCGACCTTGTCGAGACGGAACTTCAGCCTCCGACGAACGGTAGCAATGCGGAACTCCAGCCACTCCAGCAGCAGTGCGCGCAGGTTCTTTAATTGCGGCCGGCCGTCGAGGCCGATGATGTTGACGTTGACCCGGTAGCTCGACTCAAGGTCGGTGGTGGCGAACAGGTGCTGCATCAGTTCGTCCAGATCGACCCGGTTGGAACGGGCGATGATGACGATGCGGCACGGGTTCTCGTGGTCGGACTCGTCACGCAGGTCGGCGACCATCGGCAGTTTCTTGGCCTGCATCTGTGCGGCGATCTGCTCCAGCACCTTGGCCCCGGAAACCTGGTGCGGCAGCGCGGTAACGACGATATCGCCGTCCTCGATGCGATAGACGGCACGCATGCGGATCGAGCCGCGACCGCTTTCGTAGATCTTCAGCAGTTCGGCGCGCGGGGTGATGATTTCCGCTTCGGTCGGATAGTCCGGGCCCTGGATGTGCTCGCACAGCTGCTCGATGGTGGCTTTAGGCTCGTCGAGCAGGCGCACGCAGGCGCTGGCGACTTCCCGCAGGTTGTGCGGCGGTACGTCGGTGGCCATGCCCACGGCGATACCGGTGGTGCCATTGAGGAGGATATTCGGCAATCGTGCGGGCAACACGGCTGGTTCTTCGAGGGTACCGTCGAAGTTCGGCACCCAGTCAGCCGTGCCCTGGCCCAGCTCGCTGAGCAGCACTTCGGAATAGCGCGATAGGCGCGCCTCGGTGTAGCGCATGGCCGCGAAGGACTTCGGGTCGTCCGGCGCACCCCAGTTACCCTGGCCATCGACCAGGGTGTAGCGATAGCTGAAGGGCTGTGCCATCAGCACCATGGCTTCATAGCAGGCCGAGTCGCCGTGGGGGTGGAATTTACCGAGCACGTCACCGACGGTACGCGCCGACTTCTTGTGCTTGGAGTCGGCATCCAGGCCCAGTTCGCTCATGGCATAGACGATGCGCCGCTGCACCGGCTTCAGGCCGTCGCCGATATGCGGCAGGGCCCGGTCCATGATCACGTACATGGAATAGTTGAGGTAGGCCTGTTCGGTGAAGTCGGCCAGTGACCGGCGCTCTACGCCATCGAGGCTCAGATCAAGGGAGTCGCTCATGCGGGCCTCATCAGTTCAAGGTCTGGCGCAGCAGCAAGGTGCCGCCGCGCTGGGTGAATTCAAGTTGTTTCAGGGCACTCATGCCCAGCAATACCTGGCTGTCATCGAGGCCGGGGACCACCAGGGCGCGGACATCGCGCAGCAGGATATCGCCCAGTTGCACGCTGTCCAGCCGCGTCCGGTAGCCCTCGGTGCGGCCATTGGCGGTGCTCAAGGTTACCGATGCTCCGCGCTGCAGGCCGAAGTCCCGCGCCAGGGCCTCGGGAATCGCGACATCGGTGGCCCCGGTATCCAGCAGGAAATGCACGGCCTGACCGTTGATCAGGCCGTCGGCGACGAAATGCCCCTGGCCATTGCTGGCCAGGCGCACCTCGACGAAACCGTCACCATGTTGCGAGGTGATCTGGCTGTTGGGATTGACCTGCCGGTCTTCCCACGCGCCGAAAAAGCGCGTGGCAAGGAACAGGCCAGCCGCCCAGGCCAGAACCATGAACACCCGCCCGATGCGCTGGCCAGGGGTCTGGCTCATTTCTTCGCGCTCCAGCCGCCTTTCGGCGCGGCGAAACGCCAGACGATCGGGCGGTCCTCGCCATCGGCGCGGGTGCCGTTGTTGTTGTCGATACCGATCCAGGCACCTTCGGCGTCGATCACCAGGGCCTCGGCCAGGCCGTAGGGCTGGCTGTATTGCCGCTGTTCGGTCAAGGCTTCGCCGGCAAATGACCAGCAGCGCTCCACCTGCCCGCCCTGGGCGTCACGACGGCAGATGCGGTAGGCGTTGCGTTCCAGGGTGAACAGCTTGCCCTCGAACAGTGCCAGGTCGGAAAAGTCCCGCGACACCTCGCGGGCCTTGGGAAACTGGTCCGGCTGCATCTCGGTGCCGGCCTCGCTAAGCAGGACGCAAGCGTCGCCACAGGTCCAGGTGCTCTGCTTGCGGTTGACCAGCAACAGGCCGCGGCGCTCGCGCTCGGCAGCCAGCCACAGGCGGTCGCCGGCCGGGCTGACGGCAAGGCCTTCGAACAAGGCGTTGAAGTGCAGGAGCATGCCGCTGGCCCGGGCCTGACGGATCATCGCCGGATCGATCTTCAGCCAGTTCGGCTCGCCTTGCACCGGCACCTCCAGCACCGCAGCGTAGGCTTCGCTGACGATGTAGCGGTTGCCGGCCGCATCACAGCTGATGCCCTCGAAGTCCAGATCGCCGCCACGCACCAGCGAAGCCGCCCACTGCCGCGAGCGCAGCCCCAGCGGGAAGCCGGGATCCGGCACGGCTGGCGCCGCCAGCGGCTCGCCCAGCGCCTGCCATACATGGCTGGTGGTATCGAGCCTGTAGACCAGGTCGTCATCGCGGTCGGAAATGGTCCACAAGGTCCCGTTGCACTGCGCCAGCCCCGAGAGGTTGCCGCCGCGCATGCCTTCGACCGGATGCTCGCCGAGCAGGGTCAGCTCCGGCCACGGGTCGGCCATGGCCGGCGCTGCGGACAGGGCCAGCAGCGCCACGAGCAAGCCACGGATCAAGCCATGACCTCGGCCAGGTTGCCGTTGCTTTCAAGCCAGGACTTGCGATCGCCCGCGCGCTTCTTGGCCAGGAGCATGTCCATGATTTCGCGGGTCTGCTCGAAGTCGTCGAGGGTCAGCTGGACCAGGCGCCGGGTGTTCGGGTCCATGGTGGTTTCGCGCAGTTGCGGCGGGTTCATCTCGCCGAGGCCCTTGAATCGGGTGACCTGCGGCTTGCCACGCTTCTTCTCGGCCACCAGGCGGTCGAGGATGCCGTCACGCTCGGCTTCATCCAGGGCGTAGTAGATTTCCTTGCCCAGGTCGATGCGGTACAGCGGCGGCATCGCCACATAAACGTGCCCGGCCTCGACCAGCGGACGGAAATGCTGGACGAACAGGGCGCAGAGCAAGGTGGCGATGTGCAGGCCGTCGGAGTCGGCGTCGGCGAGGATGCAGATCTTGCCGTAGCGCAGCTGGCTCAGGTCGGTGGCACCCGGGTCGACGCCGATGGCCACGGCGATGTTGTGCACTTCCTGGCTGGCGAGGACTTCGCCGCCATCCACTTCCCAGGTGTTGAGGATCTTGCCGCGCAGCGGCAGGATCGCCTGGTACTCCTTGTCCCGCGCCTGCTTGGCCGAACCACCGGCAGAGTCGCCCTCGACCAGGAACAGCTCGGCGCGCATCGGGTCCTGGCCCGCGCAATCCGCCAGCTTGCCTGGCAGCGCCGGGCCCTGGGTGACGCGCTTGCGCTCGACCTTCTTGCTTGCCTTGAGGCGACGGCCGGCGTTGCTGATGGCCAGCTCGGCCAGTTGCATGCCCAGCTCGGGATGGGCGTTGAGCCACAGGCTGAACGCGTCTTTCACCACACCGGAGACGAAGGCGGCGGCTTCGCGGGAGGACAGGCGTTCCTTGGTCTGCCCGGAGAATTGCGGCTCCTGCATCTTCATCGAAAGGACGAAGGTGATGCGCTCCCAGACGTCTTCCGGCGCCAGCTTGACGCCACGGGGCAACAGGTTGCGGAACTCGCAGAACTCGCGCATCGCGTCCAGCAGGCCCTGGCGCAGGCCGTTGACGTGGGTACCGCCCTGGGCGGTAGGAATCAGGTTGACGTAGCTTTCCTGGATGCTGTCGCCACCCTCGGGCAGCCACAGCAGGGCCCAGTCCACGGCCTCCTTGTTACCGGCCAGGCTGCCGCAGAACGGCTCGTCCGGCAGGCGCTGGAATTCGCTGACCGAGTCGACCAGGTAGGAGCGCAGGCCGTCTTCGTAATGCCATTCGACTTTCTCGCCGGTGCTCTTGTCCTCGAAGGTGACCGACAGGCCCGGGCACAGTACGGCCTTGGCCTTGAGCACGTGCTTGAGGCGGCTGACGGAGAACTTCGCGGAATCGAAATACTTCGGATCCGGGGAGAAATACACGCTGGTCCCGGTGTTGCGCTTGCCGACGCTGCCGATGACTTCCAGCTCGCTGGCCTTGAAGCCGTCGGCGAAGGTCATCTGGTACTCGTTGCCATCACGCTTGACCCGCACCCGGACCTGGGTCGACAGGGCGTTGACCACCGAGATGCCGACGCCGTGCAGACCGCCGGAAAACTGGTAGTTCTTGTTGGAGAACTTGCCGCCGGCGTGCAGCTTGGTGAGGATCAACTCGACCCCGGATACGCCCTCTTCGGGGTGGATATCCACCGGCATGCCGCGACCGTCGTCGCTTACTTCAAGGGAATGGTCGGCGTGAAGGATCACCTGGACCGAACGGGCATGGCCGGCCAGGGCTTCGTCGACACTGTTGTCGATGACTTCCTGGGCCAGGTGGTTGGGGCGGCTGGTGTCGGTGTACATGCCCGGACGCTTGCGTACCGGGTCAAGCCCCGAGAGGACTTCGATGGCGTCTGCGTTATAGGCGCTAGCGCTGGGATTGGCCATGGGTTCTCGTCGTCGTTCGTGGGTGAAAATAAGCAATCAAAATACAGAAAAATCCAGGTCCTGATACGCCTTCGCATCAATGCCTGCGTAGGACAACAGCGCTGGCAGATGCAGGGCGAAGCGCTGGAAGCTGTGGTCTCCACCGGCTTCGATACGCAGGGCACAGGCCCGGTAGAAACGTTCGGCGCGGCGATAATCAAGGGTTTCGTCGCCGGTCTGCAGCCATACCTGGTAACGCGCGGCATCCTGCGGCGGCGGTACTTCCAGCGCCGCCAGGGCCTCGACGTGATCGTGGGTCAGTTCCCAGGTCTCGCCGGTGTAGTGGTTGGTCTGGGTGCCCAGGTAGCCGTCGAACAACTGGTGCGGATTGACCGCCGGGTTGATCAGCAGCGCCTTCAATCCATGCCGTTCGGCCAGGTGAGTCGCATAGTAGCCGCCGAGGGAACTACCGACCAGCAATGGCCGGCCCAGTTCGGCAATGTCGGCTTCGAGCTGGGCGATGGCCTGGCGCGGATGGTGATGCAGCGCCGGGATCCGCAGTTGCCCGGCAAGCCCCATGCGCTGCATGACCGCCAGCAACTGGCTGGCCTTCATCGAGCCAGGCGAGCTGTTCAAACCATGGATATAAAGGATCGAGCCCGACATTCCGCCCCCGGATTTCCTGAAATGCCCGCGAGTGACGGGCACAAAGACGCGCAGTTTAGCCTGATAAGAGGGAAATGATTCAGCTTTAGAGATTACGCGGTGCTTCAGTAGCCGTTGCCGTAGTCCACATCGAAGGCGAAATCACCAAGGCGCGAGACGCCGGTTTCCAGGCGACCATCGTCATGCAGGGCCAGCCAGCGGTAGCCGGGCGTACGCTGTTCATCGACCTTGAAATCCTCGCTGCGCGGCTCGAACTGGATGCAGGTGGACGGCGAGGCCAATAGCCGGCGCCCGTCGAGATGCTGGTCCCACTCCTGGTGAATGTGCCCCCAAAGCAGCGCCCGCACCTGTGGATAAGGTGCGATGGCGGCGAACAGTGCCTCGGGATTGCGCAAGCCGATGGGCGCCATCCAGGCGCAGTCGATGGAGATGGGCTGATGATGCAGGCACACCAGGCAGTGACGGCCATCGGCGCTGCCGAGGGCCTGGTCGAGCAGTTGCAGTTGATCGGCTTCCAGACGCCCCGGCACGCTGCCGGGAATCGACGAGTCGAGCATGATCACGCGCCACTTGCCGATATCGGTGACCGCCTCCAGCAGATCGGTGCCTGCCGCCACCCGCTCCATCGGCAGTGGCTCGTCGTGGTTGCCAGCCAGCCAGCGTGTCGGTGCTCCGAGCACTGCGGTCATCTCGCGAAACTGCCGGTAGGACGCCTCGCTGCCATCCTGGGACAGATCACCGGTGGCCAGCACCAGGTCGATACGCGGCTGTTCGGTGAGCACCTGGTCGATGACCCGTTGCAGGCTGTCACGGGTATTCATGCCCAGCAGGGAACCCTCGCCATCGGCGAACAGATGACTGTCAGAAAGCTGCACCAGCCGGACCGGGGCACTGGATGAGAGGGTTGCGTGCGGCAAGGGACCGTCTCCTTGGGGGAATCTGCACGATTATGGTGGGGAAGGATCGGAGGATCAAACCGCCACCAAGACCCCCGTCACATTTCAGCGAACCGCTTCGAGTTCGTGACCGCAGGCCAGGCAGTGGCTCAGCCACTCGCCGAGGAACAGGTTGAGCTGGGCCTTTTCGTCCGGCTGATGCATCGCCGCATTGGGGTAGGGATAGACACTGCGGAACCGTCGGGCGTGCTCGGCGCTGACCACCTCGGCCATGCGCGCGTCGTGATAGACCTGCACTTCCAGTTGCGGTACCGGCAGCCACGGCAGGCTGTGCTCCTGGCGCACGCGCAGGGTGGTGGTGTAGGGGCAGGCCTGCAGCACTTCCAGGGTCAGCACGCCAAGCATCTGGTCGCCCTGGGTCATGCCGATGCGCCGTGACTCCAGGGAGGTGCGCATCGCCGGGAGCAAACGCATCAGGCGTGCATAGTTCGCCTCGCAGGCAGCCTGCAAGCCAACCAGATCGACCCGATAGCGTTCACGCACAAGATTCACGACCACATCCCCCTGACTTCATCGCGGTTCAAGGCCAGCCACTGCAAGGCGATGATCGACGCCGCATTGGCAATCAGCCCGTCGCGCACGGCTTGCAGGGCATCTTCGAATGCCCAGACCCGCACGCGGATATCCTCGCCCTCATCTTCCAGGCCATGCAGCCCGCCAGCCCCCTCGCTGCTGCAACGACCGAGGTACAAATGGACCAACTCGTCGCTGCCACCGGGTGACGGGAAATACCGGGTCATCGGCCACAGCGCGGAGAAGGTCAGCCCAGCTTCCTCCTGCGCCTCGCGGTGCGCAACTTCTTCCGGCTGTTCGTCCTTGTCGATCAGACCGGCGACCAGTTCCACCAGCCAGGGATTGGCGGTCTTGCCCAGGGCGCCGACGCGGAACTGCTCGATCAGCACCACTTCGTCGCGCTGCGGATCATAGGGCAGGACGCACACCGCATCGTGGCGCACGAACAGTTCCCGGCTGATCTCCCGGCCCATGCCACCGGCGAACAGCTCATGCCGCAGGCGTACCCGGTCGAGGCGATAGAAACCCTGGAAGCAGGTGTCGCGCTGGACGATCTCGACGGCGGCTGGAACGGTGCTGGAGTTGTCTGTCATGGAAATCCTCGATGCCTCTATCTACAACGTCACATTCGACTTCGGGCTTGTGGCTTCGCGCCATCCTACCCCGCGTACCCTCGGCTTTCACCCTCTTTCAAGTCAACCCAAGGACTGCGAGGATAGGCACCGTCTGTCTAATCAAGGTTAGCGGCGAACCGACTGCCATGCCGGCGGTCCAAGGCCGATTACCGTCGTTCCAGAAGGATCATCATGACGCTTGCGAAACTGACTACCGTGGCCGTACTGGCCCTGGCCCTCGGGGCCTGCCAGAGCGTTTTCCAGCCCAACATGCGCAAGCCGCTGGAGGTCAAGCGCGAAGCCTGGGAGCACATCAAGCCCGGTTGCAGCGCCAGCGATTGCCCGCTGGTGAACATCGACACCCTGCACTTCCCGGCCCAGCCGCAACTGGACGCGGTGATCGAGCGTCGCCTGCTGCAGTTCGCCGCCGCCGGCGGACCGCTGCCGACCTCGCTCAAGGCCTATGAAGAGAGTTTCCTGCGTTCGGCGCAGAGCCGTAACAGCAGCTATCTGCAAGCCAAGGTACGCGAGCAGCATGACGGACTGGTGATCATCGAGCTGTCCAGCTACCTGGATACCGGCGGCGCCCACGGCAACCCCGGCCGCGCCTTCATCAACTGGTCGCGCCAGCAGGAAAAGGTCCTGACCCTGCAGGACATGCTGGTTCCGGGCCAGGAAGAGACGTTCTGGAAAACCGCGCAAGAGGCCCATCGCGGCTGGCTGATCTCGACCAAGATGGACCAGGACCCGGAATTCGTGAAGAACTGGCCGTTCCAGAAAACCCCGAACATCGCCCTGACCTACGGCGCAGTGGTGCTCAAGTACGACGTGTACGCCATTGCGCCCTACGCCATGGGCCACGTCGAACTGAAGATCCCCTACCCGCGCCTCAATGGTGTGATCAAGCCGGAACTGTTCCCCGGCCGCGGCTGAAGCTGAACAGCCCGTGCAGCACCCCTGCCAGCAGCAAGGCCGGCAGGGTCGCACCGACCTCCGGCATATGGTTCGCCAGCAGATGGTAGGTTGCCACGCCGCCGGCCCATGCCAGCACGGCGCCGAAGTGCAGCGAACCGACCTGCGCCGGCAGGCGACGCCGGCGCAGCACGAAGTGGTCCACCAGCACCACGCCGAACAACGGCGCGAACACCGAGCCGATCAGCAGGAGGAAGTTCTGGTACTGCGCCAGCGGCGCGAAACAGGCGATCAGGGTGCAGACCACGCCGATCGCCAACGCCAGGTGCTCAACCTTCAGGCGTAGCAGCAGGCCGCTGGACACCGCCGCCGAATGGATATCGGCGAAGGCGTTTTCCGACTCGTCGAGCAGGATCAGCAGCAGCGGAATACCCAGGCCCGCACCCGCCAACGCCAGCAGCAAGGCGTTGACTTCACCGCTCGGGGCGAACGCCAGGGTGTACGCCACGCCCAGGCTCATCAGCCAGAAGTTACCGATGAAGAAGCCCAGCGCGGTACCGCCGAAAACCCGGCTGGCGCGCTTGCCGAAGCGCGAGTAGTCGGCTATCAGAGGCAGCCACGACAGCGGCATGGCAATGGCGATGTCGAAGCCCACCGCCAGCGACAGGGTGCCGTCACCCGCCTTCGTCCACAGAGCGGACAGGTCGGCCTTGGCGAACAGGTTCCAGGTCAGCCACAGGCAGGCGCCAAGCAGCAGCCAGATCCCCCATTTGCGCAGGATGCGGCGCACGAAGGTCAGCGGACCACTGACCGCCAGCAAGGTAGCGAGACCGCCGAAGAACAGGGTCCACAGCAGCGGGCTGTTCCAGACGCTGCCTTCGCCGAATGACTGCGCGCCAAGCAGGCTGGCGGCGTCGCGCATGACGATGATCTCGAAGGATCCCCAGCCGATCAGTTGCAGCAGGTTGAGCACCGCCGGCAGCGCCGCGCCGTGCCGGCCCAGGCTCAGGCGCAGGGCGGCCATGGCCGAAAGGCCGGTGTCGCTGCCGATCACCCCAACCGCGGCCAGCAGCAGAACGCCGACCAGGGTGCCCAGGGCGATGGCCAGGATCGACCCGGCCAGCCCCAGGCCCGGCGCCAGCAGCGCGCCGGTCTGCAGGACCATCAGGCCGATGCCGAGAGAGAACCACAGGGAGAACAGGTCACGGGCGCCGAAGATGCGCTGGTGGCCGGGGACGGGGGAATCGGGGGAGTAGTTGCTGGGTAGGGACACGATAGGGTCTCGGCGGGCGTTTTTTTGTTGGTTTCGAGGGCCTCATCGCTGGCTTGCCAGCGATCGGGGCCGCCTCGGCGGCCCCGGTTCACCTCAGACTTTCTTGTACAACTGGCTGCCTTCCTGGCGGAACCGCTCGGCCTGCTCGCGCATGCCGTCCTCGACCGCCACGTCCACCGCGTCGATGCGCTGGTTGGCGGCGTATTCGCGTACTTCCTGGGTGATCTTCATCGAGCAGAACTTCGGCCCGCACATGGAGCAGAAGTGCGCGACCTTGGCCGAGTCCTTCGGCAGGGTCTCGTCGTGGAACGAGCGCGCGGTGTCCGGGTCCAGGCCCAGGTTGAACTGGTCTTCCCAGCGGAATTCGAAACGTGCCTTGCTCAACGCGTTGTCACGGATCTGCGCCCCCGGATGCCCTTTCGCCAGGTCCGCCGCATGGGCGGCGATCTTGTAGGTGATGATCCCGGTCTTGACGTCATCCTTGTTCGGCAGGCCGAGGTGTTCCTTCGGCGTGACGTAGCAGAGCATGGCGCAGCCGAACCAACCGATCATCGCGGCACCGATGCCGGAGGTGATGTGGTCGTAGCCTGGCGCGATGTCGGTGGTCAGCGGGCCGAGGGTGTAGAACGGCGCCTCGTCGCAGCATTCCAGCTGCTTGTCCATGTTTTCCTTGATCAGTTGCATCGGCACGTGGCCGGGCCCTTCGATCATGCACTGCACGTCATGCTTCCAGGCGATCTTGGTCAGTTCGCCAAGGGTTTCCAGCTCGCCGAACTGCGCTTCGTCGTTGGCGTCGGCAATCGAGCCGGGACGCAGGCCGTCGCCCAGCGAGAAGCTGACGTCGTAGGCCTTCATGATTTCGCAGATTTCTTCGAAGTGGGTATAGAGGAAGTTCTCCTTGTGATGCGCCAGGCACCACTTGGCCATGATCGAACCGCCGCGGCTGACGATGCCGGTCACCCGCTTGGCCGTCAGCGGCACGTAGCGCAGCAGCACGCCGGCGTGGATGGTGAAGTAGTCCACGCCTTGCTCGGCCTGTTCGATCAGGGTGTCGCGGAACAATTCCCAGGTCAGGTCCTCGGCCACGCCATTGACCTTTTCCAGGGCCTGGTAGATCGGTACGGTGCCGATCGGCACCGGCGAGTTGCGGATGATCCACTCGCGGGTTTCATGGATGTGCTTGCCGGTGGACAGATCCATGACCGTGTCCGAGCCCCAGCGGATGCCCCAGGTCAACTTGGCCACTTCTTCCTCGATGGAAGAGCCCAGGGCGCTGTTGCCGATGTTGCCGTTGATCTTCACCAGGAAGTTGCGGCCGATGATCATCGGCTCCAGCTCCACGTGGTTGATGTTGGCCGGAATGATCGCGCGGCCGCGAGCGATTTCCTCGCGGACGAACTCGGGAGTGATCTCCTTCGGAATGCTCGCGCCGAAGCTGTGCCCGGCGTGCTGCTGATCGAGCAGGCCGGCTGCACGGGCTTCCTGCAGCTTCATGTTTTCGCGCAGCGCAACGTATTCCATCTCGGCGGTGATGATGCCCTTGCGCGCATAGTGCATCTGGCTGACGTTGGCCCCGGCCTTGGCCCGGCGCGGGTTGCGCACGTGGGCGAAGCGCAGCTTGGTCAGCTCGGGGTCGTTCAGGCGCTGCTGGCCGAAGTCGGAGGACAGGCCGTCGAGCCGTTCGGTGTCGCCGCGGTCGTCGATCCAGGCCGAACGTACGTCGCCCAGGCCCTTGCGCACGTCGATCACCACATTGGGGTCGGTGTACGGGCCGGAGGTGTCGTACACCAGCACCGGGGCGTTGGGCTCGCCGCCGAAGTCGGTGGGGGTATCGTCAAGGCTGATTTCCCGCATCGGCACGCGGATGTCCGGACGCGAGCCCTCGACATACACCTTGCGCGAACGGGTGAAGGGTTGCACGGACTGCTGATCGACCTGGGCGGACTCGCTCAGGTTGGACGGGTATTTTTCTTGTTTGCTCATCACAGGCTCTCCAGACGGGTTGGATGTCGGAGTGAACCTGATGGAGGCACGGAGAATGCACCTGGGGCGGTGCTGTGCAGAATGCGGGGGTGTCTGGCGGCCTGCTGCGGCTGACTCGACATTCCCGGACCCGGCACAAGAGGGCTCGCGGGAAGCGAGCAATCTTGTTCCCTACGCAGGCGCTAACCTGATCAGGTTCAACGGGATCCGGAATTTCCGATCTCAGCCTCAACGCAAGGCACCCCGACAAGAACTCGCGCAGTCTAGACCGGCGCGAGCACAAACGCCAACACTCCGGACACCAGCGTGACAAATGGCGCAATTGCCAGATTGTTGCAAACTGCCAGCGCAACTACACTCGCAAGTTCAGAATTACCTTCTTCGTTCAAGGACCGCCCTATGCTGCGCAAACTTTCACTGGCGCTTGCCGTGTCTTGTGCTTCCAACGGATTGGCCTGGGCAGCAGACTTGCCGCTGTCGAGCAAAACCGACCTGGTCAGCGTTTACAACGAGGCCGTCAGCAACAACGCCGACCTTGCCGCCGCCCGTGCCGACTATGGTGCCCGTCGCGAAGTGGTGCCCCAGGCCCGCGCTGGCCTGCTACCGAATCTGTCTGCCGGCGCCGAGATGATGAATACCCGGACCAGCATCGATCAGCCATCGATCACTGCCAGCCGCAGCGGCAACACCTGGAGCGCGACCCTGGCCCAGCCGATCTTCCGCGCCGACCGCTGGTTCCAGTTGCAGGCAGCCGAAGCGGTCAACGAGCAGGCGGCCCTGGAGCTGTCGGCCACCGAGCAGAACCTTATCCTGCAAAGCGCCGAGAATTACTTTGCGGTGCTGCGCGCCCAGGACAACCTGGCCTCGACCAAGGCCGAGGAAGCAGCCTTCAAGCGCCAGCTCGACCAGTCCAACGAGCGCTTCGACGTGGGCCTTTCGGACAAGACCGACGTACTGCAATCCCAGGCCAGCTACGACACCGCGCGGGCCAACCGGATCATCGCCGAGCGCCGCGTGGCCGACGCCTTCGAAGCCCTCGTGACCCTGACCAACCGCGACTACAACTCTATCCAGGGCATCGTCCATACACTTCCGGTGCAGGTGCCGATCCCCAACGATGCCAAGGCCTGGGTGGACACCGCGACCCAGCAGAACCTCAACCTGCAAGCGACCAACCACGCCGTTCAGGCCGCCGAGGAAACCCTGCGCCAGCGCAAGGCCGGGCATGCCCCGACCGTCGATGCGGTAGCGCGCTACGAAAAGGGTGACAACGACAGCCTCGGCTTCAGCAACCCGAACTACACCGGGCAGCGCTATGGCGGCGACGTGGAGCAGACCAGCATCGGCCTGCAGTTGAATATCCCGATCTAC
Source organism: Pseudomonas sp. GD04058 (assembly GCF_029836855.1). Lineage (NCBI taxonomy): Bacteria > Pseudomonadati > Pseudomonadota > Gammaproteobacteria > Pseudomonadales > Pseudomonadaceae > Pseudomonas > Pseudomonas sp. GD04058. Next base: position 231,234 of record NZ_JAOECN010000001.1, read on the forward strand.
AGCGGCGGCCTGACCAGCTCGCAGGTGCGCGAGGCCTACCAGCGCTTGAGCCAGACCGAGCAGCAGCGCGAAAGCCTGCGCCGCCAGGTGGTGGAGAACACCCGCAACCTGCACCGCGCGGTAAACACCGATGTGGAACAGGTTCAGGCGCGCAAGCAGTCGATCATTTCCAACCAGAGCGCGCTGGAAGCCACGGAAATCGGGTACCAGGTGGGCACGCGCAACATCGTCGATGTACTTGACGCACAGCGCCAGCTGTACACCTCGGTGCGCGACTACAACAACACCCGCTACGACTACATCCTCGACAACCTGCGCTTGAAGCAGGCCGCCGGAACCTTGAGCCCGCAGGACCTGCAGGACCTGGGGCGCTACCTGAAGCCGGACTACAACCCGGACAAGGACTTCCTGCCGCCCGACCTGGCGGCGGCGGCCAAGGCCAATTTCGACAGCCGTCCTTGAGGCCCAGTGGGACCGCTTTGCGGTCCTTCGCGGGCAAGCCACGCTCCTACAGAGAATCGCGTACTTCTGTAGGAGCGTGGCTTGCCCGCGAAGGGCTGCAAAGCAGCCCCAGACCATCGAGCAAACGCTGCAAAGCCCCCTGATTGGCCCGCATCACAGCCACGCCCGCCTCGCCCATCTTCCGCGCATCCCGCGGCAACTCGATCAGCCTTCTCACCTCGGTCGCCAGGCCCTCGGCGTCATCGACCTGCTCCAACGCTCCCGCCTCGCGCAACATCGCGCTGATTTCCAGGAAGTTGAACACATGGGGCCCCATGATCACTGGTAAGGCTAGTGCCGCCGGCTCCAGCGGGTTGTGCCCACCGGTCGGCACCAGGCTGCCGCCGACGAAGGCGATATCGGCCAGGGCATACAGGAACAGCAATTCGCCCATGGTGTCGCCGAGCAGCACCCGGGTCTGCCCGTCCACCGCGGCGCCGGTGGAACGACGCACCGTGGCGAAGTGTTCGGCACACAATTGATGGACCGCGTTGAAACGCTCGGGATGCCGCGGCACCAGGATCAACAGCGCGTCGGCATGGGCGTCCAGCAATTGCTTGTGCGCAGCCAGGATCAGCGCGTCCTCGCCGTCGTGGGTGCTGGCGGCAATCCACACGGGACGCTGGGTCGCTCCCCACTGCCCGCGCAGCTCACGGGCGCGCGGCAGCAGGTGCTCGTCGATCTTCAGATCGAACTTGATCGAGCCGGTCACCTGCACCGTCGCCGGACGCGCGCCCAACTGGCGAAAGCGCTCGGCCTCGGCCTCGGTCTGCACGGCGAACAGGCTCATTTCCTCCAGCATCGGCCGGGTCAGCCCGGAAAAACGCGCGTAGCCCCGGGCCGAACGCTCGGATAGCCGGGCGTTGGCCAGGGCTATCGGAATCCCGCGCTTGGCGCATTGGTGGATATGGTTGGGCCACAACTCGGTTTCCATGATGATGCCCAACTGCGGTCGCGCCTTGTCGAGGAAACGCGCCGCCGCCCAGGGCAGGTCATACGGCAGGTAGCAGTGCTGGATGCGCGGTTCGCCGGCGAACATCGCGCGGATCCGTTCCGAGCCGGTGGGGGTCATGCAGGTTACCGTGATCGGCAACTGTGGATAACGCTCCAGCAGCCCACGGATCATCGGCGCCGCGGCGATGCTTTCGCCCACCGACACGGCGTGGACCCAGATACCGCCGGGCTTGAGCGGCGGCAGGCCGATGGCGAAGCGCTCGCCAATACGCTGGCGATAGGCCGGCGCCTTGCGCCCACGCAGGAACAGGCGCAGCGCAACCAGCGGCAGGCCCAGGTGAAACAGCAGGGTATAGAGAGTTCTGTTCATGGCGCGGGAGTTTACAAGGAAGCATCAGCCAGTGCCTCTTTGTTGTCCTTGAGGGCCTCATCGCTGGCAAGCCAGCTCCCACAGGGCCTGTGGGAGCTGGCTTGCCAGCGATGAGGCCCGAAAGCTCACCCCATTTCCCGCAGATGCACAGCAAACCTTTCCGCCAACCACTGCGCCGCCGGCCCCAGCGGCTCGTCCCGGCGCCAGGCCAGTTCCACCACCAGCGCCGGCGGACGCCACTCGCAATCCAGCTCGACCATCTGCTGTTGATAAGCCGGGTACTGCACCACATGCCTCGGCAACCAGGCCCATCCCAGGCCGCGCTGCAACAGTTCGGCCATCACATAGAAACTGTCCGCGCGCCAGACCAGCGGGCTGGCCGGCTCGCCCCCGGCATAGCCGCTGTCCCGCGGGTTGACCAGCAACTGCCGGTGCCGCGCCAGATGCTCGCAACTGACCCGCCCCACCGTCGCCAGCGGATGCCCCACGGGACACACCGTGACCATCTCGATACTGCCCAGCACACGACGCTCCAGCGCATCGGGCACCCGCTCGTGATGGAACATCAAGCCCAGGTCCGCGCGCCGTTCGACCAGTTGCCGCGCCACATCGCCCTGGGCGCTGCTGGCCAGTTGTACTTCCAGCAGCGGGAACTGCAGCGACAACTCGTCCAGGCTCTCGATCACCGGTGGATAAGGCATCGCCTCGTCCTGGGCCAGGCGCAGGCGCGGTTCCTGCCCGCGCATCAACGCCGAGGCCCGCCCTTCAAGGCGCTCGCACTGGCGCAGCAACTCCTTGGCATCCTCTAGCAGCGCCGCTCCCGCTTCGGTCAACTGTGGCTGACGCCCGCTGCTGCGCTCGAACAGGGTCAGCCCGAGGTCGGTCTCGAGCAGTGCGATGGCGTTGCTCACCGCCGACTGCGCCCGCCCCGCCGCCCGCGCCACGGCGGAAAACGAACGCTGCTCGGCCACTTCGACGAACAGGCGGACCTGCTCCAGACTCCATTGCGCTTGAATCATGCAACCTATCTCCACGGCAGATAGGAAATGACTTTACCGCATCTGGCCAGGTTCTAGAATGCGCGAGCCATCAGAGGAGTGCCCAGTCATGAATGCCTACACCTATCTCGCCATCGCCATCTGCGCCGAAGTCATCGCCACCGCTTCGATGAAAGCGGTCAAGGGCCTGAGCACCCCGTTGCCGTTGCTGCTGATGGTGTGCGGTTACGGCGTGGCGTTCTGGATGTTGACCCTCGTAGTGCGCAGCATTCCGGTGGGCATCGCCTACGCCATCTGGTCGGGCCTGGGCATCGTTCTGATCAGCATCGTCGCCCTGGTGATATACGGCCAGAAACTGGACCTGCCGGCCGTGCTGGGCATGGGCCTGATCGTCAGCGGCGTGGTGGTGATCCAGCTGTTCTCGAAAACCGCCGGGCATTGATGCCGGAAAAGCGCCCAACAGGCTTATACTTCCCCGCCTGTCCAGCTTGTTGAGGTAACTGCATGTCATCGGTCATTTCCACCGACGTCCTGATCGTCGGCGCGGGGGTTGCGGGTCTTTGGCTCAACGCCCGGCTGCGGCGCCTGGGCTACTCGACGGTGCTGGTGGAGCGCGCCAGCGTCGGTGGCGGGCAGACCCTCAAGTCCCAGGGCATCATCCATGGCGGCGCCAAGTACGCCTTGCATGGCGCCCTGACCGGCGCTTCGGAAGCCATCGCCGACATGCCGCGGCGCTGGCGCGAGGCGTTGGCCGGCAATGGCGAGCTGGACCTGTCCGGTGTGCGCCTGCTGTCGGACGCCCATTACCTGTGGTCCCCCGGCACCCTGGCCGGCAACCTCACCAGCTTCTTCGCCAGCAAGGCGGTACGTGGCCGGGTCGACCAGGTCAAGGGCGACCAGTTGCCGCCAGCCCTGCAGGATCGCGGCTTCAAGGGCAAGGTCTATCGCCTGGCGGAACTGGTGGTGGACGTGCCTAGCCTGCTGCAGCGCCTGGCGGAACTGGCCGGCGACAGCCTGCTCGCCGGCGAGCACATCGAGCCCCTGCGCGAAGGCAACGAACTGATCGGCCTGCGTGTCGATGAGCGGGAAATCCGCGCCAGGCGCATCGTCCTCAGTGCCGGCGCCGGCACTGCCGAACTGCTCGCCGACCTCGGTCTGAGCCAGCCGGCGATGCAGCGCAGGCCGCTGCATATGGTGATCGCCAAGGGCCCGAGCCTTAAGCCGCTGTACGCCCACTGCCTGGGCGGTGGCCCCAAGCCGCGCATTACCGTGACCACCCACCCGGCAGCCGACGGCCAGTGGGTCTGGTACCTCGGCGGCGACCTCGCCGAAGCCGATGGCGTGGCCCGCGAGCCGGAGGCGCAGATCGCCGCGGCAAGGAAGGAAGTCGCCAGCCTGCTGCCGTGGGTCGACATGAGCCAGGTCCGCTGGGCCACCCTGCGGGTCGATCGTGCCGAGCCGGCGCAATCCGGCCTGGTCCGTCCGGATAACGCCTTCCTCGCCGACCAGCACAATCTGCTGGTCGGCTGGCCGACCAAGCTGGCCCTCGCCCCGGATTTCGCCGACCGCGTGTTGCACGCCCTCGACCGCGACGGCATCAAGCCCGGCGGCTTCCCCGCCCTGCCCGACCTGCCCAGGCCACCCCTGGCCCAACCTGAATGGGATCGCCTGCTGCCATGACCCTGCCCACCCTGCATGACCTGCATCGCCCGCTGGGCAGTACCGGCCTTTCGGTTTCACCGCTGGGCCTGGGCACCGTCAAGCTGGGTCGCGACCAAGGGGTCAAGTACCCCAACGGTTTCACCATCCCCGACGATGAAAGCGCCCGCCTGCTGCTCGCCCAGGCCCGCGACCTGGGCATCAACCTGATCGACACGGCGCCTGCCTACGGTCGCAGTGAAGAGCGTCTCGGCCCCCTGCTGCGTGGCCAGCGCGATCAATGGGTGATCGTCAGCAAGGTGGGTGAAGAGTTCGAGGACGGCCAGTCCCGCTTCGATTTCAGCGCGGACCACACCCGCCGCTCCATCGAGCGCAGCCTGAAACGCCTTGAAACAGACTCCATCGACCTGGTCCTGGTCCACTCCAACGGCGACGACCTGCGCATCCTCGAACAGGAGGAGGTCTACCAGACCCTTGCCCTGCTCAAGCAGGAAGGCAAGATCCGCGGCTTCGGCTTTTCCGGAAAAACCGTGGAAGGCGGGCTGAAAGCCCTGGAACAGGGCGATTGCGCGATGGTCACCTACAATCTCAACGAACAGGCCGAGCGCCCGGTGCTCGACTATGCCGCGGCCCATGGCAAGGCGATCCTGGTGAAGAAGGCCCTGGCCAGCGGGCATGTCTGCCTGAGTCCGGGAGTCGATCCGGTGCGTGCCAGCTTCGAACTGCTGTTTGCCCACCCAGGCGTCGGCAGTGCTATTGTCGGAACCATCAATCCCGTGCACCTGGCCCACAACGTGGCGACCGTCGCCCAGGTGCTGCGCCAGCACTGAGCCGCCGCCGCGGCCGACCCCAACGCAAGAAGGAGCCGACATGCCGCGAACGTTGATCCGCAAGAACCCGAGCAACTTCAAGACCCTGCCGCTGCACGTCGAAGCCGGCGCGGACGGGCTGAGCTACCAGAGCATCGGCCGGCCGCTCAACTTTGCCCAGACCCTGCAACGACGCAAGGCGATCCAGTTGCCGGATCACGAACGCTTCGCCGTCGAACTGGCCAACCTCGGCGTCTCGGTACGCCTGACCCTGTGCTGGCAGCACCGCGACTACTGGGTGCTGGTGCGCCAGCGCCGGCAGGACCGCGGCGATGTGGTGCTCAAGCTGATCTCGGGCTATGTCCCGGCGCAGGAGCTCAACCTGCCGCTGCATACCGCCGTCCAGGAAGTTGCCGAGGAATGCCTGCTGGAAACCCCGGAAGGCTGGCTCGGCGGACGCTTCAACGACACCTGGCTGCCGGCGCCCTACGCCGCCGCCCTGCATTATCGCGAGGCACTGTCGTTCAACCTCTCCCCGCACACCGGCGCGGCGCGGCCGGTACGCTGCGGTAGCCAGCAACTGATCGAACGGCCGCGGGCCTACGTGCATCTGCCGACGGCATCGCTGCAACTGATCTACGACCTGCGCCTGCAGGTGCCGAAGGAGGCCAAGTCGCTGAGCCTGTTCCATGTCGACGAGCGCCTGGAGGGTGACCAGCTTGTCGCCCGCCTGGATCGCGCGCGCCCCGACCTGTACCTGATGCCGCTGGAAGACGGCAAACCATTGCCCGAGTTGTACACCCTGAAAAAGGACAGGCTGGTACCGGCCAGCACCCGCGGTCTTTACCTGGCCGAAAGTTTTGCCCAGCAGGAAGGCTGGGTGGTGAAGGACGAGCGGATTCGCTGGAAGGACTGGCTGCGCCAGCAAGGGCTGGCGCCGAACAGGCCCAGCGGCTTGCAGCGGATTACCGGAAAGGCGAAGGCGTTGTTGCAGATGGCGCGGGGCGGGTTGAGCAAATAGACGACACAGCTCCCACAGGGTCCGCGTAAACCAGAAGGGCCTGCAATGCAGGCCCTTCTTCATTTCAGTTCTTGCGGATCTTCTCGACGATCGCAGTGGTCGAGCTGTTTTCCACCAGGCCCAGCACCTTCACCGTGCCGCCGTAGGCCTTGACGATATCCGCGCCGACCACCTGGTCGATGCCATAGTCACCACCCTTGACCAGCACGTCCGGCTTGACCTGGCTCAGCAGGTTCTCCGGCGTGCCTTCGGCAAAGCTGATCACCCAGTCGACCGCACCCAGCCCCGCCAGCACCGCCATGCGCCGATCGACGCTGTTGATCGGACGCCCCGGCCCTTTCAGCCGGCTCACCGACGCATCGTCGTTGACCGCGACGATCAATCGGTCACCCTGGGCCCGCGCCTGCTCCAGGTAGGTCACGTGACCGGCATGGAGAATGTCGAAGCAGCCATTGGTGAAGACGATCTTCTCGTTGTGCGCGCGGGCATCGTCGATGGCCAGCAGCAATTGCTCCAGGCCCAGCACGCCGCGCTCGGAGCCTTCCTCGCGCTGGATCGCCCGACGCAGTTCCGGCGCGCTGATCGCCGCGGTACCCAGCTTGCCGACCACGATGCCGGCAGCCAGGTTGGCCAGGCCCACGGCATTGGGCAGGTCTTCGCCTGCGGCGATCGCCGCGGCCAGGGTGGAGATCACCGTGTCGCCGGCACCGGTGACATCGAAGACTTCACGGGCCCGGGCCGGCAGGTGCAGAGCCGGATGATCCGGACGCAGCAAGGTCATGCCGTGTTCGCCGCGGGTAACCAGCAAGGCCCCCAGTTCCAGCTCGCGCATCAGTTCGCCACCCTTGGCCACCAGCTCGGCCTCGTCGGCACAGCGACCGACGATGGTTTCGAATTCGCTGAGATTCGGGGTGATCAGGCTGGCGCCACGGTAGATGGAGAAGTCCTTGCCCTTGGGGTCGGCCAGTACCGGGATGCCGCGCTCGCGGGCCGCCTGGATCAGGCTCTGGTGGTTCCTCAGTGCGCCCTTGCCGTAGTCGGACAGCACCAGCACCCTGACCCCTTCCAGCAAGGCCTCGACCTCCGAGCCCAGGGACAGCGGGTCGGTGGCGAAGGGTTCTTCGAAATCGATACGCAGCAGTTGCTGGTGCCGGCTCATGACCCGCAGCTTGACGATGGTCGGTTGGTGGGCGATGCGCTGGAACACCGAACGCACGCCAGCCGCCTGCAGGCTGTTGGCCAGGCTGTCGGCCGCCTCGTCCTGGCCGGTGACGCCAACCAGTGCGGCAGGTGCGCCCAGTGCCGCGATGTTCAAGGCGACGTTGGCCGCGCCGCCGGGACGATCCTCGATCTGCTCGACCTTGACCACCGGCACCGGCGCTTCAGGCGAGATCCTCGAAGTACCGCCATGCCAGTAGCGGTCGAGCATGACATCGCCGACCACCAGAACCGGGGCTTGATCGAAACGCGGCATGGACAACTTCATGGATAACCCATCAGACAGAATGAACAGGGGCGGGATATTAGCACAGGGTTGGCGACAGCTCGCCTGTGCCCGCTAGCAGGCGCCCCGTTAACGCCAAGGCGCCGGGCCTGGATGGCCCGGCGCACTTGTTTCAGGTGATGTCGACCTTGCCCGGCTCGTCGAGGCCCATGGCGTGCAGGCGGGCATAGTAGCCGTTGGCAGCGAGCAGTTGCTCATGGGTACCGCGCTCGACGATCCGGCCCTGGTCCATGACCAGGATCAGGTCGGCCTTCTCGATGGTCGACAGCCGGTGGGCGATGACCAGGGTGGTACGCCCTTCCATGACATGGTCCAGCGCCGCCTGGATATGCCGCTCGGATTCGGTATCCAGGGCCGAGGTCGCCTCGTCGAGGATTAGCAGCGGCGCGTTCTTCAGCAACGCCCGGGCGATCGCCAGGCGCTGGCGCTGGCCACCGGACAGCAGCACGCCGTTCTCGCCGACCTGGGTATCGAAGCCCTGCGGCAACTGATCGACGAAGTCCTTGGCATAGGCCGCAGCTGCCGCCGCCTCGACATCGGCGCGCGGTGCACCGGCCAGGTCACCGTAGGCGATGTTGTTGGCCACGGTGTCGCTGAACAGGGTCACGTGCTGGGTCACTTGGGCGATGTGCCGGCGCAGGTTGAGCAGACGGTAGTCCTCGACCTCGATGCCGTCGAGCAGGATCTCGCCATGGCTGTGGTGGTAGAAGCGCGGGATCAGGCTGGCCAGGGTCGACTTGCCGCTGCCCGAGCGACCGACCAGGGCGATCATCTGGCCCGGCTCGGCCGAGAAGCTGATGTCGTCCAGCACCAGGCGATCGGTGCCGGGGTAGGTGAAGCTGAGGTTGCGCACGTCGAGACGACCGCTGACGCTCTCGCGCTCGACGGTGCCCTTGTCCAGTTCCGGCTCGACATCCAACTGCTCGAAGATGCTTTCCGCGCCGGCGACGCCCTTCTGGATGGTCGAGCTGACTTCCGACAACTGCCGAATGGGCTTGGGCAGCAGGCCGGCCAGGGTGATGTAGGCGACCATGTCACCGGCCGAGGCGTCACCGCGCAGGTACAGCACCAGGAACATGAGGATGGCCATGGCGGTATAGATCACCAGTTGCAGCAATGGCGTGTAGATCGCACCGGTGCGGGTCATGCGCAGTTGCTTGTCGGTATTGCTCTGGCTGGCGTCGAGGAAACGCTTCTGCTCGTAGACCTCGCCACCGAAGCTGCGCACCACGCGATAACCCTGGATGGTTTCCGAGGCCACATGGGTGACATCGCCCATCGCGACCTGAATCTTCTTGCTCTGCTTGCGGAATTTCTTGCTGGCCCGGCTGACCATGAAGGCGATCAGCGGCAGGATGGCGATCATCACCAGGGTCAGCCGCCAGTTCATCAGCAGCAGCGAGCCGAACAGGAAGATCACGGTCATGCCTTCGCGGATCACCACCTTGATCGCATCGGTGGCAGCACCGGTGACCATGGTCACGTTGAAGGTGATGCGCGAGATCAAGTGTCCGGAGTTGTGCTTGTCGAAGTACCGATTGGGCAGGGTCAGCAGGTTGTTGAACAACTGGACGCGCAGGTCATGCACCAGACCCAGGGAAACCTTGGCCAGGAAATAGTTGCCAAGGTAGGAGCCAAGGCCCTGCCAGGCCGCGATCAGGATGATCAGCAGCGGCACCGCCTGCAGCAATTGCAGGTCGCGCAGGTAGGGAACACTGGGGAAGAGCACGGCTTCGGGGTTGGACAGGCCATCGACGAAGTACTTGAGGATGTAGCCCAGCATCGGTTGGGTCGAGGCAAAGATCAGGAAGCCGACGATGCTCAGCAGGAACAGCCCGATATAGGGCCGGACGTAGCCAAGCAGGCGAAAGTAGATCTTTATGCTCGAGGGGCTGGCGGAGCCACTGGAATCGGTCATATCACGGAGGGAAGTGGAAATTGGGAGGCCGACTTTAACACAGCTTCATGACTGGGTAATTCGGGGCCTGCAGGCCAATCGCTATGTTTCGCAGCGCTCTGGCCATGGCTGGGTTAAGATTGCGTCCTTTCTCACTACGACAACCCGCCCAACGTATGTACCCAAGCATCCAGAACAGCGCCAATCGTGTTTTTGACGCCATAACCCTGTGGCTATTGCCGGTCGGTTATTTCCTTTTGCTGAGTGCGTTGTTCTTCCTGCCGGATCGCAGCCTCCACCACAAGCTCTACTACGCCCTGTTCAGCATCCCGACGCTGGTCGCCCTGTGCCTGCGGCCGGCCATCCTGAAGGAACTGATGCGCGAGCCGATCGTGCAGCTCTTTACCCTGTTCGTCCTGTTCGCCCTGCTGAGCATCCTGTGGAGCGCCTCCGACTCGGGCACCAGCGGGCTCATCAAGCGCCCGCTGCATATCTTCATGCTGTTTGCCGGCACCTGCCTGCTGGTACAGCATCGCCCCGAGATGGTCAAGCCGATCTTCTTCGGCGCAGCATTGCTGGCAGTGGCCGGCTCGCTCGACGATATCCATGCCTTTGCCCTGACCTATACCCAAGGTGAACGCCTGGTAGGCTCCGGTGCCATGGATAACCCGCTACTCAGCTCCCATCTGTTCGGGTTCTTCTGCACCTTCTGGCTCTGGGCCGCGCTCTACGGCAAGACCCTGCGCACCCTCGGCCTGTGCCTGGTCGGCCTGGTGATCATGTTCACCGCCGTTTTGGCGACCGGCTCCAGAACCCCGCTGGTCGCGCTGGCCATGGTGGTGGCCTGGATGACCCTGCTGCGCGCAGGGTGGCGCTCGCTCCTGCTGCTGCTGGTCATCCCGGTGGTCGGTATCATCCTGCTCATCGTCGCGCCGGAGATGATCACCGGACGCGGTGATTCGTACCGTTTCGAAATCTGGCGCTACACCCTCGACCAGATCCTCCGGCATCCATGGATCGGCAGTGGTTACGACGCCCCGCTGAGCATCGACCTCGGGATCGGCTACGTACTGAGCGAACCGCACAACTTCGCCCTTGGCGTCCTGTACAACCTGGGCATCATAGGCTTCCTGCCATGGGCCGGCATGATCGTCGTCGGCCTGTACAGCGGCTGGCGCAATCGCGGCCAGCAACTTTTCGTCCTGGCCTCGACACTCCTTGTCTTCGGTATCGGTGCAGGCCTGACCGAGGGCGGTGGCATCATGTCCCGGCCCAAGGAGCACTGGTTCCTGCTGTGGATCCCGCTCGCACTGATCGCTGCCCTTAGCATCGCCCAGCGCGCCGGGCGCCTGCCGCGGGTGGAAATGCGCAGGCTGTCGCGCAAGGACAACGAGCGCTTGCTCGGCGGGGCGACCATCATCGAAGAGGATGGCCTGGGTCCGAAGGTACTGCGCCTGCAGGACGGAAGTTTCCTCAAGCTGTTCCGCCGCCGACGCTGGTTCACTTCGGGCGGCCTGAATCCATACTCGCAACGTTTCGTCAGCAACAGCCAGCGCCTTGGCGCGCTGGGTTTCGTCACACCCCGGCCCCTGGATCTGCATATCACCGCGGACGGCAGCCAAGGGGTGCGCTACCAGCCTCTGCCGGGCCATACCGTGCGCCAGGCGTTCGACAGCGCAAGCTCGGCAGATGAACGCAAGCGCCTGGGCTATCGTCTAGGGCAGTTTGTCGCGCAACTGCACGGGCAAGGGGTGTATTTCCGCTCTCTGCACCTGGGCAATGTGCTGTTGCTGGACGACGATCGCTTTGGCCTGATCGACCTGGCCGACATGCGCATCCTGCCTTCGCCGCTGTCTCACGAACTGCGCCAGCGCAACCTGCGTCACATGCAGCGCTACCCCGAGGACCGGGCGTGGTTGTTCGAGGAGAATGTCGAAGCCCTCCTTGAAGGCTATGCCGAAGGCGCGTCCAGCCGCGACGTACATCTGATTCGAAAACAACTTCATCTAACAGATCAGTAAGCACCTCCTTAATGATGGCTACTCCCCTCCTACTGTCGATTGCCGTATACCTCCTGGCCTTGGGAAGCGCGGCGCTCTTGCTCAAAATCCCGGCGATAGCCGACAACCTGGGGCAACTGGAGGGGCGTGCAACGACCATCGACGGCCTGCGTGGCTATCTGGCTCTGGGCGTATTCATCCACCACGCCGCCATCGCCTGGCATTTCCACCAGAGCGGCCAGATCGGCATGCCCCCGGAGCGTTTATTCGCCCAGATCGGCCAGGTGGGGGTTGCCCTGTTCTTCATGATCACCGGATTCCTGTTCTGGGACCGGCTGATCAAGCAGAAGCGCCAACATGACTGGGGCGTCTTCGCGATCTCGCGGATTTTCCGTCTCTATCCGCTCTATCTGCCACTGCTCGCAGCGCTTCTCGCTACCGTTTTCTACCTCAGCGACTGGAACCTGCGAGAAAGCCCGGCCCAACTGCTCAAGCATGTGTCGCTATGGCTCATCTTCGATAGACCGGACCTCAACCTGGTCCAAGGCACCGGAAACCTGATCTCCAACGTCACCTGGACCCTGAGCTACGAGGTGTATTTCTATCTGGCCCTGCCTCTGCTCGGCATGGTCTTCCTGTACCGCGGCTCGCTTCTGAAAACCGTCGCCTGCCTGGTCGGCCTGTACCTGTTGGCGCAGGTCGTGGGCTGGGAACATTCGCTGAAGAAGAAATACCTGCTGAGCTTCGCCGGCGGTATCGCGGCGGCCTACTGGGTGCGCAGCCCGGCCCTGATGGCCTGGGGCCGCAGCCGGCTGGCGGCGATCATCGCAGTGGTGCTGCTGATAGTGGTGCTGACCCTGCTGCGCAAAACCTTCGCGGTGTTCCCGCTGCTGTTGCTGAGCGTGGTGTTCTTCGTGGTCGTTTCCGGCAACGACCTGTTCGGCGCACTGCGTCTGCCCAGCGCACGCTGGCTCGGTGAAGTCAGCTACAGCACCTACCTGCTGCACGGGTTCCTGCTGTGGTGGCTGGCTTACCACTACTATCCGCAGATGGGCTTTGCCATGGACGAGCCATTGCCGTTCATCGCCCTGATCGCCCTGTGCACGCCTTTGCTGGTAGTGGTGAGCAGCGCGACTTTCCTGCTCTTCGAAAAGCCGGGTATCGCCAAGGGCAAGGCCCTGGCCGCCAGGCTCAGGCGCAAACGGGAGGCACTGCAGGCCAATCCCGTCGAAAAGGCCTGAGCCGGATCAACGCTGGCGCGCGTATTCGAGGAAGGCCTGGATGTCATCGCTGCAAAGCTTGTCCAGGACTTGGCGAATCTCCGCCTCGGGCCAATCCCACCAGGCGGCCTGTAGCAGCTCGGCACGAACTTCCGGCGCAAAGCGCCAGTTGATCACCCTGGCCGGATTCCCACCGACGATCGCATAGGGCGGCACGTCGCGGGTGACCAAGGCCCCGGCGGCCACGATGGCACCATGGCCGACCGTTACACCCGAAAGGATGCTGCTGTTGGAACACAGCCAGACATCGTTGCCGATCACCACATCGCCGCGGGTGCCGTTGTAATCCTTGATATGCGCCGCTTCATCGAACATCGCCGGGAAGGGATAGGTCGTCACCCAGTCGGCCCGGTGATGCCCGCCCAGGAAAATCTCCACGCCCTCGGCAATCGAGCAGTAGGCGCCGATCCTGAGCGTCGAGCCCTCCTGCCAGTCATGCACCTCGGGCAGCCCGTAGCTGCCGATACCGAACTCGTACTGCGGGTAACGCGCCTTGAAACGCGCCCGGCCGCGCTCGCTGCGGGGCAGCTTGCGGATCTCGCGCTTGGCGCGCTTTTCCAGAAACCGTGCGATCCAGCCCATCGACGGTCAGCTCCGTTCCAGTGGTGAAAAGAACAAGCGCCCCAGGCCACGCCAGGTCTTGCGGGTAAATGCCCGCAGCGGAATCTGCGCCAACAGCTCGCGGGCCAGCTTGCGATCACGGTTCGCCACTTTGAGGAACATCGAGTTCAAGGCCTTGAACTTGACCTCCTCGTAGGCCGGATGATCGCTGAAATGCGCATAGATGCGCAGGATGCTCTCGATCATGAAGCGGTGATTCTTGTACGAGTTGGTCGCGTGCTTGCGGTACTGCGCCATGACCACGGGCAGGCCGTCGATGACATAGCCGGCATGGGTGATCTTCAGCTCGATATAGAGGTCTTCGAGGCGAATGCTCGGGTCGAAGCCACCGACCTTTTCCAGCGCCTCGCGGCGGAACAGCAAGGTGGGTGCCGGCGGGTAAGGTTTGCGCTCAAGGAACATGTCCTCGAAATCGGAGCGCCTGAACGGGGTATCACGGCGCTGGCGCTTCTCGGGAAAGAGGTCGCCATTGGAGTCGATCAGCTCGATATTGCCTGCACAAATACCCACTTCAGGCTTGTCGACCATATGCGCGACCTGGATGGCGATGCGGTCCGGCATCATGATGTCGTCTGAACCGAAGGTGGCGATCAGCTCACCATGGGAACGTGCGATACCGTCGTTCAGCGTACGGGTCAGCCCCTGGTTCTTCTGGACCTTGAAATCGAAACCATGCACGGCCTGCAGGCGCTGGATGCGCTCGACGCTGTCGTCGGTGGAACCATCGTCGATCACCAGCAGCTCGATGTGCGGGTAGGTCTGGTCGAGCACGCTCTGGATGCTCTTTTCAATGTACGGTCCGTGGTTGTACGAAGCGATGATCACGCTTACCAGGGGTTGCTTGTCGGTCATGCCGGTTCCTTGTTCGCCTGGGCCAGGCCGGACTCGATCAGGTCCAGGTACTGCTGGCGGAAGACATTGATGTCATGGTTGCCCTGCAGGTACTGGTAGGTCTGCTCGCCCTTGGCGCGCAGGGCCTGCTCGTCCAGGGCCAGGTAGCTGTCCAGCGCTGCGGTCAGTTGCGCTACGTTGCCCGGCTCCACGGCCAGCCCGCCGGCACCCTGGATCAGCGGCAGCATCGCCGGCACGCTGGAGGCGATCACCGGCAGCCGTCCGCTCATGCCTTCGAGCAGGGCCAGGCCCAGGCCTTCGGCCATCGACGGCATGGCCCAGATATCGAAGGCGCGTACATATTGCAGGGCGTTTTCCTTGAAACCCAGCAGGTGGGCGCGGCCACCCAGACCCAGTTGCTCGATCTCTGCCTGAAGGTTCTGCTGTTCACGGCCAGCGCCGATGATCGCCAGTTGCGCCTCTGGATACTTGTCCTTGAGGGCCGCGAACGCCTTGAGCAGGTGGGTGTGCCCCTTGACCCGCACCAGGCGGCCCAGCGCGCCGACCAGCCGCGCATCCGCCGACAGCCCCAGCAGCTCGCGGGCTTTCTCGCGGGAATGCTGCAGCGCTTCGGCCTGGGGGATATCGATGGCGTTGGTGATGGCGTGGGTGTTCCGCTCGGTAAAGCCGCACTTGCAATCGACCAGGTACTGCTTCACCGCAGGCGACACCCCGACGAACTGCCAGTGACGGTCCACCAGGCGCTGGGTCTGGCGACGCCGGTAGAAACGGTCGTATTCGCCGAAGCCATGGGAAATGCCGATGCACAGCGGGATCTTCAGCCAGCGGTTGAGCTGCAGCATCATGTTGACCGGCTTGAAGCGGTTACAGATCACCACGTCGAAGCCTTCCTTGCGGCAAAAGCGATAGAGCTTCCACAAGGCAAGCAAGCGCATGCCCTTGAGGGCCTTGTCGCTGAAGTCGAAATACACCGAATGATCGGAACGGCTCACCGGCTCGCCCGGACCCGGCTTGCCCTTGAGGAAAGCCATGGTGGTTTCGAAGCGCTCGGGCGGCAGCGCCTTGACGATCTGCTCGGCGAGATCGGCAAAATCATGACGTTTGATGTTGTAGTCAGGCTGCAATTGCAGAACCTTGAAACGTCGTGTCATAGGGCTTCCTGATGATCCTGTGTGGTGCCGGGACGTTTCACGACCCAGAGGAGCTCGTGACGCCGCACCGCCTTGCGGAAAAATTCGTTCTCGCCGAACGGCGACGCCTTGCGTCCCGCCAGTACCCGCTGAATCAGCCGGCGCACGCGGCGCTTGAAAGGCGGGCGTGGTTGCAGGTCGTGCATCATACCGAGCGCCATGGCCTTGTCGCACTGACGCCCGGCATCCAGGCCCAGGCTGCAGGGCAGCCACTGCTCGTCGCCTTCGGTGACCGGTGGCAGGGCTACGCCAGTCCCGGTGTCTCCCATGGGCCAACGGTCGTTGTCGTGCAGGTGATTGGCGTAGCCAAGCAGGGTCCCGGGTTGCCAGTCGAGACCTTGCAAAGCCTGTACCAGTGCCTGATGGGCGCACAGATGGTCGGGATGCGGGTCGAGCACCGGGTGCGGCAGTACGATCACTTCCGGGCGGGCGGTCTCGATCAGTGCGCGCAGGTCGGCGAGCAGGTTGTTCCAGCTTGGTACTCCGTCGTCCCCGGGCAAGGCCAGGCTGTTGAGCCGACGGAACGGCCGAGTATCAGTGGTATCGGCTTCACGGGAGCCAAGGGGCTCGCCAGGCGAAGCCTGCATCGCCGGCAATTGCAGGCAGAAGTAGCCCAACTGCACACAGTGCGCCTCGGGAACACCCGCCCAGCGCGGTACCGCGATACTGTCCCAGGCCCGCAGCCGCCCCTTGAGCCGGGCCGCCTCGACAGGGTTCAGCCCCATGCGCTGATAATGATCGGCCTCGATTTCACCGGCCGTCAGGGTGACGATCCACGCCTCCTCGGCCTGGCTGTACAGGCCGTAGGCAGCCAGTTCGGCATCGTCGGCATGTGGCGCGATGACCATGACGCGCTGCCGGCGGTAGTCCGGATGGCGGATAACCCACAGCTTCGGTTGCCCGAGCAGCCGGCAGAACTGCCCGCGCAAGGCCAGCCGGCCTTGTGCAAGTGCGCTGCCCATCCCGCCAAGATTGACGTAGCGCAGCCCCTTGGCACCCCGCTCGAAACCCTGCACGTCCTGTTCCCCGTCGCCAGCGATGATCACGCCGGGATCGAGGAAACGGCCCAGCCAGCCGCTTTTCAGTTGCACCTGGAGAATCAGGGTTTCATGACCATCGAGGGCCAAGGGCTGCTCGGGTTGCAGGCGGCCGTCACGCAGTTGCACCGGGTGTTCGCACTCATCCGGGAAGCGATAGCGATAATCCTGCGCCGGCGAATAGAACAGGTGATCGGCGAACCACGCCTCATGGGCCACCCAGCCAAGCACTGCCAGCAACAGCGGCAGCCACCAAGCCACAAGCACGCCGACAACCACCAGCAACAGCAGGCCAAGGAGCAGCGCCATGCGCTTGTTACGGCGATGGCGCTTGAGCAATTGCTGCTTGCGGTTCAAACCTGGAATACCGGCACGGGGTTGCACCATCGGTCCTTGTACTCGCGATCGGAACGCCCGAAGGAGAAGCGCAGCGCCTTGTTGCGGGCGCGGGCATCTTCCCAGGCGCTCTGGGTGTTGAGGAAGCTGAGCACACTGCCGGGGCTGAATTCGCGGGTCTGCGGGTCGACGCCACCGTTGACGTACTCGACACTGATCCACTCCGGCGCCTCGACCCGGTACACCAACTGGATGGCAATGGCAGCGTCATTGAGGAACACCACCGAGCCGATCAGCAGCGAACGCAGGCGCTCGACGGCCTCGGCCATGCGCTCGGCGCCGGTGGCGGGAAAATCCCAGCGACGCTGAAACAGATCGCAGTACATCGCCGCGATCTCTGCACTGTCGAAGTCCTGAATCGGCTTCACCACCCCGCCCGCCTCTTCCAGCAGGCGCAGTTCGCGACGCTGGTTGTAGCGGAACTTCTTCGATAGATCTTCCGGCTCGCGGGCCATTGCCAGCGACTCGGCCTGCGGCTTGAGCAGGCTGAAACGGCCCTGGTTCAGTGCGGACAGGTAACGCGCAGCATGACGCAGCGGGGCCTGCGCCCCGGCGGCAGCGGGCAGGATGATTTCGGCATTGCCCAGGTCGAACAGGCCTTTTTTGCCCTGGCGCTTGAGCACGTCCTTGGACAGGGCCAGGTAACGCCCCCAGGTGGGGATCGCCGCCTGGATTTCACCTGCCTGCTCCCAGCCCAGGTAGCGCACCGGGATGTCGGCCATTTCGGCAAGCTGCGCGACCACCAACGGATGGGTGGCGACGCTACCGCCGAAGCGGTTCCAGGCCTGTGCATACGTCTCGGCGTCAACGAGGCGCCAGCCGCGCTCGCGCCAGCCTTGCAGTCGATTGAGCATCAGGCCTCCGCAGTCAGGGCGACGACAGTCGGAAGCTGCCAGAACACCTGGCGTACCGCCTCGTCGGAGAAGCGCGCACGCAAGCGTTCCAGCATGCGCTGGCGGCATTCCTCGAGCTGCGCCTCGTCCATTGCGGCCAGTACCTGCAGGGACCTGGCCAGCGCGGCGGCGTCGCCCAGCGGGAACAGCACGCCAACCCCTTCCACCACTTCGGTGGCACCGCCACAAGCACTGGCCGCTACCGGCACCCCGGCGACCATGGCTTCCAGCAGGACCATGCCGAATGGTTCATGGTCGGAACTGAGGGCGAAGGCGTCGAACGCCGTGAAATAGCGCCTGGCATCAGCAACCTGCCCCACGAAATCAACTTGGGCGGTAATACCCAGTTCGGCGGCAAGCGCCTTGAGCGATGCCTCCAACCGGCCCTTGCCGAGGATCGCCAAGCGCGCACCGGCTGGCAGCGTCGGCAAGGCCTGGGCGAAACCGCGCAGCAGGGTGGCCTGGTCCTTGTCAGGGTGCAGGCGGCCGACGTTGCCGACGATCCAGGCCCCGGCGTCCAGCTTAAGCGCGGCACGGGCTTCGCCAGCCGGCACCAGGCGTGCTTGCAACGCCTCGATATCGACCCGGTTGTACAGGGTCTGGATACGCTCGGCAGGCCAGGCCTTCAGGCTCCGGCGCATATCGTCGCGTACCGCATCGGACACCCCGAGCAGGCTCAGGCGCTTGCTGAAGAAATTGGCGAAGAACTGGCGACTGCCGCGCTTGTAGTCGCCGAAGGCGTGATGCACGCCAATTACCGGCAGACGCGTAGCCAGCAAGGTGATGTAGATGGGCTTGAAGCGATGGGCGATGCAGAAGCTGAAATCCCGCGCTGCGGCAATCTTGCGCAGCGCCCGGATAGCCCCCAGCTTCAGGCCACGAATGGCGCTGGAGCTGAATTCGAGGAACAGCACCTCGTCGCTGGCGCAACCTTCGGCCACACGAGGATCGGCCTTGCCGGTGAGGAATACCGTGGTGACCTTGTAGCCGCTGCCGACGAACAGGCTGGCGTACTGACGGGCACAATCGAGGAAAGGCCCGTCATAGCCATGGCAGAACTGCAGGACGCGCTTGTCAGTCGAGCGAGTCATAGGCTTTCGCGCCGTCCTTCACTACCAGGATGTCTTCCATGATCAGGTATTGAAGATCGGAGCCGAAGAACATGTTCAGCGCGTCGGTCGGCGAGCAGATCATCGGCTCGCCACGGCGGTTGAGCGAGGTGTTCAGCGACACGCCGTTGCCGGTCAGGTTTTCCAGGGCCTTCATCATGTCGTAGTAGCGCGGGTTGTACTCGCGCTTGAGCACCTGGGCGCGGGAAGTCCCGTCCTCATGGACCACTTCCGGCACGCGGGTCTTCCATTCCTCGGCGACTTCGAAGGTGAAGGTCATGAACGGCGCCGGGTGATCGACCTTGATCATCTGCGGGCCGACGGTGTCCAGCATGGACGGGCAGAATGGCCTCCAGCGCTCGCGGAACTTGATCTGCTCGTTGATCCGGTTGGCCACGCCCGGCACGCTCGGGCAGCCGATGATCGAGCGACCGCCAAGGGCACGCGGGCCGAACTCCATGCGGCCCTGGAACCAGGCCACCGGGTTGCCGTCGACCATGATCTGCGCGATGCGCTCGGGCATGTCGTCGATCTTGCGCCACTTCGGCGCGCTCGGGTGACGGGCGCAGGCGGCGATCACGTCCTCGTTGGAGTACGCGGGGCCGAGGTAGACATGTTCCATCTTCTCGACCGGCACGCCGCGGGCATGGGAAACATAAGCCGCGGCGCCGACTGCGGTACCGGCGTCGCCGGAGGCGGGCTGCACGAACAGTTCGGTCACGTCCGGACGGGCGATGATCTTCTGGTTCAGCTTGACGTTCAGCGCGCAGCCGCCGGCGAAGGCCAGCTTGCCGGTTTCCTTGAGGATGTCGCCCAGGTAGTGGTCGATCATCTGCAGGGCCAGTTTCTCGAACAGCGCCTGCATGCTGGCGGCGTAGTGGATGTACGGCTCGTCGGCGATGTCGCCTTCGCGCTTCGGACCCAGCCACTCGATCAGCTTCGGCGAGAAGTAGAAGCCCTTGCCCTTCTCTTTATAGCGGCGCAGGCCGATGACGTTGGCGTACTCGGTGTTGATCACCAGTTCGCCGTTTTCGAAGCTGGCCAGGCGCGAGAAGTCGTACTTGCTGGCGTCGCCGTAGGGCGCCATCCCCATGACCTTGAACTCGCCATCGAGCATCTCGAAGCCGAGGAACTCGGTGATCGCGCCGTACAGGCCGCCCAGGGAGTCCGGATCGAAGAACTCCTTGATCTTGTGGATCTTGCCGTTCTCGCCATAGCCGAAGAAGGTCGTGGCGTATTCGCCCTTGCCGTCGATGCCGAGGATCGCGGTCTTTTCCTTGAAACCGGAGCAGTGATAGGCGCTGGATGCGTGGGCCAGGTGGTGCTCGACCGGTTCGATCTTGATTTTCTTCGGATCGAAGCCCAGTTGCTCCAGACACCAGACGATCTTCTTGCGGTAGCGCTTGTAGCGGCGGTTGCCCATCAGGATCGCGTCAAGGGCGCGGTCCGGGGCGTACCAGTAGCGCTTGGCATAGTGCCAGCGAGCCTCGCCGAACAGGCTGATCGGGGCGAACGGAATCGCCACCACATCGACGTCGGACGGCTTGATGCCGGCCTGTTCCAGGCAGAACTTCGCCGACTCGTAGGGCATGCGGTTCTTTGCATGTTTATCGCGCACGAAGCGCTCTTCTTCGGCGGCGGCGATCAGCTTGCCGTCGATGTACAGGGCCGCGGAAGGATCATGGCTAAGGGCGCCGGACAGGCCAAGAATCGTCAATGCCAAGGGTCTAGCCTCTTCATTCGGTAAAAATGCGCCCCGGCCTCGTGGGCGGGCGGCGGCGAAAGGGCGGGATTATAACGCAAAGCGGGTGGGCAGTAGGAGGTGCTGACCTCAAGGGCCTCATCGCTGGCAAGCCAGCTCCCACAGGGACCGCATGCACCGCGAACCCTGTGGGAGCTGGCTTGCCAGCGATGGCGCCCTCAAGATCAACACAAGAACCAGGATTACTCGGCGATCAACCAATCCATCCGCCAGTTCCCGCCCGTCTGCCCCAGGCATTCAGCCAGCCAAGGCAGGAACTCGCGCAGTTCTTCCTCCAGCCCCCACGGCGGGTTGGCAATCGCCAGGCCGGAGCCATTCAGGTTCTGCGGCGTGTCCTGTGGGTGCACATACAGCTCCACCCGCAACAGCTTCGGCGCGCCGGTACTGGTCAGGTCCTGGTAGAAGCGCACCAGCTGTTTCTGCTCCTTGATCGGATACCAGATCGCCGCGACGGTCTGGCGCATGCGACCGATCGCCTCCTTCATCGCGGTAGAGCAGCGCTTGAGCTCGTCCGGCTGCTCGAACGGCGGGTCGATCAGCATCACTGCGCGCTTTTCCTGCACCGGCAGCAGCGCCCGCGGCACATGCCAGCCCTCGCCGAGGTGCACGGCGACCCGCGGGTCCTTTTTCATGTTGTCCTTGAGCAGGCGCCCGTCCTCCGGGTGCTTCTCGTTGAGCAGCACGCGGTCCTGCTGGCGCGCCATGCGCCGTGCCAGTTCCGGCGAACCGGGGTAGTAGCGCAGCTCGCCATCGGCATTCAGGCGCTTGACGATGCGCAGGTAGTCCGCCGTGATCGCCGGCAGGTCTTCACGCTCCCAGAGCCGGCCGATGCCCTCGATCCACTCGCCGGTACGGGTCGCCTGGTCGCCCTGCAGGTCATACAGACCGAGGCCCGCATGGGTATCGATATAGGCGAACGGCTGCTCCTTGCGCGACATCAAGGCGATGAGGCGGGTGAGCACGATGTGCTTGAAGACGTCGGCGTGGTTGCCGGCGTGGAAGGCGTGACGATAGTTCATGGCGACTCCTGAGGGACCGGGAAGTTTACCCTGTCACGCCGCAGTCGTCAGGTTGCACCCGCTGAAACGACGGCGGCCCGCCTCTCTCGAAGAGGCGGGCCGCCGGCTCAAGCGCGATCAGCGATCACTTGTTGGCGTGATAGTCCGCGTCGGCCTTCTCGAAGCGCGCCACCATGGTGGACGACGCCCGGCCCATGCTGCTCACCAGCACGATGGCGAGGGTGGCGAAGATGAAGCCCGGGATGATCTCGTACAGGCTGGTGCCCGAATAGTTCTTCCACAGGATCACGGTCAGCGCGCCAACCACGATACCGGCCAGTGCGCCATTGCGGGTCATGCCT
The DNA here is from genome assembly GCF_029836855.1 of Pseudomonas sp. GD04058. NCBI lineage: Bacteria > Pseudomonadati > Pseudomonadota > Gammaproteobacteria > Pseudomonadales > Pseudomonadaceae > Pseudomonas > Pseudomonas sp. GD04058. The sequence continues at coordinate 253,447 of NZ_JAOECN010000001.1, forward strand.
TTCCACAGCACGGAAAGCAGCACTACCGGACCGAAGGCGGCGCCGAAGCCGGCCCAGGCGTAGGCCACCAGGCCCAGCACGCGGTTGTCCGGATTGGCAGCCAGGGCGATGGCGATCAGCGCAACGGCCAGGACCATCAGGCGACCAATCCAGACCAGTTCCCCCTGCGAAGCTTTCGGACGCAGGAAGGTCTTGTAGAAGTCTTCGGTCAGGGCACTGGAGCAGACCAGCAGTTGGCAGCTCAAGGTACTCATGACCGCTGCCAGGATGGCCGACAGCAAGACACCGGCGACCCATGGGTTGAACAGGATCTTGGCCAACTCGATGAACACGCGCTCGTGGTTCTCGGTGACAGGGCCGGCCACTTCCGGGTGCGCCGAGAAGTAGGCGATACCGAAGAAGCCCACGGCGCAGGTACCGGCCAGGCACAGGATCATCCAGGTCATGGAGATGCGACGGGCATTGGCGATCGACTTCACCGAATCAGCCGCCATGAAACGCGCGAGGATGTGCGGCTGGCCGAAGTAGCCCAGGCCCCAGCCCATCAGCGAGATGATGCCGATGAAGCTGGCATTGCGGAACATGTCGAAGTTGGCCGGATTCTGCGCCTCGATGGCGAGGAAGGTGGTGTCCACGCCGCCGGTGGCGAGCAGCACGAAGATCGGCGTCAGCAGCAGGGCGAAGATCATCAGGCCGGCCTGCACGGTATCCGTCCAGCTAACCGCAAGGAAGCCGCCGACGAAGGTGTAGGCAATGGTCGCTGCGGCACCGGCCCACAGGGCGGTCTCGTAGGACATGCCGAAGGTGCTTTCGAACAGGCGGGCACCGGCGACGATGCCGGACGCGCAATAGATGGTGAAGAACACCAGGATCACCACTGCAGAGATGATCCGCAGCAGGCCGCTCTGGTCTTCGAAACGACTGGCGAAATAGTCCGGCAGGGTCAGCGCATCGCCGTTGTGCTCGGTCTGCACGCGCAGGCGGCCGGCAACGAACAGCCAGTTCAGGTAGGCACCCACGGTCAGGCCGATGGCGATCCAGGCTTCCGAAAGGCCCGACATGTAAATGGCGCCCGGCAGGCCCATCAGCAGCCAGCCGCTCATGTCCGAGGCGCCGGCGGAAAGTGCGGTCACCACGCTGCCGAGGCTACGGCCGCCGAGAATGTAGTCGGAAAGGTTCTTGGTGGAGCGATAGGCCATGAAGCCGATCAGCACCATTGCCGCGATGTAGATCACGAAGGTAATCGTGATGGGATTGCTTGCTGTCATGTATTGCGCCCTGGCGTTTGTTTTTATGTAGCAACAACCCTCGTGGGGTTGCACCCAGGCGGCGAACCCTATGTCACAACGCAAATTCGGTGCAACCTTTTTTACAAAGCTAGTTGCACCCTGTATGAAATTTTCCACTAAAGCGCCTTCTTGCTCCTTTTCGGCGCAAAAAACACCTTTTTCATAAGTAAACGCACCACTAAAAGCCGTTTCTGTCGTGGGGTTTTCGGCGGCCGGATGAGTTGCACCACCGTCCGCAAAAAATTGGGTTGCACTAGGTTGCACCCGGAAACGTGCCCGGCTAATCTTGGCGCCAGCTTAGCCACGGCCCAGTGGCAATAACGAGGATAAGAAATGGCGACGACCACCCTTGGGGTCAAACTCGACGACCCTACCCGTGAGCGACTGAAGGCCGCTGCGCAGTCCATCGACCGCACGCCGCACTGGCTCATCAAGCAAGCGATCTTCAACTACCTGGAGAAGCTGGAGGGTGGCGCCACCCTGACCGAGCTCAACGGTCAGGCCGGACATATCGGTGACGACGCGGGCGAAGTACAGCCCGACCACAGCCACCAGTGCTTCCTCGAATTCGCCGAAAGCATCCTGCCGCAATCGGTGCTGCGCGCGGCCATTACCGCCGCCTACCGCCGCCCTGAGCAGGAAGTGGTGCCGATGCTGCTGGAGCAGGCACGCCTGCCGGCCGCCCAGGCCGAAGCCACCAACAAGCTGGCCGCCGGCATCGCGGAAAAATTGCGTAATCAGAAGAGCGCCGGCGGTCGTGCCGGTATCGTCCAGGGCCTGCTGCAGGAATTCTCCCTGTCGTCCCAGGAAGGCGTGGCCCTGATGTGCCTGGCCGAGGCCCTGCTGCGCATCCCCGACAAAGGCACCCGCGACGCCCTGATCCGCGACAAGATCAGCACCGGCAACTGGCAGCCGCACCTGGGCAACAGCCCGTCGCTGTTCGTCAACGCCGCTACCTGGGGCCTGCTGCTGACCGGCAAGCTGGTCAGCACCCATAACGAATCCGGCCTCACCTCGTCCCTCAGCCGTATCATCGGCAAGAGCGGCGAACCGATGATCCGCAAGGGCGTCGATATGGCCATGCGCCTGATGGGCGAGCAGTTCGTCACCGGCGAGACCATCGCCGAGGCCCTGGCCAACGCGAGCAAGTTCGAATCCAAGGGCTTCCGCTATTCCTACGACATGCTCGGCGAAGCCGCATTGACCGAGCACGACGCGCAGAAGTACCTGGCTTCCTACGAGCAGGCCATCCACTCCATTGGCAAGGCCTCCCATGGTCGCGGCATCTATGAAGGCCCGGGCATCTCGATCAAGCTCTCGGCATTGCACCCGCGCTACAGCCGCGCTCAGTACGAGCGGGTGATGGAAGAGCTGTATCCGCGCCTGCTGTCCCTGACCCTGCTGGCCAAGCAATACGACATCGGCCTGAACATCGACGCCGAGGAAGCCGACCGCCTGGAGCTGTCGCTGGACCTGCTCGAACGCCTGTGCTTCGAACCGCAACTGACCGGCTGGAACGGCATCGGCTTCGTCATCCAGGCCTACCAGAAGCGCTGCCCGTATGTGATCGACTACGTCATCGACCTGGCCCGCCGCAGCCGCCATCGCCTGATGATCCGCCTGGTGAAGGGCGCCTACTGGGACAGCGAGATCAAGCGCGCCCAGATCGAGGGCCTGGAAGGTTATCCGGTCTACACCCGCAAGGTGTACACCGACGTGTCCTACATCGCCTGTGCGCGCAAGCTGCTGTCGGTGCCGGAAGCCATCTACCCCCAGTTCGCGACCCACAACGCCCATACCCTGTCGGCCATCTACCATATCGCCGGTCAGAACTACTACCCGGGCCAGTACGAATTCCAGTGCCTGCACGGCATGGGTGAGCCGCTGTACGAACAGGTCGTAGGCAAGGTCGCCGATGGCAAGCTGAACCGTCCGTGCCGGGTGTATGCCCCAGTCGGTACCCATGAAACGCTGCTGGCCTACCTGGTCCGCCGCCTTCTGGAAAACGGTGCCAACACCTCCTTCGTCAACCGTATCGCCGACCACTCGATCTCCATCCAGGAACTGGTCGCCGACCCGGTCGCCACCATCGAGCGCATGGCCACCCAGGAAGGCAACGTCGGCCTGCCCCACCCGCGCATTCCGCTGCCCCGTGACCTGTACGGCAGCGAGCGGGCCAACTCGGCCGGTATCGACATGGCCAACGAACATCGCCTGGCCTCGCTGTCCTGCGCGCTTCTCGCCACCGCGCACTCACCCTGGAAAGCAGAACCGCTGCTGGGCTGCGCGGCCAACCAGGAAGCTGCGGCACCGGTGCTCAATCCGGCGGACCATCGCGATGTGGTCGGCCATGTCCAGGAAGCCACGGTCGCCGACGTCGACAACGCCATCCAGTGCGCGCTGAATGCCGCACCGATCTGGCAGGCCACGCCACCGGCCGAGCGCGCCGCGATCCTCGAACGCGCCGCCGACCTGATGGAAGCCGAGATCCAGCCGCTGATGGGCCTGCTGGTCCGTGAAGCGGGCAAGACCTACGCCAACGCCATTGCCGAAGTCCGTGAAGCGGTCGACTTCCTGCGCTACTACGCGGTGCAGGCACGCAACGACTTCAGCAACGACGCCCACCGCCCATTGGGCCCGGTGGTGTGCATCAGCCCGTGGAACTTCCCGCTGGCGATCTTCAGCGGCCAGGTGGCTGCCGCACTCGCGGCCGGCAACCCGGTACTGGCCAAGCCCGCCGAACAGACCCCGCTGGTAGCGGCCCAGGCCGTGCGCCTGCTGCTCGAGGCCGGTATTCCGGAAGGCGTCGTGCAATTGCTTCCGGGCCGCGGCGAAACCGTCGGCGCCCGCCTGGTCGGCGACGATCGAGTGAAAGGCGTGATGTTCACCGGCTCCACCGAAGTCGCCCGCCTGCTGCAACGCAATATCGCCGGGCGCCTGGATAACCAGGGGCGTCCGATCCCGCTGATCGCCGAGACCGGCGGCCAGAACGCCATGATCGTCGACTCCTCGGCGCTGACCGAGCAGGTGGTGATCGACGTGGTCTCCTCGGCCTTCGACAGTGCCGGCCAGCGTTGCTCGGCCCTGCGTGTGCTGTGCCTGCAGGAAGATTCCGCCGACCGCGTGATCGAAATGCTCAAGGGCGCCATGGCCGAAAGCCGCCTGGGCAACCCGGAGCGCCTGTCGGTGGACATCGGCCCGGTGATCGATGCCGAAGCCAAGGCCGGCATCGAGAAGCACATCCAGGGCATGCGCGAGAAAGGTCGTCCGGTGTATCAGGTGGCCATCGCCGACAGCGCCGAATGCAAGCGCGGCACCTTCGTCATGCCGACCCTGATCGAGCTGGAAAACCTCGACGATCTCAAGCGCGAGATCTTCGGCCCGGTGCTGCACGTACTGCGCTACAACCGCAAGGACCTGGACCAGTTGATCGAGCAGATCAACGCCACCGGCTACGGCCTGACCCTCGGCGTGCACACCCGCATCGACGAGACCATCGCCAAGGTCATCGACAACGTCCATGCCGGTAACGTCTACGTCAACCGCAACATCGTCGGTGCCGTGGTCGGCGTACAGCCGTTCGGCGGCGAGGGCTTGTCCGGTACCGGTCCGAAGGCCGGCGGCCCGTTGTACCTGTACCGCCTGCTGTCGACCCGTCCGGCGGATGCCATCGAGCAGTCGTTCCAGCGTGGCGACGCCGGCAACAAACCGGACAGCCACCTGCGCGAAGTCCTGCTGAAGCCGTTCGAAGCCTTCAAGGCCTGGGCCTCCAGCGCCCAGCACAGCGACCTGGTGCAAACCTGCGAGCAATTCGCCCGCCAGTCCCAGAGCGGCCTCACCCGCCTGCTGGCCGGCCCGACCGGCGAACGCAACAGCTACAGCATCCTGCCGCGCGAGCACGTGCTGTGCCTGGCCGACAGCGAAGCCGACCTGCTGACCCAACTGGCAGCGGTGCTGGCCGTGGGCAGCTCGGCCGTGGTGCTGGAGGGCGAGCCGGGCAAATCGGTGCGTTCGCGCCTGCCGAAGGAAGTCCAGGCGCGGATCAAGCTGGTCAGCGACTGGAACAAGGAAGATGTGCAATTCGACGCCGTCCTGCACCACGGCGACTCCGACCAGTTGCGCGGCATCTGCGAGCAGATCGCCAAGCGTCCGGGCGCGATCGTTGGGGTGCATGGCCTGTCGTCGGGTGAGACTGCGGTAGCGCTGGAGCGCCTGGTGATCGAGCGGGCACTAAGCGTAAACACCGCTGCGGCGGGGGGTAATGCGAGCCTGATGACTATCGGCTGATAGTCGAAAGGAAAAAAGCGGGGCGGGTTTTGCGGACTTCGAGGTTCGCGGAGCCCGCCCCGTTTTGTTTGGTCGATTAAGCGCCGAACAATGCTGCCACCTCAGTAAGCGAGGGAAAACAACAACGCAACCGATATGAAGTACACCATCCAGATGGCAATGCCCAACCCGATCCAACAGTTGTTGGCTGCGCTGAAATGCGCGTTTGATTCTCCTTCCGGATCATCCTCAACGACGTTCACTACTCGCTGGATCTGACAAAGGACCCAAAGGACGGCTAACAACTGCAATACCGTCAGGATCAGGTTTAGCAAGTGCAGATTCGCAATAGTCTTCAACTGTTCCGTAGGTTCGGGGTTCACGAATGATGCGCCTACACTGACAACCAGAATGAGCCACATGCTCGAACTCAGGAATTTAGGCGACCACTCGTATTTGCAAGCTGACTGCATGAGCCTGTGATCGATACGTCGGAGTAACGGCCACACAAAAATCACCGGAATGATGCTGCGAAGCAACGGAATCAGACGCTCTCCCGTGGCATCCCTGTAGGTCGCCCAATTCTGATAGAACCAATACAAAATGTAGAGCCCTGTGGTCAGCATCGTCATATAGATCAGCTTGTTGACCGACACTACATAGAACATTGCCTTGCGCGATGCTTCTTCAGCGGTGACAGGGGTAACAGTCTCACTGGACATAAAAGCTCCTTTGAATTAAAGGCAGCAATCAGACACCCATCATCAAACGATTGATGTCAGGAAAATCCTGACATTCGATCGGAAACTTCGAATAGCTCAAACACGCAAATGCCCCTGGCAGCGCTCCTACAGGCCCCGTACGAAACCCACATCTGCGTTTCAATCCATGCTTCTACCCCACCATCACCCAAACCTATTTCCCTGTGCATCCCCCTCCCCGCCCTCCTAGACTCGCCCCACCCCCGACTCAAGGACCGCCGCCATGACCGAGACCCTGCTCAGCGCCCGCAACCTGGCGTTCGAACTCTATGAAGTGCTGGATGCCGAGGCCCTGACCCGCCGCGAGCGCTTTGCCGAACACAGCCGCGAGACCTTCGACGCCGCGCTGACCACGGCACGCACCATCGCCGAGAAGTACTTCGCCCCGCATAACCGCAAGGGCGACGAGAACGAGCCGCGCTACGAGAACGGCGAGGCGGTGCTGATCCCGGAGGTGAAACCGGCGGTGGATGCCTTCCTCGAAGCCGGCTTCCTGAATGCCAACCGCGACTTCGAGGCGGGTGGCATGCAGTTGCCGACCCTGCTGTCCCAGGCCTGCTTCGCCCATTTCCAGGCCGCCAACGCCGGAACCACGGCCTATCCCTTCCTGACCATGGGCGCCGCCAACCTGATCGAGAGCTTCGGCACCGAGGAACAGAAGCGCCTGTTCCTGCAGCCGATGATCGAGGGCCGCTTCTTCGGCACCATGGCCCTCACAGAACCCCATGCCGGCTCGTCCCTGGCGGACATTCGCACCCGCGCCGAACCCGCCGCCGATGGCAGCTACCGCCTGCGCGGGAACAAGATCTTCATCTCCGGCGGCGACCATCCGCTGTCGGAAAACATCGTGCATATGGTCCTGGCCAAGCTGCCGGATGCGCCGCCTGGCGTGAAGGGCATTTCCCTGTTCATCGTGCCCAAGTTCCTGGTCAACGCCGACGGCAGCCTCGGCCCGCGCAACGATGTGACGCTGGCCGGGCTGTTCCACAAGATGGGCTGGCGCGGCACCACCTCGACCGCGCTGAACTTCGGCGATAACGGCCAATGCGTCGGCTATCTGGTGGGCAAGCCGCACCAGGGCCTGGCCTGCATGTTCCAGATGATGAACGAGGCACGCATCGGTGTCGGCATGGGCGCGGTGATGCTGGGTTACGCCGGCTACCTGTACTCGCTCGACTACGCGCGCCAGCGGCCGCAGGGTCGCCCGCTCGATAACAAGGACCCGTCCACCCCCGCGGTGCCGATCATTGCCCACGCGGATGTGAAGCGCATGCTCCTGGCGCAGAAAGCCTATGTGGAAGGCGCCTTCGACCTGGGCCTATACGCCGCACGGCTGTTCGACGACACGCAAACCGCCGGAACGCCCGAGGCCCGCCAGCAGGCCCACGAACTGCTCGACCTGCTGACGCCCATCGTCAAGTCCTGGCCTTCGGAGTTCTGCCTGAAGGCCAACGAACTGGCGATCCAGATCCTCGGCGGCCATGGCTATACCCGTGAATATCCGGTGGAGCAGTACTACCGCGACAACCGCCTGAACCCGATCCATGAAGGTACCCACGGTATCCAGTCGCTCGACCTGCTCGGGCGCAAGCTGGCGCAGAACGGCGGCGCCGGCCTGAAGCAACTGGTGCGCCTGATTGCCGGGACCTGCGAGCGCGCCCACCAGCACCCGCAACTCGACGCCCTGCGCCAGCCGCTGGAGCAACTGCTGAACCGGCTGCAAGGCGTGACCCTGGGCCTGCTCGGCGATATGGCGACGGGCAAGGTCAACCTGGCCTTGGACAACTCGGCGCTGTACATGAAAGCCTTCGGGCATTGCGTGATCGGCTGGCGCTGGCTGGAACAGGCGATTCGCGCCGAACAGGGCCTGGCCACGGCCAGCGGGGCGGACCACGACTTCTATAAAGGCAAGTTGCAGGCAGCGCGATTCTTCCTCACCTGGGAAGTACCTCCCTGCCATAATGACCTTGCTTTGCTCGAAGCACGTGACGACACCTGCCCGGGCATGCAGGAAGGGTGGTTCTGAAGGAGAGCCGCCTGCACTTCAGGAGCTCTGCGCATGTTCGATTCCACCACGCTGTTGCGTCAGCGCTTCGCCGCGCTGCGCAGCGGCGGCGAGTTTTTCTCCCTGCGCCATGTGCGCCAGTCCAACCAGCACCTGTCAGTGCGCAAGAATGTCGCCGAACCGCCCAGCCTGGGGCGTGACGAAGGCGCCATGCTCACGGTGCGGGTCAGCGGCGTGGAAGCCTACGCGGCCACCGCCGACCTGTCGCAAAGCGGCCTGCAACAGGCGCTGGACCGCGCCGAAGCGCTGGCCCGGCAAATCGCCGCCCACGCCCTGCTGGACCTGCGCGACCAGCCCGTCGCCACGGCCCGCGCCGATTACCTCTCGCCGAACATGGACAGCGCCTTCCCGTCCCTTGCCGAGTGCTTCGAGCTGCTCAACCAGGAATCAGCGTCGGTGCCGGCGGACGAACGCCTGGTGAACTGGCAGGTCAGCCTCGGCCTGAGCACGGTCGAGCAGATCTACCTCAACAGTGCGGGCGCCGAATTGCGCCACGCCCAGCGCCTGGTCTTCCCGGGTTTCGGGGTTACCGCCTTCGACGGTAGCGACAGCCAGACCCGCACCCTGGGCCGGGACAACTTCGGCCAGCAGGGCGGCTTCGACGTGATCCAGCGTTGCGGCTTGCCGGGGGCCGGCAAACGCATCGCCGACGAGGCCCTGCAACTGCTGCTGGCGCCCAATACCCCGAGCGGCCAGCGCGACCTGCTGCTGATGCCGGACCAGATGATGCTGCAGATCCACGAATCCATCGGCCACCCGCTGGAACTGGACCGCATCCTCGGCGATGAGCGCAACTACGCCGGCACCAGCTTCGTCAAGGCCAGCGACTTCGGCCACCTGCAATACGGCTCGAAGCTGCTCAACGTGACCTTCGACCCGCAGATCCGCGAAGAACTGGCCAGCTACAGCCATGACGACGACGGCACCCCGGCGACCAGGCAGTTCCTGATCCGCGATGGCCTGCTGGTACGGCCCTTGGGCGGCGCACTGTCGCAGTTCCGCTCGGGCCTCGACGGCGTCGCCAACAGCCGTGCGTGCAGCTGGAACCGGGCGCCCATCGACCGCATGGCCAACCTCAATGTCGAGCCCGGGGACAAGTCCCTGGAGCAACTGATTGGCGGGATCGAGAAAGGCATCCTGATGCGCACCAACCGCTCCTGGTCCATCGACGATGCGCGCAACAAGTTCCAGTTCGGCTGCGAATGGGGCCAGCTGATCGAGAACGGCGAGCTCAAGGGCGTAGTGAAGAACCCCAACTACCGCGGCATTTCCTCGAACTTCTGGCGCAACCTCAGCGCGGTCGGTGATGCCAGCACCTTCCAGGTCCTCGGTACGCCGAACTGCGGCAAGGGCGAGCCGAACCAGGTGGTGCGGGTCGGCCATGCCTCGCCGGCCTGCGTGTTCAGCCAGATCGACGTATTCGGAGGAGACGCCTGATGGCTGACCATTTCCTGCACGGTTTCAACAGCCTGGTCGACTGGCTGCGCGCCAACGTGCGGCCCCCCGAGCAGTTCACCCTGAGCTATGCCGGCGAGCGTTCGCAGTTCATACGCCTCAACCACGCTAAGGTGCGGCAGGCGGGCGACGTCCAGCAGTCCTCGGCGAGCCTGAAACTGATCGCCGAGGGCCGCCAGGCCGATCTGCGCCTGACCCTCAGCGGCGACCACGAGATCGACTGCCAGCGCCTGGCCGAAGCCCTGGAGCAACTGCGCCAGACGCTGCCGCTGATCCCGCAGGATCCCTACCTGCAACTCAATGAACAGGCCTGGGACAGCCGGCACCAGCAACAGGCGCCGCTGCCGGACAACGCCGAGGTACTGGCCCGGATCGAGGCTGGAGCCGGCGATCTGGATCTGGTCGGCATCCTCGCTGCCGGGCCGATCTGCCGGGGTTTCGCCAGTTCCCATGGGGCATTCGGCTGGCACCAGGCCAATAGCTTCAACTTCGACTGGAGCCTGTTCCACGCCAATGGCCAGGCGGTGAAGGCCAACTACGCGGGCCTGATCTGGGACCCGCAGGAACTGGACCGGCGCCTGGCCCGCGCCCGCGAGCAACTGGAATACCTGGGGCGGCCGCTGAAAACCCTGGCCCCCGGCCAATACCGCGCCTATTTCGCCCCGTCGGCCATGGAAGAGATCGTCGACCTGCTCGGTTGGGGCGGTTTTTCGGCGCAGGCGGTGGCCAACAAGAACTGCCCGCTGCAGCGTCTCTATGCCGGCGAAGCGACCCTCAGCCCGCTGGTCAGCATTGCCGAGCAGGTCAGCGGCTCGATCAGCCCGGCGTTTTCCGGTGAGGGTTATCCGCGCAGCGACCTGCGCCTGATCGACCAGGGGCGGGCGCTGGAGCAACTGACAAGCGCCCGCAGCGCCGCCGAATTCCAGCGGCAGGCCAATGGCGCCGAGGCCTGGGAATCGCCCAGCGCACTGAGCATGGCGGCGGGTGACCTGGCCCAGGCTGATGTACTGAAGGCGCTGGGCACCGGGCTGTACATCAACAACCTCTGGTACCTGAACTACTCCGACCAGCCGGCGGCACGCATGACCGGGCTGACCCGCTTCGCCTGCTTCTGGGTGGAGAACGGCGAGATCCAGGCACCGGTCAGCACCATGCGCTTCGATGACAGCGTCTACAGTCTCCTGGGCTCGCAACTGGAAGCGCTGACCCGGGAACGGGAGATGCTGCTGTCGGCCAGCACCTACGGTCAACGGCAGACCGGATCGAGTCATTTGCCGGGGGCGCTGGTCAAACGGCTTACCCTAACGCTCTGAAAGCACCACCGTCCCAGTGGGAGCTGGCTTGCCAGCGATTTGGCCAGACCTGACAACATCATTGCCAGTGCCGACCCTATCGCTGGCAAGCCAGCTCCCACAGGGACCGCGCATGCAAGGACATTCCATGCCAGACCGTATCGCCCTCGACCCGACCACCGCCCGCTGGATCCCCTGGGTCGTGGCCATCGCCTTCTTCATGCAGTCACTCGACGGCACCATCCTCAACACTGCGCTGCCGGCCATGGCCCGGGACCTGGCGGAGGACCCGCTGCGCATGCAGTCGGTGATCATCGCCTACATGCTCACCGTGGCCCTGCTGATTCCCGCCTCGGGCTGGATCGCCGACCGCTTCGGCACCAAGCACATCTTCTTTGGCGCCATCCTGCTGTTCAGCATCGGCTCCTTGCTCTGCGCCGCAGCCAATACCCTGGGCATGCTGGTCGCTGCGCGGATCATCCAAGGCCTGGGCGGTGCACTGATGCTGCCGGTGGGCCGGCTGGTGGTGCTGCGTGCCTACCCGCGCTCGGAACTGGTACGGATCATGAGCTTCATCACCATTCCCGGCCTGCTCGGCCCGTTGATCGGCCCGACCATGGGCGGCTGGCTGGTGGAGATCCTCAGCTGGCACTGGATCTTCCTGCTCAACCTGCCGGTGGGTGTGCTCGGCTGCTATGCGGTATGGAAGTACATCCCGGACCTGCGCGGCTATTCGCGCACGCGCTTCGACGGCATCGGCTTCGTCCTGTTCGGCGCGGCGATGGTGCTGATCACCATCGCCATGGAGGGCCTGGGCGAACTGCACCTGCCACACCTGCGGGTGATGTTGCTGCTGTTCGCCGGCATGGCCTGCCTGGCCGCCTACTGGCTGCGCGCCGGAAGCATCGAGGCGCCACTGTTCTCGCCCAGCCTGTTCCGCGTGCGCACCTTCTCGGTGGGTATCCTCGGCAACCTGTTCGCCCGCCTTGGCAGCGGCGCCTTGCCCTTCCTCGTGCCACTGCTGTTGCAGGTGGCCCTGGGGTACTCGCCGGCCGAGGCCGGGATGAGCATGATTCCCCTGGCCGCCGCCGCGATGCTCGCCAAGTCCATCGCCCGGCCGCTGATCGAGCGCTTTGGCTACCGCACCATTCTCACCGGCAACACCCTGCTGCTGGGGATCATGCTCGCCAGCCTGGGCCTGGTGAACGAGAACACCCCGCACGCGGTGCTGCTGGTGCAATTGGGGATTCTCGGGGCGATCAACTCGATGCAGTTCACCGCGATGAACACCGTGACCCTGATCGACCTCGACGACGCCAGCGCCAGCAGCGGCAACAGCCTGTTGTCGGTGGTCGCGCAGCTGTCCCTGAGCCTTGGCGTGGCCTGCGCTGGCGCCCTGCTCGGCGGTTTCACCGCAGCGGGCAGCGCCGAAGGCGTGGAAACCACCCTCGGCGCGTTCCAGCTGACCTTCGTCACCATCGGCCTGATGGCCATGCTCGCGGCGGCGATCTTCCTGCAGCTGGCGAAGACCGATGGAAGGCGTGCACCTCGTCAGGAGGCCGACATCGAGCCTTAGGGCGAATGGCCATGAGGCTGGTACACTGCGCGACATTTTGTTTTGCAGGCCCGCCTCGTGACCACCAACGCCACCGCTTTCGCCACCTTGCCGCTGTCCGCCGCCATGCTGGCCAACCTGGACGCCCTCGGCTACGCCCAGATGACCCCGATCCAGGCCCAGAGCCTGCCGGTCATCCTCAAGGGCCAGGACCTGATCGCCCAGGCCAAGACCGGCAGCGGCAAGACCGCCGCCTTCGGCATCGGCCTGCTCAACCCGATCAACCCGCGCTACTTCGGTTGCCAGGCGCTGGTGCTGTGCCCGACCCGCGAGCTGGCCGACCAGGTCGCCAAGGAACTGCGCCGCCTGGCCCGCGCCGAGGACAACATCAAGATCCTCACCCTGTGCGGTGGCGTGTCCCTAGGCCCGCAGATCGCGTCGCTGGAGCACGGTGCGCATATCATCGTCGGCACCCCGGGCCGGGTGCAGCAGCATTTGAGCAAGGGCACCCTGGTGCTGGACGGGCTCAATACCCTGGTGCTCGATGAAGCCGACCGCATGCTCGACATGGGCTTTATCGATGCCATCAGCGATATCGTCGGGCAGACCCCGAAGCGCCGGCAGACCCTGCTGTTCTCCGCCACCTACCCGGCCGGCATCAAGCAACTGGCCTCGTCGATCATGCGCGATCCGCAGCAGGTCAAGGTCGAGGCGCTGCATGACGACAGCCAGATCGAGCAGCACTTCTACGAGATCGCCCCCGAAGAGCGCCTCAGCGCCGTGACCCGCGTGCTCGGCCATTTCCGCCCACAGTCCTGCGTGGCCTTCTGCTTTACCAAGCAGCAATGCCAGGAACTGGTGGACCACCTGAAAGCCAAGGGCATCGCCGCCGAGGCGCTGCATGGCGACCTGGAACAGCGTGATCGCGACCAGGTCCTGACCGTGTTCGCCAACCGCAGCCTATCCGTGCTGGTCGCCACCGATGTGGCCGCCCGCGGCCTGGATATCGATGCCCTGGACATGGTGATCAACGTCGAGCTGGCGCGGGATGCGGAGATCCATGTACACCGCGTCGGGCGTACCGGCCGGGCTGGCGAGAAGGGCCTGGCGGTGAGCCTGGTGGCCCCGGCCGAAGGCCATCGCGCCAAGGCCATCGAAGACCTGCAGAAGAAACCGCTGCGCTGGGAACAGCTGGACAGCCTGAAGAGCAAGGCCGGCGAACCGCTGGTGCCGGTGATGTCGACGCTGTGCATCGCGGCCGGGCGCAAGGACAAGCTGCGTCCCGGGGATATCCTCGGCGCACTGACCGGCGATGCCGGGATCGATGGCAAGAAGGTCGGCAAGATCGCCATCTTCGACTTCCAGGCCTTCGTCGCCGTGGAGCGGGCCCTGGCCAGGCAGGCCATGCAACGGCTCAACAGCGGCAAGATCAAGGGGCGCTCGCTCAAGGTCCGGATCATCTAAGAGCGACGCCTATCCTGTGGGAGCGGGTTTACCCGCGATTGCGTCGGTGGATTCACTACCGCAATCGCGGGTAAACCCGCTCCCACAGGGTCCCCGCCAACCCATCGAGAATATTCATGCACTCCACCGATGTGATCATCATCGGCGCCGGCGCCGCCGGCCTGATGTGCGCCCTGACCGCCGCGAACCGTGGTCGCCGGGTCGTGCTGCTGGACCACGCCAACAAACCGGGCAAGAAAATCCTGATGTCCGGCGGCGGCCGCTGCAATTTCACCAACATGTACACCGAGCCGGGCAATTTCCTCTCGCAGAATCCGCATTTCTGTAAATCCGCCCTGGCCCGCTATACCCAGTGGGATTTCATCGAGATGGTCGCCAGGCACGGCGTGCCCTATCACGAGAAGAAGCTTGGCCAGCTGTTTTGCGATAACAAGTCCAGCGACATCCTGCAGATGCTCCTCGACGAGTGCGCCAATGCCGGCGCCGACCTGCGCATGGACACCCGCATCGAGCAGATCGAAAAAACCGACTACGGCTACCAGTTGGCTACCAGCGCCGGTCCGTTCCAGTGCCAGTCGCTGGTGATCGCCACCGGCGGCCTGTCGATCCCGACCCTTGGCGCCACCGGTTTCGGCTACCAGGTCGCGCGCCAGTTCGGCCACAGCGTACTTGCCACCCGCGCCGGCCTGGTGCCCTTCACCATCACCGACCAGCTCAAGGCCCTGTGCACCGAGCTGTCCGGCACCTCGGTGGACTGCATCGCCAGCTGCAACGGCACCAGTTTCCGCGAGAACCTGCTGTTCACCCACCGCGGCCTGAGCGGCCCGGCGATCCTGCAGATCTCCTCGTTCTGGGAGGCCGGCGACACCGTTGAAATCAACCTGCTGCCGGACCACGACGCCCTGGCCTGGCTGCAACAGCAACAGGCCGAACGCCCCAACAGCGAACTGAAGACCCTGCTTGGCGAGATCTTCACCAAGAAGATGGCCAACCTGCTGGCGGAAACCTGGTTCGTGTCCAAGCCGATGAAGCAGTACACCCCGGCCGAACTGGGCCAGGTCGCCGACAAGCTGGGCAACTGGCAGTTGGTACCGGCCGGTACCGAAGGCTATCGCACCGCCGAGGTGACCCTGGGCGGGGTCGATACCCGCGAAGTGTCCTCGAAGACCATGGAGTCGCTGAAAAGCCCGGGCCTGTACTTCATCGGCGAGGTGCTGGACGTCAGCGGGCACCTGGGCGGCTTCAACTTCCAGTGGGCCTGGGCCTCTGCTTACGCGGCGGCGCAGTTCGTCTAGAATCAGCGGCAATCACGGAACGCATCTTGCTGTACGTGACCTGCGCGACAACTTTGCGTCGCGCTGACCGCTCAATCCAGAACCCCGCCCGGCAGGCCCGTCGTCGATCATGTCTTCCTCTTCGTTGCGTCAATCGTTGCGTCGTTTGTGGGCGCTGGACAAATTCAGCTACAGCATCCGGGTATTGATCGCCCTGACCGGCAGCATGGCGCTGTGCTGGTACCAGGACCAGATGAACCTGCTGATCCCGCTGTTCCTCGGCATCATCGCCAGCGCCCTGGCGGAAACCGACGATAGCTGGCAGGGCCGCCTCAATGCCCTGGCGGTGACCCTGGTGTGCTTTACCATCGCCGCGCTGTCGGTGGAACTGCTGTTCCCCTACCCGTGGATCTTCGTGATCTCCATGGCCCTGGCAGCCTTCAGCCTGACCATGCTCGGCGCCCTGGGCGAACGCTACGGGGCGATTGCCCAGGCCACGCTGATCCTCTCGGTCTACACCATGATCGGCGTCGACCAGCGCGGTGGCGAAGTCGCCGATTTCTGGCACGAACCGCTGCTGCTGGTGGCCGGCGCAGCCTGGTACGGGCTGCTCTCGGTGCTGTGGCAGGCCCTGTTCTCCAACCAGCCGGTACAACAGAGCCTGGCGCGGCTGTTCCGTGAACTGGGCACCTACCTGAAACTCAAGGCCACCCTGTTCGAGCCGATCCGCGGCCTGGACGTCGAGGCCCGCCGCCTGGAACTGGCGCAGCAAAATGGCAAGGTGGTGGCGGCGCTGAACAGCGCCAAGGAAATCATCCTGCACCGGGTCGGCAATGGCCGGCCCAGTTCGAAGGTCAGCCGCTACCTGAAGTTGTACTTCCTCGCCCAGGACATCCACGAGCGGGCCAGTTCTTCGCACTACCCGTACAACGCCCTGACCGAAGCCTTCTTCCACAGCGACGTGCTGTTCCGCTGCCAGCGCCTGCTGCGCCAGCAGGGCAGCGCCTGCCAGCAGTTGTCGACATCGATTCAATTGCGCCAGCCGTTCGTGTTCAACAGCAACTTCGCCGAAGCCCTGGAAGACCTGCATGCCTCGCTGGAACACCTGCGCATCCAGAGCAACCCGGCCTGGCGCGGCCTGCTCCGCTCGCTGCGGGCACTGGCAGCCAACCTGGCGACCCTGGACCGTCTGCTCAGCGATGCCAGCAATCCGGACAACCTGGCCGACAACACCGACTCCAGCCTGCTCGATCGCTCGCCACGCAACCTCAAGGACGTCTGGACCCGCCTGCGCCTGCAACTGACGCCCACCTCGCTGATCTTCCGCCATGCCCTGCGCCTGCCCCTGGCGCTGTCGATCGGCTACGGCATGGTGCACCTGATCCACCCGACGCAAGGCTACTGGATCATCCTCACCACCCTGTTCGTTTGCCAGCCCAACTACGGGGCGACACGGCGCAAACTGGTGCAGAGGATCATCGGTACGGCCATCGGCCTGACGGTAGGCTGGGCGCTGTTCGACCTGTTCCCCAGCGCGGTGATCCAGTCGTTGTTCGCGGTGGCGGCAGGGGTGGTGTTCTTCGTCAACCGGACCACCCGCTATACCCTCGCGACAGCGGCGATCACCCTGATGGTGCTGTTCTGCTTCAACCAGATCGGCGACGGCTACGGCCTGTTCCTGCCACGCCTGTTCGATACCCTGGTGGGCAGCCTGATCGCGATCCTGGCGGTATTCCTGTTCCTCCCGGACTGGCAGGGCCGGCGCCTGAACAAGGTGCTGGCCAATACCCTGACCTGCAACAGCCTGTACCTGCGCCAGATCATGCAGCAATACGCCCGGGGCAAGCAGGACGACCTCGCCTACCGCCTGGCCCGGCGCAACGCGCACAACGCCGATGCGGCGCTATCGACCACGCTGTCGAACATGCTCATGGAGCCCGGCCACTTCAGGAAGGAGGCCGATACCGGCTTCCGCTTCCTGGTGCTCTCCCATACCCTGCTCAGCTACCTCTCCGCCCTTGGCGCACACCGCGAAAGCACCCTGCCCGCCGAGGCCCACGCGCAATTGATCGATGGCGCAGCGGCGAAGCTGGCGGCGAGCCTCGACGAGATCGCCACGGGCCTGGCCGGCAAGCAACCCGTGGCGATCCATAGCGATGCCGAGGAAGCCCTGGCCACCGAGCTGGAACAAATGCCCGAGGAAATGGACGAAAACCTGCGTACGGTCCAGACCCAACTGGCGCTCATCGCCCGTCACCTCGGCCCCCTGCGCACCCTGGCCGCTCACCTGATCAAGGGGACTCCGGCCTGAAGGCAAAGTGCTCGAGGATCTTCGCGTAGCTGCCATCGGCCTTCATCGCGGCGATGGCCTTGTCGAACCCGGCAACGATCTGCTCGTGCCGCGGATGCTTGAGGCTGACCAGGATATGCAGGCTGTTCTCGCTGACCGGCTTGCCGAAGAATTCCACCAGGTCCTTGGCATTGCTGCGCTCCTGCTGCAGGAACCAGCTGGCGACATATTCGTCCTCAACCGCCAGCGACACCCGTCCTGCCGCCAGCATGCCGATGGCCACCGGGAAACTGCGCACCGGCACCTTCTGTAGACGCAGGTCGTTATCGAAATCGCTGGAATAGGCGTAGTCGCGGACCACGGCGATGGAATGCGGGTAGAGATCGGACAGATGCTCGTAGTGAATCGCGTCGGTCTTGCGCTTGAGCAGGCGGATGCGGTTGGCCAGGTAGCCGTCGGAAAACTGGCCGATGCGCGTTCGCGAGTCGTTGTACCAGGCATTGATCAGCACGTCGTAGCGTCCGTCGCCAATCCCCACCAGGGCCCGTGCCCAGGGCACCTGTTCGAAATCGCTGGCATAGCCGGCGCGTTCCAGCGCCGCCTTGACCAGCGCCGTGGCCAGCCCGCCCTGCTCCATGCTGGCATCGGTGAAGGGGGGCCAGGCGTCGGCGACGAGGCGGAGTTTTTCGGCATGAACCGGGGTAACTGACAACATTCCAAGCAAACACAAGACTCGGAGCAAGGGCATGCTCAAATCCTATAGCGGAGGGCTCCGCGTTGTGGTTTGACCGCTGGGAAGTGCAATGTCGCTAACTTACACAAACATCCATCCGGGTGGGAGAAGCAAATAATAGCCATGTGCCTCTATTCCTGCCGGTCTTGCGCACACTTTTACCTTCGACCGGATAGCACAACGGGCTATCCTCGGACGCGTACCCACTGAGAGATGCCTACATGTCCATCGACTGGCTTTGCAAACATCACACCGACCTTGGCAAGGAACAGCTCTACGCCGTGCTTCGGTTGCGCAACGAAGTGTTCGTGCTGGAACAGAAATGCCCATACCAGGACCTGGACGGGCAGGATCTGTCCGGAGACACCTGCCATTTGATGGCATGGCAGGATGATCAGTTGGTGGCGTACCTGCGCCTGCTCGACCCGACCTCACAGGGTGGCGATGTGGTGATCGGCCGTGTGGTGATCGCCGAAGCCGGGCGTGGCCAGGGGCTGGGGCATGAGCTGATGGTGCGGGCGCTTAAGGAAGCCCAGGAAAACTGGCCGGATGTGCCGGTCTACCTCTCGGCCCAGGCACATTTGCAGGGGTATTACCGCAAGCATGGGTTCGAGGTGGTGGGAGAGGCCTATCTGGAAGACGGGATTCCGCACATCGGTATGCGCAGAACCTGAAAAAATCACTGCAAAACCCTGTGGGAGCTGGCTTGCCAGCGATGAGGCCGGCACTGGCAAGGATGTTGTCAGATCTGACCAAATCGCTGGCAAGCCAGCTCTCACAGGGGTTATCCACAGGGCAGGGAAAGGGATGAATCAGGGATACCCCAACACCTCCCGAATCACCCGCAGGTTCTGGACGATCCAGCCCTTGTCGATCGCCCCCCAATCGCGGATCCGGTAATTCCCGGCATGATTGCGCGCCCCCACCTCCTGCTCGAATTCGCAGACGATATCCAGGTCCGCCAGCGCCGCGATGGTGTCCTGTGCGGTGCGCCGGGGCATGCCGGTGGCGGCCATCAGCGCGGGGACGCTGGCGGCAGTCTGGCTGTCGATCAGCCAGGCGACGTACAGCCGACGGTAGAAACTGCTCTTGGTCTTGCTCACTTCCATGCAAAGGCTTCCTTGACTCACTGATTGCCCGGCAGGTCGCGCCAGGTCAGGTAGACACGCAGGTCGAACTCCAGTTGATGGTAGCCGGGCTGCATGTATTCACAGAGCTGGTAGAAGGCCTTGTTGTGCTCGGCCTCCTTGAGGTGCGCCAGTTCGTGCACCACGATCATCCGCAGGAACTCCGGCGCCGCGTCGCGAAACAGCGAGGCGATGCGGATTTCCTTCTTTGCCTTGAGCTTGCCACCCTGCACCCGCGACACCGCGGTGTGCAGGCCAAGGGCGCGGTGGGTCAGGTCGAGGCGGTTGTCGAACAGCACCTTGTCGAGGTTCGGTGCGTTGCGCAGGTGCTCCTGCTTGAGGGCCTGGGCATAGCCGTACAGCGCCTTGTCGCTCTGCACCTCATGCCGGCCCGGGTAGCGTTTGTGCAGGTAATCGCCCAGCTGATCGCGGGCGATCAACTGGCGCACCTGGTCTTGCAGGGCGGGCGGGTAGGCTTGCAGGTACTTGAGGACGGTCATGGCTGCGGCGAACGACGGAACGAAGGCGGCAGTGTACCCAACTACAACGACTGCCAGTCAAAAAACACCGGGAAGCGCCCCGCTTCCTCGGCGGTGACCGGGCGGGCCACAAGGAACCCCTGCACATACTGGCAGCCGTGTTCGCGCAGCCAGTGCGCCTGCTCCAGGGTTTCCACGCCTTCGGCGATCACGCCGATGTTGTATTGCCGGCAAAGCTCGATGACGCAGCGCACCAGCGCCATGTTGGCTTCGGATTCGGGCAGCAGAGCCACCAGGTGGCGATCGAGCTTGAGCGTGTCGATGGGCAGGTCGCGCAACAGGCGCAGCGAGCAGTTGCCGGCACCGAAATCATCCAGCGCGACACGCACGCCCAGCTCACGCAATCTATGCAACTGGCGCAGGGCCATGTCGATATCGTCGGTCAGCGAGGTTTCGGCGATTTCCACCTCGAGCTGATGGGGAGCCAGTCCGGAAGCAGCGATGACCTGAGCCAGCTCCTCGACCAGGTTGGGCATGCCGAACTGCACCTTGCTGAGGCTGATGCCCAGGGTCAGTGCGTCGGGGAAATGCCCGCACCACAAGCGCCGCTGTTCCGCGCCCTGGCAGTAGATCCAGCTGGACAGGCGGTTGATCAGGCGTGCTTCTTCCAGCAGCGGCAGGAACAACCCCGGCGGCACGTCGCCGACACTCGGGTGGCGCCAGCGCAGCAGCGCCTCGAAACCACGCAGGCGACCATCGGCAAAGGCGACCTGGGGCTGGAACACCAAGGTGAAATCCTGGTTGTCGACAGCCGCTCGCACGCTGTCTTCGAGCATAAGCCGCGAGCGCGCGCGGCCGTTGAGGTCATCGTCGTAATAGCGGTATTGCTGGCGGCCGGCCTGCTTCGCCGCGTACATCGCCGTGTCGGCGGCACGCAACAGGTTGTCCAGGTTGGCGCCGCAATCGGGGTAGACGGCAATGCCGATGCTGACCCCAAGGATCACCTCCAGCCCGTCGATGTGCTGGCGGATGGACATGCGCTCGATGCACTTCTCGGCGAAGCGCGCCGCCTGCTCCGGGTAGTCGAGGTCGTCGAGCAGCGCGGTGAACTCGTCGCCTCCCATGCGCGCCAATATGCCGTGACCGCCCAGGCAGTCCTTCAGTTGCTCGGCGACCCAGTGCAGCACCTGGTCGCCGGTTTCATGGCCAAGGGAATCGTTGACCCGTTTGAAGCCGTCGAGGTCCAGATACATCAGCGCATGATGCTTTTCAGAATGTTCGCTGCGCACTAGCGCGCTTTCCGCCGCCTGGTAGAAGCCGCGGCGGTTGAGCAGACCGGTCAGCGGATCGGTGACCGCCTGCTGTTCGAGCTGCTGGTGCAGGCTGCGTACCACCGACATGTCCAGGACGGTGACCACCATGGCCCGCTGCTCCCCCGGCAACGCCGCGCACGACAGCGCTACCGACAGGGCCTGGCCATTGCTGGTACGCAGTACCGCGTCGTGCAGTCGATAGATGTCCCGCTCCAGGTAGGCCAGGTAGAAGGCCGAGTCCCGCCATTGGTTCGCCGTCGGCGAAAGCACGAAATCCAGCAGGCACGCTCCCTCCAGCTGGTCCACGGAAGCCATCAGCAGGCGGGAAATAGCCGGGTTGGCAAAGCGGATGGTGCCGTTCTCGGCCACCACGAGAATGCCTTCGGCAGCGTTTTCCAGGACCGAGGCATTGAAGGCACGGGCCACTTCCAGATCGCGGGTCAGGCGCTGCAAGGCGCGGCGATTGCGCTGCTGTTCGAGCAGGGCCTGCACCTTGGGCTTGAGAATCTGCGGATCGAAGGGCTTGAACAGATAATCCACGGCACCGCTGGCGTAGCCCTTGAGCACCGCAGCCTGGCTCTGTTCGTTGGCCGTGAGGAAGATGATCGGCGTCAGGCGGGTACGCTGGCTGCCACGCATCAGGCGCGCGACCTCGAAGCCGTCCATGCCCGGCATCTGCACATCGAGCAAGACCAGATCGACTTCATGTTCGAGCAAGGTACTCAGCGCCTCGATGCCCGAGCACGCCGTCAATACTTGCCAATCCTGACGGGCCAGCAAGGCACGCATGCTGGTCAGGTTTTCCGGGTAGTCATCAACCACCAACAGTGTTGACGCTTCCTCTTGTGCAGGGGTTTGAGCGCATTCCATGCTGCTTCTCTATGTGGCAACGAGCATCAGTCTTTCAATTGAAATTCTGCCGCTTTCCACTCTAGACCCGAGTGTTACAAATCTAAAGCTGGCACAAAGCCAATAGATCGTTCGCCGACTAACGGTCTTTTCGAGCAATTCCCGTAGGAGCGTTGAATAAAAAAGGGACTGCACAGGCAGTCCCTTTTCATCACGCAGGCCGAACTCAGTTGACCTTGGCGGCCAGCTCGCCCTTGGCATAGCGCAGGTACATTTCGTCCAGCGAGACCGGTTTGATCTTCGAGGCGTTACCGGCAGTGCCGAAGGCTTCATAACGGGCGATGCAGATGTCACGCATGGCTTCGACGGTCTTGGCGAAGTATTTACGCGGGTCGAACTCGGACTTGTTCTGCTCCAGGAAGCGACGGATCGCACCCGTGGAGGCCAAGCGCAGGTCGGTGTCGATGTTGACCTTGCGCACACCGTGCTTGATGCCTTCGACGATTTCCTCGACCGGTACGCCGTAGGTTTCCTTGATGTCGCCACCGAACTCGTTGATGATCGCCAGCCAGTCCTGTGGCACCGAGGACGAACCGTGCATGACCAGGTGGGTGTTCGGGATGCGCTGGTGGATCGCCTTGATACGGTCGATCGCCAGGATGTCGCCGGTCGGCGGCTTGGTGAACTTGTAGGCACCGTGGCTGGTGCCGATGGCGATGGCCAGGGCGTCGACCTGGGTTTTCTTGACGAAGTCGGCAGCTTCTTCAGGGTCGGTCAGCATCTGGCTGTGATCCAGGATGCCTTCGGCGCCGACGCCGTCTTCTTCACCGGCCTGGCCGGTTTCCAGGCTGCCCAGGCAACCCAGCTCACCTTCCACGGAAACGCCGCAGGCGTGGGCGAAAGCCACGGTCTGCTGGGTTACGCGGACGTTGTATTCGTAGTCGGACGGGGTCTTGCCGTCTTCACGCAGCGAGCCGTCCATCATCACCGAGCTGAAGCCCAGCTGGATCGAACGCTGGCACACGTCAGGGCTGGTGCCGTGGTCCTGGTGCATGCACACCGGGATGTGCGGGAATTCTTCGATGGCGGCCAGGATCAGGTGGCGCAGGAACGGCGCGCCGGCGTATTTGCGGGCACCGGCCGAAGCCTGGACGATCACCGGGGAGTCGGTCTTGTCGGCCGCTTCCATGATGGCGCGCATCTGCTCGAGGTTGTTGACGTTGAAAGCCGGAACGCCGTAACCGAATTCGGCGGCGTGGTCCAGCATCTGGCGCATGCTAATGAGTGCCATTGTGTATCTCTCTCCCGACAAGCGTCGTTATTTCGTGCAAGCCTGCCGCAGCGGCGGTTGCTGTTCAAGTAGTGTGGGCCGGCACGCAAGGCCGACCCGGCCAGTCACGGTGCCTTGCAGCCCCGCCCTATCAAATCGTCGGTCGCGACCCAGTACACCAGGCCCTCGTCGCCCTTGGTGTGGAAGGCCAGCACGCCGTCGCTGTACAGCGCCCCGGAAGCCGCCGGCTCGGGCTTGAGCCGGTAGACCTGGTCGCCGCCGCCAAGGCGTACGTCCATATCGTCGCCCACCGCACGCCAAA
The DNA here is from genome assembly GCF_029836855.1 of Pseudomonas sp. GD04058. Taxonomy (NCBI): domain Bacteria; kingdom Pseudomonadati; phylum Pseudomonadota; class Gammaproteobacteria; order Pseudomonadales; family Pseudomonadaceae; genus Pseudomonas; species Pseudomonas sp. GD04058. The sequence goes on from NZ_JAOECN010000001.1 coordinate 277,251, forward strand.
GCACCTGGGCCTTGCTGTCGCAGATCCAGGTGGTCCAGTTGTCGGCCACCGGGGGAGCGGACCTGAAGCTTGCGCATCCCGCGAGTAACGCCAAGGCCATCACGGCCGGAACGCCTTTCATTCCATTCCTCCAGCAGACCACAAAGCAAGCGACAGGTTGACGTCAGCCGATCAAGGGCAGCCCTTGGCCTGGCGCTGATGTTCTTCGTCGTATTTTTCCAGGCCGTCCGGACCGACGCGCTTGCTGATCACCGGTACGGTTTCGGCCTGCCATTCGGACTGGTAGCAGCCGCCCTTGACGGCGGCCGGCTTGTCGGAAGCGGACTCGGGCGCGCTGGAGCAGGCGCCCAGCGCGGCGGTCATGACCATCAGGGACAGTCGCTTGATCATCGGTTCGCTCCCTTTGCCAGTGCCCCGGCGACTCAGGCCTTGGCCCGCTGTTCCAGCACGTCCACGGCTGGCAGGACCTTGCCCTCGACGAATTCGAGGAACGCGCCGCCACCGGTAGAAATGTAGGAGATATCAGCGGCCACGCCATATTTGTCGATGGCTGCCAGGGTGTCGCCACCGCCGGCGATGGAGAACGCGGCGCTGTCGGCAATCGCCTTGGCCAGGGTCCGGGTGCCGTTGCCGAACTGGTCGAATTCGAACACGCCGACCGGGCCGTTCCACAGGATAGTCTTCGACGACTTCAACAGCTCGGCGAACTGCGCGGCAGTCTGCGGGCCGATGTCGAGGATCATGTCATCGTCGGCCACGTCGGCAACCGCTTTGACGGTGGCTTCGGCGTCTTCGGCGAAGGCCTTGGCGACTACCACGTCAACTGGCAGCGGCACGTTGACCTTGGCGGCGATGGCCTTGGCGGTCTCGACCAGGTCGGCTTCGTACAGCGACTTGCCGACCTTGTGGCCAGCAGCGGCGAGGAAGGTGTTGGCGATGCCGCCACCGACGATCAGCAGGTCGCAGACCTGGCTCAGGCTGTTCAGCACGTCCAGCTTGGTGGAAACCTTGGAACCGGCAACGATGGCGGCCATCGGCTTGGCCGGGGCCTTCAGGGCCTTGCCCAGGGCGTCCAGCTCGGCCGCCAGCAGCGGGCCGGCAGCAGCGACCTTGGCGAATTTCGCCACGCCATGGGTCGAACCCTCGGCGCGGTGCGCGGTGCCGAAGGCGTCCATGACGAATACATCGCACAGTGCGGCGTATTTCTGCGCCAGTTCGTCGGCGTTCTTCTTCTCGCCCTTGTTGAAGCGCACGTTCTCGAACAGCACGACGTCGCCGGCCTTGACCTCGACGCCGTCCAGGTAGTCGGCAACCAGCGGCACTTCACGGCCCAGCGCCTTGCTCAGGTAGTCGGCGACCGGCTTCAGGCTGTTCTCGGCGGAGAATTCACCCTCGGTCGGACGACCCAGGTGCGAGCAGATCATCACCGCCGCGCCCTTCTCCAGGGCCAGCCTGATGGTCGGCAGCGAAGCGAGGATGCGCGCGTCGCTGGCAACCACACCGTCCTTAACAGGGACGTTGAGGTCTTCGCGGATCAGTACGCGCTTACCTTGCAGGTCGAGGTCGGTCATCTTCAAAACGGTCATGAATGCAGTCCTTCAGGGCTGTTTGCTGGTGGTGCGTTGGCGGTTGTCCACGACGCGCAGAAAATGATCGGCAACGTCGAGCATACGGTTGGCGAACCCCCATTCGTTGTCGAACCAGGCCAGCAGGTTCACCAGACGGGGGCCGGAAACACGGGTCTGACTGGCATCGACGATGGCCGAATGCGGGTCATGGTTGAAATCGCAACTGGCGTGGGGCAGCTCGGTGTAGGCCAGGAGCCCCCGCAGCGGCCCGTCCAGGGCAGCTTCGCGAAGGGCCTGGTTGACCTCGGCAGCCGTGGTATCGCGCCTGGTCTGCAGGGTGATGTCCAGGCATGACACGTTCACCGTCGGTACACGCACGGCTTTGGCCTGAATTCGCCCGACAAGTTCCGGAAGCAGGCGCTCGATGCCGCGGGCAAGACCGGTGGACACCGGAATCACCGACTGGAAGGCCGAACGGGTGCGGCGCAGGTCTTCGTGGTGGTAGGCGTCGATCACCGGTTGGTCGTTCATCGCCGAGTGGATGGTGGTGATCGACACGTAGTCGATGCCGAACGCCTGGTCCAGCACCCGCAGCAGCGGCACGCCGCAGTTGGTGGTGCAGGAAGCGTTGGAAACCAGGGTTTCGCTGCCATCCAGGCAATCCTGGTTGATGCCGTAGACCACCGTGGCGTCGACATCCGCTTCGCTGGCCATGGGTTGCGAGAACAGTACCCGCGGCGCGCCGGCGTCGAGGAAGCGCTGGCCATCGGCACGGGTGTTGTAGGCCCCGGAGCATTCCAGCACCAGGTCGACGTCGAGCGACGCCCAGTCGATGCCCTCGGGGGTGGCACTGCGCAGCACCTTCACGCAGTCGCCATTGATGTGCAGGCAATCGCCATCGACCCTCACCTCGCCCGGGAAGCGGCCATGGGTGGAGTCGAAGCGCGTCAGGTATTCGAGGCTGGCCTGGTCGGCCAGGTCGTTCAGCGCGACGATCTCGAAGCCCGCCTTCGCCCCGCGCTCGACGAGTGCGCGCAAGACGCAACGGCCGATACGGCCATAACCATTGAGTGCAACTCTGTAAGGACGCGTTTGGGGCATTGGGGGCTCACGGAACGGATCTATCGACGCAACCCGCAGGACTGGTGTCGCCTCAATCGCGGGCAAGCCCGCTCCCACAGGGTTTTTCGGCCACCGTGGGAGCGGGCTTGCCCGCGATTGCGGGCGACAGCCCGCGGATACTTGTATCAGTCTTCCAGCAGCTCTTCGGCAGTGCCCAGAATGTTTTCCAGGGTGAAGCCGAACTCCTCGAACAGTGAGCCGGCCGGAGCCGATTCACCGTAGGTGGTCATGCCGATGATGCGACCTTCCAGGCCGACGTACTTGTACCAGAAGTCGGCATGGGCGGCCTCGATGGCGATACGCGCACCCACCTGCACCGGCAGTACCGATTGCTTGTAGGCGGCATCCTGGGCATCGAACACGCTGGTGCTCGGCATCGACACGACGCGGACCTTGCGGCCCTGCTCGCTCAGCTTGTCGAACGCCTGGACGGCCAGGCCCACTTCGGAACCGGTGGCGATCAGGATCAACTCGGGCTCGCCGGCGCAGTCCTTGAGGACGTAGCCACCACGGGCGATATCGGCGATCTGCTGGGCGTCGCGGTCCTGGTGCTGCAGGTTCTGGCGCGAGAAGACCAGCGCCGAAGGACCGTCCTTGCGCTCCAGGGCATGCTTCCAGGACACCGCCGATTCAACGGCGTCGGCCGGACGCCAGGTGTCCAGGTTCGGCGTGCCGCGCAGGCTGCTCAGTTGCTCGACCGGCTGGTGGGTCGGGCCGTCCTCGCCAAGGCCGATGGAGTCGTGGGTGTAGACATGAATGACGCGCTGCTTCATCAGGGCCGACATGCGTACCGCATTACGGGCGTATTCCATGAACATCAGGAAGGTCGCGCCGTACGGAACCAGGCCGCCGTGCAGGGCAACGCCGTTCATGATCGCGGTCATGCCGAACTCGCGCACGCCGTAGAACATGTAGTTGCCGTTGGCATCCTCGGCGCTGACGCCCTTGCAGCCTTTCCACAGGGTCAGGTTGGAACCGGCCAGGTCGGCGGAGCCGCCCAGCAGTTCAGGCAGCAGCGGGCCGAAGGCGTTCAGGGTGTTCTGGCTGGCCTTGCGGCTGGCGATGGTCTCGCCCTTGGCCGCGACTTCGGCGATGTAGGCAGCGGCTTTCTCGGCGAAGTCGGCAGGCAGGTCGCCGTTCAGGCGGCGCTTGAGCTCGCTGGCCAGCTCAGGGAAGGCCGCGGCGTAGGCGTCGAAACGCTGGTTCCATTCGGCTTCGGCCTTGGCACCGGCTTCGCGGGCGTTCCACTCGGCATAGATGTCGGCCGGGATTTCGAACGGACCGTGGTTCCAGTTCAGCTCCTTGCGGGCCAGGGCGATTTCGTCGTTGCCCAGCGGTGCGCCGTGGCAGTCTTCCTTGCCCTGCTTGTTCGGCGAGCCGAAACCGATGATGGTCTTGCAGCAGATCAGGGTCGGCTGCTCGCTCTTGCGGGCGGTCTCGATGGCGGTCTTGATCTCGTCGGCATCATGGCCGTTGACGTTGCGGATCACCTGCCAGTTGTAGGCTTCGAAACGCTTCGGCGTGTCGTCGGTGAACCAGCCTTCGACTTCGCCATCGATGGAGATGCCGTTGTCGTCGTAGAAGGCGATCAGCTTGCCCAGGCCCAGGGTGCCGGCCAGGGAAGCGACTTCATGGGAAATGCCTTCCATCATGCAGCCATCGCCGAGGAACACATAGGTGTTGTGGTCGACGACCTTGTGGCCTTCACGGTTGAACTGGGCACCCAGGACCTTTTCCGCGATGGCGAAGCCGACGGCGTTGGCCAGGCCTTGGCCCAGCGGGCCGGTGGTGGTCTCGACGCCCGGGGTGTAACCGAACTCCGGGTGCCCCGGGGTGCGGCTGTGCAACTGGCGGAAGCCTTTCAGGTCGTCGATCGACAGATCGTAGCCGGTCAGGTGTAACAGCGAATAGATCAGCATCGAGCCGTGGCCGTTGGACAGGACGAAACGGTCGCGGTCGGCGAAGGACGGGTTGGCCGGGTTGTGCTTCAGAAAATCACGCCACAGCACCTCGGCGATATCCGCCATGCCCATGGGGGCACCGGGGTGGCCGCTGTTGGCTTTTTGCACGGCATCCATGCTCAGTGCACGAATGGCGTTGGCACGCTCACGACGGCTCGGCATCGCTTGTCTCCTGGAACTTGAAAAGGAACTGACGGAAAAAAGGCGGCTATTTTCGCCCAGGCATACCTCCCGGGGCAATCACGGATGGTCGAACTGGAACGATTTTCCTGTGATCGACGGCCGATTCCCTGGTTTGACCGACGAAACAGCCGAAAACAGCAACCCGGTCGGGGCTTTTCCCTCCGCTCATCGCGCAATATCAAAACTTTTTGATATTGAACTTGCGACGCCCGCTGGCCCTGACTAGACTGCCGCCCCTATGAATAGCCCCGTAACCGTTCCCGATCAGCAGCAAAGCGAACGCCTGGCCGCCCTGTGCAAGGCCGGCGGCGATTCCCTGCGCCTGAACGTGTTGCGCGCCCTGGCCAACGATTCCTTCGGCGTGCTGGAGCTGGCGCAGATCTTCGCCATCGGCCAGTCCGGCATGAGCCACCATTTGAAGGTGCTTGCCCAGGCCGAACTGGTGGCGACCCGCCGAGAAGGCAACGCGATCTTCTACCGCCGCGCCCTGCCCGACAGCCTCGGCCTCGGCGGCAAGCTGCACGCCGCGCTGCTCGAGGAAGTCGACGGCCTGCCGCTGTCCGGCGAGATGCAGGCGCGGATCCACCAGGTCCAACAACGCCGCGCGGCCACCCGCCAGGACTTCTTCCTGCGCGTCGAAGAGAAATTCCGCGCCCAGCAGGACCTGATCGCCGGCCTGGCCCAGTACCGTGAAAGCCTCCTGGCCCTGCTCGACAAACTGAGCTTCGAGCCTGGTGCCACGGCCCTGGAAGTCGGCCCGGGCGACGGCGAGTTCCTGCCCGAGCTGGCCCGGCGCTTCGCCCGGGTCACCGCGCTGGACAACAGCCCGACCATGCTCGAACTGGCGCGCCAGGTGTGCCAGCGCGAGCGCCTGGCTAATGTAAACCTGCAATTGGCCGATGCCCTTGGCAATACCGAAGGCCAGGCCGATTGCGTCGTGCTGAACATGGTCCTGCACCACTTCAGCGATCCGGCCGCGGCCCTCGGGCAACTGGCCGAACGCGTCAAACCAGGCGGCAGCCTGTTGCTTACCGAGTTGTGCAGCCACGACCAGGGGTGGGCCCGCGAAGCCTGCGGCGACCTCTGGCTGGGCTTTGAACAGGACGACCTGCTTCGTTGGGCGTGCGCTGCGGGACTGGTTCCCGGAGACAGCCTCTATGTAGGCCTACGTAATGGTTTCCAGCTCCAGGTCCGCCATTTCCAGCGACCGGCTGGCAACACTCACCATCAGTAAATTCAGGAACCCGTCGAGATGAGCGAATACTCCCTTTTCACCTCCGAGTCCGTATCTGAAGGGCATCCGGACAAAATCGCCGACCAGATTTCGGACGCGGTGCTGGACGCCATCATCGCGCAAGACAAATACGCCCGCGTAGCCTGCGAAACCCTGGTGAAGACCGGTGTCGCAATCATCGCCGGCGAAGTCACCACCTCGGCATGGGTCGATCTGGAAGACATCGTCCGCAACGTCATCACCGACATCGGCTACAACAGCTCCGACGTCGGCTTCGACGGCGCCACCTGCGCAGTCATGAACATCATCGGCAAGCAGTCCGTGGACATCGCCCAAGGCGTCGACCGCAGCAAGCCGGAAGACCAGGGCGCCGGCGACCAGGGCCTGATGTTCGGCTACGCCAGCAACGAAACCGACGTACTGATGCCGGCGCCGATCTGCTTCTCCCACCGTCTGGTCGAGCGCCAGGCCGAAGCACGCAAGTCCGGCCTGCTGCCGTGGCTGCGTCCGGATGCCAAGTCCCAGGTCACCTGCCGCTACGAAGGCGGCAAGGTCGTGGGTATCGACGCGGTGGTGCTGTCCACCCAGCACAATCCTGAAGTCTCGCAGAAAGACCTGCAGGAAGCGGTGATGGAGCTGATCGTCAAGCACACCCTGCCAGCAGAACTGCTGCACAAGGGCACCCAGTTCCACATCAACCCGACCGGCCAGTTCATCATCGGCGGCCCGGTGGGCGACTGCGGCCTGACCGGGCGCAAGATCATCGTCGACAGCTATGGCGGCATGGCCCGTCACGGTGGCGGCGCGTTCTCCGGCAAGGACCCGTCCAAGGTTGACCGTTCGGCGGCCTACGCCGGTCGCTATGTGGCCAAGAACATCGTCGCCGCCGGCCTGGCCGAGCGTTGCGAAATCCAGGTCTCCTACGCCATCGGCGTGGCCCAGCCGACCTCGATCTCGCTGAACACCTTCGGCACCGGCAAGATCTCCGACGAGAAGATCGTCCAGCTGGTGCGCGAGTGCTTCGACCTGCGTCCTTACGCCATCACCACCATGCTCGACCTGCTCCACCCGATGTACCAGGAAACCGCGGCCTACGGTCACTTCGGCCGCACTCCGCAGCAGAAGACCGTCGGCGACGACACCTTCACCACCTTCACCTGGGAACGTACCGACCGCGTTGACGCGCTGCGCGCCGCCGCCGGCCTGTAATACCCGGTAATCGCTTCAGGAAAGCCCCGGCCAGTGCTCTGGCCGGGGCTTTTTGCTTTCTGCGAAACACGGGCTGACAAAACCGGGCGGGCCATCTCGCACCGAGCTTTCTAGGCTGGCGTGACCTTTCCGAAGAGCAAGGACGCTCCGCATGTCAAGAATCACTGCCCTGCTGATGCTGTGCTTCAGCCCTTTCGTGTTTGCCGGCCACTGTCCCGACTGGTCGGAGAGCATCGCCGCCTCGCGTATCGACCAGTTGCAGGCGCGCATCAGCGAATGGGATGCCGCCTACCATGGCGCTGGCGAATCGAAGGTCAGCGACGAAATCTACGATCAATACGCGGCGCGCCTGCAACGCCTGCGCGCATGTTTCCCGGGAAGCGGGGTGACGCCGGGCAACCCGCTGGCCTCCGCTACCGGGCCGCTGCGTCACCCGGTGCCGCACACCGGGCTCGACAAGCTCGCCGATGAACAGGCGGTCAGCGCCTGGCTCAAAGGCCGTGAAGACCTGTGGATCCAGCCCAAGGTGGATGGTGTAGCGGTCACCCTGGTCTATCGTCGGGGCCGGCTGCTGCAGATCATCAGCCGCGGCGACGGCATCCACGGGCATGACTGGAGCCGGCATATCCCGGCGCTGCCCGCCGGCCTGCGCGAACTGGCCAGCCCACGCGACCTGACGCTGCAAGGCGAACTGTTCTGGCGCGTGGACGGGCATATCCAGGCCCGGGCCGGCAGCCTCAACCTGCGCAGCCGGGTCGCCGGGCTGATGTCCCGGCAGCAGATCAGCAGCGAAGACGCTGCCGGGCTCGACCTGTTCATCTGGGCCTGGCCCAACGGCCCGCAGGATCCGCGCCAACGCTTCGCCCTGCTCGCCAGCTTCGGCCTGCCCAACAGCGAGCGCTTCAGCCAGCCGGTAAAAGACCTCGATGAAGCCGCACGCTGGCGCCAGCACTGGTATCGCTCGCCGCTGCCCTTCGCCAGCGACGGTGTGGTCCTGCAGCAGCGCCGGCAGCCGCCGGGCGCACGCTGGCAAGCGGGCTCCTCGCACTGGAGCGCAGCGTGGAAATATCCTTTCGCCCAGGCACTGGCCGAGGTTCGCGCGGTGGAGTTCCGCATAGGAAGGACCGGGCGTATCACGCCGGTGCTCCAGCTGGAACCGGTGCGCCTGGATGATCGCCTGGTCCGCCAGGTCAGTACCGGTTCGCTGCAACGCTGGAAAGAGCTGGATATCCAGGCGGGAGACCAGATTGTCCTGAGCCTGGCCGGGCTGACGATTCCGCAGGTCGATCGCGTCGCACAACGCGGCCCGCGCCTCGCCCCGGCGCAACCGCCGAAGGACGGCGAGTATCATGCCCTGAGCTGCTGGCAGCCGACGACGGGGTGTGAAGAGCAGTTCCTCGAACGCCTGCAATGGCTGGCCGGCAAACGTGGTCTGAACCTGGCAGGCGTCGGTCCCGGGACCTGGCGCAAACTGATGGAAGCCGGGCGATTGAGCGGCCTGGCGGACTGGATCATGCTGCAGCCAGAAGACCTGCGCCGTATAGACGGCATCGCCGGGCGCCGCAGCGAGCAACTGCATCGCACTTTCCGACAAGGTCGCGAGAAGTCCTTCCAGCAGTGGATACGCGCCTTGGGCGTACCCGCGCCCCGCGAGCTGGACCTGGGTGAGTCATGGGCGCAACTGACCGCGCGGGATGCAGTGCAATGGCAACGGGAAGCAGGCGTGGGGCCGACACGGGCCGCGCAACTGGTTGCGTTTTTCCAGCATCCGCAGGTCAGGCAGCTTGCTGCCAATCTGGGTGAAGAAGCGATCCAGGGTTTCTAAATCCCGTCGATCAGGGCAGCATCTCACTTTCTGCTTGCCCGACCACGGAGCTATTAATGAAACCGATTTCCCCACTGGCCCTCTTCACCCTGTGTGCCGTGCTGGCCGCGCCGGCCCTGGCGATCGAGGAACAGCCGGGCCTGACCGGCTGCGCCGCCAAACAGCAGAACATCAGCACCCAGATCGAACAGGCCCGCCTGCACGGCAACACCGAGCAGCAGGCGGGCCTGGAACGCGCCTTGAGCGAAGTGCAGGCCAACTGCACCGACGCCGGGCTGCGCAAGGAGCGCGAACAGAAAGTGCTGGATGCCCGCCATGAAGTCGCGCAGCGCAAGAAGGACCTGGACAAGGCCATGAAGAAAGGCGACGCGGAGAAGATCAACAAGCGCAAGGACAAGCTGGCCGAGGCGAACAAGGAGCTGCAGGCGGCGGTGGAAGAATTGGAGAAATAGGTTGGCCTTTAGGGCCCTATCGCTGGCAAGCCAGCTCCCACAGGTTCGGCGGTGCACGCGGTCCTGTGGGAGCTGGCTTGTCGGATCGCCGCACCGCAGCGATGAGGCACTCAGAAACACCAAATATCAATGATTCCTGAACTCGGTATGACAGGCTTTGCAAGCCGCCTCCACCTTGTCCATCGGACCTTGCACCGCAGCAGCCCGCAAAGGCTGGGCCCTGGTCGCTTCGACCAACTCCCCCGTCGCCGCTTCCAACTGCCGGGCCAGGACCTGGAAGCGCGCCTGTTTCTCCCAGACATCTGCCCGAGCGCTGGTATCATCCGCCTCCTTGACCTGTGGGAAATGTTTCCACGGTTCGTGGGATAACGCATCGAGCTTGACCGCCCCGTCCGCGAATTTCTGCCCGTCGAACGCCAGGCGCCCGCGCAGCATGCCCCCCATGTCCTCACTGGTCTTGAGCATCTGCTTGAAAATGGCCTTGCGCTGGCCCAGCGGCGAGTCCGGATCGACGCCGCCACAGGCGGTCAGGGTGAGACAGGCCAGCAGTACGACGGAACAACGTTTGAGCATCATGGTCATCGGCTCACGGGAAAAAGGCGGCCAGTATCCTCGCCTGACCGGTAAAGACCAATACCCCTAACAAAACCAAGGTTGTTCGCAAACGTCCATCAACGCGGCAACCGCCAAGGAAATACTGCATGACACTGCCCCTGCGCCGCTTAGGCTGGACCCTCTCCCTTTGCGCCCTGCTCGCCGGCTGCAACGGCGGCGCCCCGGAAAAGTCCAGGCCGCATCCAATCGCCACCTATACCCATGCCACCTGGAAAGACCTGCCGACCGTCAGCGACAGCGACCTGGTGGCCGGCTTCGAGGCCTGGCGCAGCGCCTGCGAGCGTCTCAAGCGCGATGCGGTCTGGGCCGAGACCTGCGGCGCCGCTGCGAGCGTACCGGCCGATGCCCGGCAGATCGGCGAATTCCTCGGCGCACGGCTTGAGGTGTATAGCCTGCGCAACGCCGAAAACAACGCAACCGGCCTGATCACCGGTTACTACGAACCGGTCTATCCAGGCAGCACCAGCCGGACCGAGCAGGCCCATGTACCGGTCTACGGCATCCCCGAGGACCTGGTGGTGGTGGATCTGGACAGCATCTACCCGGAACTCAAAGGCAAGCGCCTGCGCGGCCGCCTCGAAGGACGCGTGCTCAAGCCCTACGACACCGCCGAAGTGATCCAGCGCCAGGGCGCCAAGGCACCGGTGGTGGCCTGGTTGACCGACCCGATGGACCTGCAATTCCTGCAGATCCAGGGCTCGGGCCGGGTTCAACTGGAGGATGGCCGCCAACTGCGTCTTGGCTACGCCGACCAGAACGGACATCCGTATCGGCCAATCGGGCGCTGGCTGGTGGAACAAGGCCAATTGAAAAAGGAAGAAGTCACCATGGGCGCCATCCATGCCTGGGCCCAGGCCAATCCGGCGCGGGTTCCGGAACTGCTGGCGAGCAATCCGAGCTATGTATTCTTCGGCACCCGCCCGGACAGCAACGAAGGACCGCGTGGTTCGCTCAACGTGCCACTGACTGCGGGCTACAGCGTGGCGATCGATCGCAAGGTGATTCCCTTGGGCAGCCTGCTATGGCTGTCCACCACCCGTCCGGATGGCAGCCCGGTGGTGCGCCCCGTAGCGGCGCAGGATACCGGCGGAGCGATTACCGGGGAGGTCCGGGCGGACCTGTTCTGGGGTACGGGTGAAGCGGCGGGCACGCTGGCCGGGGATATGAAACAGGCGGGGCAGATTTGGTTGCTGTGGCCGAAGGGTGCGGCGTTGCCTGCTGTGCCTCAGACCGAAGCCAAGTAAGTGGTGGTGGTTGAGGGCCTCATCGCTGGCAAGCCAGCTCCCACAGGGTTCTATGGTGTACACAGACCTTGTGGGAGCTGGCTTGCCAGCGATGAGGCCCTCAAGATCACACAGAGGCTATGAAGAACCCTACAATCAGGCCAATCCCCACGAACCACACCAGCGAGCGCAGCGCCGCCCAGTCCGCCAGATAGCAAATGATGTAGAGCAACCGGCTGGTGATGAACAACACCGCCAGCACGTCCTGGGTCACCTGTTCGGCGTTGCCGACGATATCGGCGATCAGCACTGCGGCGATGAACGCCGGCAGCACCTCGAAACTGTTCATCTGCGCCGCGTTGGCGCGTGCGGGCAGCCCTTCCAGCCCGGAGAGGAAAGTCCGTGGATCATGGTTGTGGCGCAGATTGAAGCCACTGCTGAACTTGGCGATGCTGGTACAGACGTAAGGCAGCATCAGGGCGATCAGTACGCACCAGAAAGCGACGGTCATGGTTCAGGTCCTTGTCAGAATCGAAAAAAGTGCGCTCAGAGCTTCATCACCAGCATGCCGACCAGCACCAGCGCACAGGCTAAGAGCCTGGGCCCGCCAAAAGGTTCTTTGAGGTAGCGCATGCCCATCAGCACCACGAGGATCACGCTGATCTCGCGCAATGCCGCCGCCTCCGCCACCGAGCCCAGATGCATGGCCCACAGCACCAGAGCGTAGCTGAGCAATACGCAGACCCCGACCGCCAGCCCCAGCTTCCATTGCGTGCGCCAGAACTGCACGAACGGCGCGCGCCGGGCGACGCCGGCAATCAGCGGAAACGGCAGGGAAGAGGCCAGCGTCAACCACACCAGGTAATCCAGTGGCTGCGCCCAGCGCCGGATAGCCTGGCCGTCGAGCCAGGTGTAGCTGCCGATGCACAGGCCGATCAGCGCCACCACCGGCAACATGCTCCATGGCAGGCGCTCGCCGCCGCCTCCGCGCCAGAGCAGGCAGGCCATGCCACAGGGAATCAGGAGGATGCCGATGACCTGCCGGTTGCTGAGGTCTTCGCCGCCGAATAGCAGGGTCAACGCCAGCACCACCAAGGGCGACAGCCCGCGCATCAAGGGGTAGACCAAACCGAGATCGCCCACCCGGTAGGCCTGGATCAGCAGAAAGCGATAGATCAGTTCGCATAACGCCGAGGCCAGCAACCACGGCCAGATGTCCAGCGGCGGTGGCTGGACAAAACCCACCATGAGCAGGGCAAACACCAGTGCCACGCTGTCCATGCTGGCGATCACCAGCAGACGCTCGCCACTGAACTTGACCAGGGTATTCCAGGTTGCATGCAGCAGTGCCGCGACGAGCACCAGGGAAGTCGCTACCACGTCTCGATTCCTTCGCCTTTCACGGACCGGGTCCATTCATCGGACTGCGGAGTTTCAACCAGCCGCAACAAAACAGCCAGCACGTTGTCAATCGCGGCATTGAAAAAAACTGTGTCTTGAGGCGATCAAAAAGCCATCAAACCTTGTGCCCGATGCAAACGGGTACCGATATCGGAAGCTGTTACAGGAATCAGGATGCTCGAATTAGTTGCCGCGTTTATCTGCCTCACCACCCTCCTTACCTATGTGAACTACCGCTTCATCGGCCTGCCGCCGGCCATCGGCGTGATGGTCACCGCCCTGCTGTTCTCCCTGATCCTCCAGGGCCTGAGCCTGATCGGCTTCCCCGGCCTGGAAGAGCGGGTCGAAGGCCTGATGAACCAGATCGATTTCAATGACCTGCTGATGCACTGGATGCTGTCGTTCCTGCTGTTCGCCGGCGCCCTGCACGTCAACCTCGCTGACCTGCGCAGCTACCGCTGGCCGATCGGCCTGCTGGCCACCCTCGGCGTGCTGATCGCCACCGTGGTGATCGGCTACCTGGCCCACTGGGTCTTCGCGATGTTCGGCTGGAACGTCAGCCTGATCTACTGCCTGCTGTTCGGCGCGCTGATTTCGCCGACCGACCCGATCGCGGTGCTCGGTGCACTGCGTACCGCCAATGCCTCGAAACCCTTGAAAACCACCATCGTCGGCGAGTCGCTGTTCAACGACGGCACGGCGGTGGTGGTGTTCACCGTATTGCTGGGCATCATCCAGCTCGGCGAAACCCCGAGCGTCTCCGACACCGCCGTCCTGTTCGCCCGCGAGGCGGTCGGTGGGGTGATCTTCGGCGCCGTCATCGGCTACGCCACCTACCGCATGATCAAGAGCATCGAGCAGTACCAGGTGGAGGTGATGCTAACCCTGGCCCTGGTCATCGGTGGCTCGGCGATGTGCTACGAGCTGCACGTGTCGGCGCCGATCGCCATGGTCGTGGCCGGCCTGATCATCGGCAACCTGGGGCGCAACCTGGCGATGAACGACATGACCCGTCGCTACATGGACGGCTTCTGGGAACTGATCGACGACATGCTCAACGCCTTGCTGTTCGCCCTGATCGGCCTGGAGCTGTTGCTGCTGCCGTTCAACTGGCTGCACCTGGCGGCGGGCGGCGTGCTGGCGGTAGCGGTGCTGGCTTCGCGGCTGCTGACCGTGGCGCCAGCCATCGTCCTGCTGCGGCGCTGGCGCAGCGTGCCGAAAGGCACAATCCGGGTGCTGACCTGGGGTGGCTTGCGCGGGGGCGTGTCGGTGGCCCTGGCGCTGTCGCTGCCGGTGGGCGAGGAACGGGACCTGTTGCTGTCGATCACCTATATCGTGGTGCTGTCGTCGATCCTGGTGCAGGGGTTGACGGTGGGCCGGGTCGTGAAGGGTGTCAGCGAGCAATCTGCATCCTGATAGACCGCTATCGCTGCGGTGCGGCGGTCCGACAAGCCAGCTCCCACGGGGTCCGAGTCGCTGCAGAACCCTGTGGGAGCTGGCTTGCCAGCGATAAGGCCCTCACATCAGTCACTCAACGGCGCTGTCCGGAAACTGGTCCTGGATGTACTTGATCTCGGTCCGCCCATGGGGCGCCGGCAAGCCGTCCTCGCCCAGGTTGACGAAAACCATCTTGTCCACGGTGAGGATCGCCTTGCGGGTGATCTTGTTGCGCACCTCGCACTTCAAGGTGATGGAAGTGCGCCCGAACTCGGTGGCGGTAATGCCCAGCTCGATGATGTCTCCCTGGCGCGAGGCGCTGACGAAGTTGATCTCGGAGATGTACTTGGTCACCACACGCTGGTTGCCCAGCTGGACGATCGCGTAGATCGCCGCCTCTTCGTCGATCCAGCGCAGCAGGCTGCCGCCGAACAGGGTGCCATTGGGGTTGAGGTCTTCGGGTTTTACCCACTTGCGGGTGTGGAAATTCATGCGTGCTCCTAAAACGGCCTGGCATGTCAAGAATGGGCCTTGGCGGCCCCTCCCCTACATCCTAGACCCATTTGCCTGCCGCTTGGCCGTGACCTTTGTAGGCCAATTGTCCGTCACCGGTCGCACGCGCCGCTTTTGTCCTTGGGCCGACACGAAACCCCGGCTATAATCCCCGCGTTTTATCCGGTGGCGATCCTCTGCGGTCGTCGCTCCCGCCACCCGACCGAGGGGCGCTGCAGCAGGTTCGCTCCTGTCAGGCTCGGTCGGGGCGTTGTCCGCAGGCAGCCTTGCGGACTCTCAACGCACAACGGCGCCCATTCGCACACTACGAATGGAGGCTCTCGATGAGCGCTGTAAACACGCCTGCAGGTTTTAACGATTACAAGGTCGCCGATATTTCCCTGGCGGCCTGGGGCCGTCGCGAAGTCATCATCGCCGAATCGGAAATGCCCGCGCTGATGGGCCTGCGCCGCAAGTACCAGGAAGAGCAACCGCTCAAGGGCGCGAAAATCCTCGGCTGCATCCACATGACCATCCAGACCGCCGTGCTGATCGAAACCCTGGTTGCCCTGGGTGCCGAAGTGCGCTGGTCGTCCTGCAACATCTTCTCCACCCAGGACCAGGCCGCTGCCGCCATCGCCGCCGCCGGTATCCCGGTATTCGCCTGGAAAGGTGAAACCGAGCAGGAGTACGAGTGGTGCATCGAGCAGACCATCCTCAAGGACGGTCAGCCATGGGACGCCAACATGATCCTCGACGACGGCGGCGACCTGACCGAGATCCTGCACAAGAAATACCCGGCGATGCTGGACCGGATCCACGGCATCACCGAAGAGACCACCACCGGCGTGCACCGCCTGCTGGACATGCTGGCCAAGGGCGAGCTGAAGGTCCCGGCGATCAACGTCAACGACTCGGTCACCAAGAGCAAGAACGACAACAAGTACGGCTGCCGCCATAGCCTGAACGACGCCATCAAGCGCGGCACCGACCACTTGCTGTCCGGCAAGCAGGCCCTGGTGATCGGCTACGGCGACGTGGGCAAGGGCTCGGCCCAGTCGCTGCGCCAGGAAGGCATGATCGTCAAGGTCACCGAAGTCGACCCGATCTGCGCCATGCAGGCCTGCATGGACGGTTTCGAAGTGGTCTCGCCGTTCAAGAACGGTATCAACGACGGCACCGAAGCCAGCATCGACGCCGCCCTGCTGGGCAAGATCGACCTGATCGTGACCACCACCGGCAACGTCAACGTCTGCGATGCCAACATGCTCAAAGCGCTGAAGAAACGCGCCGTGGTCTGCAACATCGGTCACTTCGACAACGAGATCGACACTGCCTTCATGCGCAAGAACTGGGCATGGGAAGAGGTCAAGCCGCAGGTCCACAAGATCCACCGTACCGGTCACGGTGACTTCGATCCGCAGAACGATGACTACCTGATCCTGCTGGCTGAAGGCCGCCTGGTGAACCTGGGCAACGCCACCGGTCACCCGAGCCGGATCATGGACGGTTCCTTCGCCAACCAGGTGCTGGCACAGATCTTCCTGTTCGCGCAGAAGTTCGCCGACCTGAGCGCCGAGAAGAAGGCCGAGCGCCTGACCGTCGAAGTACTGCCGAAGAAACTCGACGAAGAAGTGGCCCTGGAAATGGTGCGCGGCTTCGGCGGCGTGATCACCCAGCTGACCCCGAAACAGGCCGAGTACATCGGCGTGGCCGTCGAAGGTCCGTTCAAGCCTCACGCCTACCGCTACTAACAGCAGCTGCAAGCGGCAGGCAGCAAGGTCAGGCAGAAGCGGTTCGCGCCGCTCCTGCCTTGTTCTTGCCGCCTGCCGCTTGAGGCTTGCGGCTGAAAGGAACGTCAAATGACTCAGGAACGCCGTTACAGCTTCGAGTTCTTCCCGACCAAGACCGACGCTGGACATGAAAAACTGCTCGCCACCGCTCGAACGCTGGCCAGCTACAACCCGGACTTCTTTTCCTGCACCTACGGGGCCGGCGGTTCGACCCGCGACCGCACCCTGAACACCGTGCTGCAACTGGAAAGCGAAGTGAAGGTCCCTGCCGCCCCGCACCTGTCCTGCGTCGGCGACAGCAAGGCAGAACTGCGCGCCCTGCTGGCCCAGTACAAGGCAGCCGGGATCAAGCGCATCGTCGCCCTGCGTGGCGACCTGCCGTCCGGCATGGGCATGGCCAGCGGTGAATTGCGCTACGCCAACGAGCTGGTGGAATTCATCCGCGAGGAGACCGCCGACCAGTTCCATATCGAAATTGCTGCCTATCCGGAGATGCACCCGCAGGCCCGTAACTTCGAGGACGACCTGGCGAACTTCGTGCGCAAGGCCAAGGCCGGTGCCGACAGCGCCATCACCCAGTACTTCTTCAACGCCGAGAGCTACTTCTACTTCGTCGAGCGCGTGCAGAAGCTGGGAGTGAAGATCCCCGTGGTACCGGGAATCATGCCAATCACCAACTACAGCAAGCTGGCGCGCTTCTCCGACGCCTGCGGCGCCGAGATCCCGCGCTGGATCCGCAAGCAACTGGAAGCCTACGGCGACGACGTCAAGAGCATCCAGGCCTTCGGCGAAGAGGTCATCACCCAGATGTGCGAGCAACTGCTGCAAGGCGGCGCACCGGGCCTGCACTTCTACACCCTGAACCAGGCCGAACCGAGCCTGGCGATCTGGAACAACCTCAAGCTGCCGCGTTGATCCAGATGGCGATGGTGCCCCTGCGTTGTGGCACCATCGCCTTCTTTTCGCCCCACCGATCCGCCCGCCTATGCCCAGATTCGTCCGCCTGCTGACCGCCCTGCTGCTGAGCTGCATGAGCCTGCTGGCCCGTGCCGAACAGTTGCGCATCGTCACCGACCCCTGGGCGCCCTACGTCTACGAGGAAAACGGCGAGACCAAGGGCATCGACTACGAAGTTACCGCCGAGGTATTCCGGCGCCTGGGCGTGGATGTGCGCTGGGAGTTCATGCCATGGAAGCGCTGCATGCTGATGGTCGACCAGGGCCTGGCCGACGGCGTGATCGACATTTTCCAGAATGAACTGCGCCGCAGCCAGTTGTACTACCCCAGCGAGCCGCTGTCGGTCGTCGAGTTCGTGCTGTTCCAGGCCAATGACCGGCCACACGCCGTCACCTCGCTGGACGATCTCCAGGACCTGACCGTCGGCACCTCCGCCGGCTACGACTATGGCGCCGAATTCCTGCAGTCGCCGCTGTTTCGCCGCGAAGCGGCACCGACCCAGGAAGCCAACTTCGGCAAGCTGCTGCGCGGCCGCATCGACCTGCTGATCACCGACCGCCGCGTCGGTCGCTACATGCTCGCGCAATTGGGCCTGCAGGACCGGATCAGCGAGCTGCCGCTGGTCGTCAGCCGGCAGAAACAGTACCTGGCGGTGCGTCGCAACGCCGGCATGGACCTGCTGACCCAGCGCTTCGCCGCCGAGTTGAGGCGTTTCAAGCAAGAACCGGCCTATGCCGAACTGCAGGCGCGCTATGGTCATGTAATAACCGCAAATACAGAAACCGTTGAGCAGCAGGAACGCAGCACTCCCTGATTGCTCTGTTATACTCGGGCCTTTCCGCCAGGCTTACGCCCGGACGCCGGCCCTGTAGAACGCATCCCGACCCCCGGATGCACAGGCAGACCAGCAGGACCGGACGCGACAGCATCGCCCTCGATGCCCTTCGCGCCAGGCAAGATTTCTCCATCAGGGCACAGCCCCCACTAGAACAGGATTTCTCATGTCCTTTGCATCCCTCGGTCTCTCCGAGGCTCTAGTCCGCGCTATCGAGGCGGCGGGCTACACCCAGCCTACTCCGGTGCAACAGCGGGCCATTCCCGCCGTGTTGCAAGGTCGCGACCTGATGGTCGCGGCACAGACAGGTACTGGTAAAACCGGCGGCTTCGCCCTGCCGATCCTGGAACGCCTGTTCCCCGGTGGTCATCCGGACAAGTCCCAGCGCCATGGCCCGCGCCAGCCACGGGTACTGGTCCTGACGCCAACCCGCGAACTGGCCGCCCAGGTCCACGACAGCTTCAAGATCTACGCCCGCGACCTGAAATTCGTCAGCGCCTGCATCTTCGGTGGCGTCGGCATGAATCCGCAGGTGCAGGCCATGGCCCGCGGCGTCGATGTACTCGTCGCCTGCCCGGGTCGCCTGCTCGACCTGGCCGGCCAGGGCAGCGTCGATCTCAGCCATGTCGAGATCCTGGTCCTGGACGAAGCCGACCGCATGCTCGACATGGGCTTCATCCACGATGTGAAGAAGGTCCTCGCCCGCCTCCCGGCCAAGCGCCAGAACCTGCTGTTCTCGGCGACCTTCTCCAAGGACATCACCGACCTTGCCGACAAGCTGCTGCATAACCCGGAACGCATCGAAGTCACGCCGCCGAACACCACGGTGGAGCGTATCGAACAGCGCGTGTTCCGCCTGCCGGCCAGCCACAAGCGCGCCCTGCTGGCGCACCTGATCACCGCCGGCGCGTGGGAACAGGTGCTG
The DNA here is from genome assembly GCF_029836855.1 of Pseudomonas sp. GD04058. Classification (NCBI taxonomy): domain Bacteria; kingdom Pseudomonadati; phylum Pseudomonadota; class Gammaproteobacteria; order Pseudomonadales; family Pseudomonadaceae; genus Pseudomonas; species Pseudomonas sp. GD04058. The sequence continues at coordinate 296,483 of NZ_JAOECN010000001.1, forward strand.
GTCTTCACCCGCACCAAGCACGGCGCCAACCGCCTGGCCGAATACCTGGAAAAGCACGGCCTGACCGCTGCCGCGATCCACGGCAACAAGAGCCAGAACGCTCGCACCAAGGCCCTGGCCGACTTCAAGTCGGGCGCCGTGCGGATCATGGTCGCCACCGATATCGCCGCCCGCGGCCTGGATATCGACCAGTTGCCTCACGTGGTCAACTTCGAACTGCCCAACGTCGAGGAAGACTACGTCCACCGTATCGGCCGTACCGGTCGTGCGGGCCGCTCCGGCGAGGCCATCTCGCTGGTTGCGCCGGATGAGGAGAAACTGCTCAAGAGCATCGAGCGCGTCACTCGCCAGAAGATCCCGGATGGCGACCTGATGGGCTTCGACTTTGCCGCGGTCGAGGCCGAGAAGCCGGAAGTGCGCGAACCGCGTCCGCAGAACAACCCGCGCCGTGGCCAGCGTGCCGACGGCAGCAATGCCGGTGGCCGCAAGGACAAGGGCAAGGACAAGGGCAAAGAGAAAGACAGCAACAAGGACGCCCGGCAGTCCGCTGACAAACCTGCGGAGAAGGCTGCCGGTAGCCGCCAGGAACCGCGCAAGCAACGGGACCGCAAGCCGCGCCAGCAGCAGAACGCCGCGCAAGGCGCGCCGGTCGTTCCAGCCGATCGTGATCCGGAAGAATTCCTGGACGACGACGTGGACAACTTCGGCAACCGCGCCGACTACGTCAGCCCTTACCAGAACAAGGGCGGCCAGGGCCGCAATCGTCGTCCTGGCGGTCAGGGCGGAGCCGGCAACGGTGGCGGCCAGGCTCGTGGCGGTCAACCGCGCAGCAATGGCGGTGGCGGTGGCGGTACCAATGGCGAGAAGCGTGGTGGTTCGCGCAATGGTGGCAGCGGTGCCGGCGGTCGTGATGGCCAGGCCCGTCGCGATGGCGGCAGCAACAACCGCAACCGCCGCCCGGCCCGCGACGACCGGCAGGAGCCGGCAGTGCGCAGCCCGCGTGAGGGCCAGCCGCAGCAGAACCAGCCGAAGATCATGCACAAGGAATCGAAGATCGATCGATTCCCGTCCATGGAACAGCTGGAGCAACTGCCGAGCCGTCCTCGCGGTGAAAAACCGGCGCTGCTGACCCGCAATCGCTGAGTTTTTATTGCCTGTCCTGGCCTCATCGCTGGCAAGCCAGCTCCCACAGGTTCAGCGGTGCACGCAATCCCTGTGGGAGCTGGCTTGCCAGCGATGAGGCCCTCAGGAACACAGCAAAACCCCAAACAAAAACGCCGCCCCTGAGGGCGGCGTTTTTGTTGGCGAGGCAGAAATTACTTCTGCTTGACGCCTTCCAGCGAGATATCCAGGTCCAGGGTCTGGGAAGTCGGGCCTGGGCCCTTGATGCCGAAATCGTTCAGGTTCAGGGTGGTGGTGGCATTGAAGCCGGCACGCTCGCCGCCCCATGGATCCTTGCCTTCACCGTTGAAGGTGGCCTTGAAGGTGACCGGCTTGGTCACGCCGTGCAGGGTCAGGTCGCCGGTGACGTCAGCGGTTTTCTCGCCGGTGGATTTCACTGCGGTGGAAACGAACTTGGCGTCCGGATATTTCTTCACGTCGAGGAAGTCGGCGCTGGCGATGTGCTTGTCACGCTCGGCGTGGTTGGACCACACGCTGGCGGTCTTCAGGTCGACGCTGATCTTGCTCGCTTCAGGCTTGGCGGCATCCCAGGAGAAGGAGCCGTCGAAGTCCTTGAAGGTACCGTGGATGAAGCTGTAGCCCAGGTGGCTGATCTTCCAGTCGACGAAAGCGTGCTGGCCTTCCTTGTCGATCTTGTAGTCGGCGGCCATGGCCTGACCAGCCGAGAGCAGAGCGGTACCCAGTGCCAGAGCGGCAAAAGTCTTTTTCAACATACTTTCGATTCCTTTGAGTTGAGGTTGAACATCAAGCCTTGCGGCCCAGCATGCGCGTCAGGGTCGCATCACGGTCGATAACATGGTGTTTGACAGCGGCCAGCCCGTGCAGGACGGCGAAAACCACCAGTCCCCAGGCCAGATAGAGGTGAACCACGCCAGCGATATCGGCCTGATCGGGCAGGCCGGAAACCAGTGCTGGCACCTCGAACAGGCCGAATACCGGAATCCCCGCGCCATCGGCGGTGGAGATCAGGTAACCGGCGATCAAGACAGCGAACAGCCCGACATACAGCAGCAGGTGCCCGGCCTTGGCGGCGACGCGGGTCAGCGCGCCGTGGCTGGCCGGAGCCGGTGGCGGCGGGCTGACGAAGCGCCAAACCACGCGCAGCAGCATCAGCGCCAGCACGGTCAGGCCAATACCCTTGTGCAACTCCGGCGCGGTGTGGCGCCAGCTGCTGTAGTAATCCAGGCCGACCATCCAGAGCCCCAGGCCGAACAGGCCGAACACCGCCAGCGCAATGCCCCAATGCAGGAACATGCTGACCAGACCATAGCGAGAAGATGAATTGCGAAGCTGCATTTGCCGGGATCCCCGTAAGAATTGCTGCCAAGACTAACCGGTTATTTATCGATATGAAGCGGAAAATTTCGCTGTTAACTATCGGAAAAATAGATGCTTAGTCTGGGCAAAGGGCGTTAAGGAAACATTAAGGCCGGGGGGAAGACTGTAGACGGGGTTTTGGGGGAATGCGAAGGGCTTGGGAAATGAGGTGTTGTTGAGGGCCTCATCGCTGGCAAGCCAGCTCCCACAGGGTCCGAGTCGCTGAAGAACCCTGTGGGAGCTGGCTTGAACCAGCGATAGCAGACTTCAGCCCGCCTTGGCCTGACTGTCAGCCACCGGTTTCTTGGCCGGCGCTGCTTTCGCTTCAGTCTTTTTGGCCGGCGCATGAGTGGCAGCGGGCTTCTTCGCCGGAGCCGGCTTGCTCTCGGCCTTCTTCACCGGAGCAGCCTTGGCCGGTGCCGGTTTGGCAGCCGGAGCGACCTTGGCCGGTTCTTCCTTCACCACCGGAGCCGGAGCGACTGGAGCAGCCGGGGCAGGTGCTGCCGGAGCCGGAGCCGGAGCTACGGCAGTCTCGGCGGCCTTGGCCGTTTCAGCCGCTGGCTTCTCGTCCCCGCCACCAAACAGCCGCGAGAAGAAACCGCCCTTCTCTTCCTTGCCCTTGCCCACCGCCGCAACCGCAGCGCCCGCCGCAGCGGCAGCTGCTACCGGCTTGGCATCGAACGACTTGCCTGCCGCCAGGTCCTGCACCTGGCCCGCCGCGCGCTGGCCGCTGCGCAGCGCGCCTTCCAGGGTGCCCGGGTACAGGGCGTCGGTGTGCTCGCCGGCAAAGGCGATGCGCTGCACCGGTTTCTCCCACAGGCGCCAGTATTTGCTGATCTGCCCTGGCCCGAAGGCGAGGTAGGAGCCACCCGTCCCGGCATCGGTGCTGTAGCGACGGATCTCATAGCCGCTGAACGCCCCGCGCGCCTGTGGATAGAAGGCGTGCAGGCGGATCAGCACCTGGTCGACCATCTGCTTGTCACCAAACGCCTGCATCACCCGGGCGTTATCCCCGGACAGGTTGACCACCACGTTGGCCCCGCCTTTCAGCGCCGGTTCGATCCACAGCATGCCAAGGCCGGCGTTGCTGTAGATCTCGCCGGACATGCGCGCGCGGCTTTCCCAGACCGGCGTCTTGAACTTCAGCATCAACTGGTCGCGCCAGCCGTAGTTGGTGCCCTTGAGCGCCGCCAGGTGCTGGTTGTCCAGGCCCGGGGTAAGCTGGATCTTGGCCAGCGCGCGCAGCGGCACCGCCAGCACGAGATAGTCGGCCTGATAACCGACGGCGCCGACCTTGACCGTAACGCCGTCCTTGTCCTGGCTGATCGCGGTGACCGGCGAACTGGTCTTGATGGTCTTCAGTTGCTTGACGAACGCCTGGGCCAGGACCGGGCTGCCGCCTGGCAGACGGGCGGCACGCAGGTCGCGGTCGTTGACGCCGCGGTAGACGCGGCTCTGCTGGGCGAAATACAGCAGCGACAGCCGCGAAGGCTCGTCGTAGCGGGTACGGATCTGCTGGTTGACCAGTTGTCGCGCGGTCGCGGGCAGTTGCAGCTTGTCCAGCCAGGCGGAGACGTTCATCTGGTCGAGGGCGAACAGGGTGCTGTTGGCCGCCGGGTTTTCCGGATCGCTGATGGATGCCGCCAGGTCGTCGAGGGTCTTCTCGTAGCGTTTCAGCGCCTCGGCGGTGGCCGGCTGCTTGGTCGCCAGGTCGGCGGCGCTGAAGTACTCGCCGTCGATCAGGTAGCTCGGGGTCCGCACGAATTCCGGCGCCGGCAGGGTGGTGAGCTTGAAGCTGTCCAGATAGTGGTTGAGCACCGGCTGGGCCTTGGTATTGCCGATCCACTCGCTGGTCGCCAGGCCCGAGCGCCCGCCGATGCCCGGCTTGGCTTCCAGCAAGGTCACCTGCCAGCCCTTGTTCTGCAGCTCATAGGCCGCAGTAAGCCCCGCCAGTCCACCGCCGACCACGATGGCCGTCGGGGCCTTGGCCGCCGCCATCGCCCCCGCGCTGAACAACCCGATAAACACCAGCGCGCAGCCGCGCAGCCAACCAGCAGACATTCGTCGAACTCCGGATCAAAGGCAGGATCGGGGAAATTATCCCCGGAAAAGAGTGGCTCGAAGGATACGTCAGGCCCAGCGGAGCCGCCAGCGGGGGCGGATGAAACAGCGGGAGTACCTGATATTTTTGTCAGTAGACGAGTGCCGGCAGCAGCGTGAGGATATTCACGAACAGCGGATGTAGTTATCGAGTGCAGTTACCAGTGATTTTTCAGGAGATGAATCATGTATCTGATCGGCAACGTTCATATTGAAACCTTCGACCGTGTAGAGGCCCAGAGCTTCAACTTCGGTGAAAAATATGATGTGTTCGAGTGCGGAGTGGTTGTCACAATGATCGAGCGCCCGAACAGGGCCGGTTTCACACCGAGCGGAATATACAGCGGTTATGTCGGCAAAGACGGCAATGCGCTGTGCCTGGGTGATTATTCCGAAATGAAAATTCACTTCAAGAATGAGAAGAACAAGCCCGCATTGATCGAGAATCTTAAATTCCAGTGGGTTGCATATGAAGACTTTACCGATGCGGATAAGGCCCTCGATACCGCGGACAAAGCCGCAAATCTGGTCACCTTCGAAGAGCCGATCCGCATGGAGATTCGTCGGGAAGGCAAAGCCTTTGCCTGGAACCAGTTCGTTCCCCCTTCAACCGAGCTGACCACCGTCGATCTAAAGAATGTCATCCTGGATGAGCTGCTCTTCACCACATCCAGAAAAGGCAGGGTGTACTTCGATAATTTCAACTGGACGATTGTCCCCTAATCGTTCCGCTTCGGTTCGGAAGCCTGTTACCTGAGCGCCCCACGTGCCGCCCAGTTGCGTCCAGGTGCAGGCAACCGACACGCCAACATTGTCCTCCCCCCATCCTTTGCTTAGGCTTGTCCGGGTTTTCCCAACCCGCGTTGCCAGGAGTACAAGCCGATGGGCCTCAATCAACAGTGGATGGACCGCGACCTCAAGGTCCTGTGGCATCCCTGCACCCAGATGAAAGACCACGAGCAGTTGCCGCTGATCCCGATCAAGCGCGGCGAGGGCGTGTGGCTGGAGGACTTCGAGGGCAAGCGCTACCTGGACGCGGTGAGCTCCTGGTGGGTGAATGTGTTCGGCCACGCCAATCCGCGCATCAACCAGCGCATCAAGGACCAGGTAGACCAGCTGGAGCACGTGATTCTCGCCGGTTTCAGCCACCAGCCGGTGATCGAGCTGTCCGAGCGCCTGGTGAAGATCACCCCGGACGGCCTGAACCGGGTGTTCTACGCCGATAACGGCTCGTCCTGCATCGAAGTGGCGCTGAAGATGAGCTTCCACTACTGGCTGAACAAGGGCCGGCCGGAGAAGAAGCGCTTCGTCACCCTGAGCAACAGCTACCACGGCGAGACCATCGCGGCGATGTCGGTGGGCGATGTGCCGCTGTTCACCGAAACCTACAAGGCCCTGCTGCTGGATACCTACAAGGTGCCGAGCCCGGACTGCTACCTGCGCCCCGAAGGCGTGAGCTGGGAAGAGCACTCGCGGACGATGTTCGCGGCCATGGAACAGACCCTGGCCGAACACCACGACAGCATCGCCGCCGTCATTGTCGAGCCGCTGATCCAGGGCGCCGGCGGCATGCGCATGTACCACCCGGTGTACCTCAAGCTGCTGCGCGAGGCCTGCGACCGCTACGAGGTGCACCTGATCCACGACGAGATCGCCGTGGGCTTCGGCCGCACCGGGACGATGTTCGCCTGCGAGCAGGCGGGGATCCGGCCGGACTTCCTGTGCCTGTCCAAGGCCCTCACCGGTGGCTACCTGCCGCTGGCCGCCTGCCTGACCACCGACAAGGTGTATGGCGCTTTCTACGATGACTACCCGACCCTGCGCGCCTTCCTGCATTCCCACAGCTACACCGGCAACCCGCTGGCCTGTGCCGCGGCGCTGGCGACCCTGGATATCTTCGAGCAGGACAAGGTGATCGAGGCCAACAAGGCCCTGAGCCAGCGCATGGCGACGGCGACGGCCCATCTGGTGGACCATCCGCACGTCGCCGAGGTGCGCCAGACCGGCATGGCCCTGGCCATCGAGATGGTCCAGGACAAGGCGAGCAAGACCGCTTACCCATGGCAGGAGCGTCGCGGCCTGAAGGTCTTCGAGCATGCCCTGACCCGCGGCGCGCTGTTGCGTCCACTGGGCAGCGTGGTGTATTTCCTGCCGCCTTATGTGATTACCCCCGAGCAGATCGATTTCCTCGCGCAAGTGGCCAGCGAAGGGATCGATATCGCGACCCGGGACAAGGTCAGTGTGGCGGTACCGGCGGATTTCCATCCGGATTTCCGGGATCCTGGCTGACAGCCCTGTATTGACATTGAGGGCCCTATCGCTGGCAAGCCAGCTCCCACAGGGATCGCGTAACCTGTGGGAGCTGGCTTGCCAGCGATGAGGCCCTCGAAAACACCCCAATATTCCATGTCGAGCCCCCAATGAGACTCTCCCGCTTTTTCATCGACGCCCCGCTGGGCCTCGGCGAGCACGATCTGCCTGAAGCCCAGGCCCATTACATCGGCCGCGTCCTGCGCATGAGCGCCGGCGATGCGGTGCAATTGTTCGACGGCAGCGGCCAGGAATACCTCGGCCAGTTGCTCGAAGTCGGCAAGAAAACCGTGCGCGTCAGCCTGGCCGAAGCCCTGCCCGGCCAGGCTGAATCGCCGCTGCACATCCACCTCGGCCAGGGCCTGTCCCGTGGCGAGCGGATGGATTGGGCAATCCAGAAAGCCACCGAGCTGGGCGTGAACGTGATCACGCCGATCGTCAGCGACCGCTGCGAAGTGCGGCTGAAGGACGAGCGCGCCGACAAGCGCCTGGCCCACTGGCGCCAGGTGGCGATCAGCGCCTGTGAACAATGCGGCCGCTCGACGGTTCCACGGATCAACCCTCCGCTGACCCTGGCCGAATGGCTGGCCGCCAGCGACGAAGCGCTGAAACTGGTCTTGCACCCGGTGGCCGAGCCGCTGGTCAGCCATGCCCGTCCGGCCAGCCTGGCGTTCCTGATCGGTCCGGAAGGCGGCCTGTCGGACGCCGAAGTGGAACAGGCCAGGGCCAGTGGCTTCCAGTCCGCCCGCCTCGGCCCGCGGGTGCTGCGTACGGAAACCGCGCCGGTGGTGGCGCTTGCGGTGGCCCAGCAGCTGTGGGGTGATTTCTAGCTTTCGGGCAGCAGCTTCTCCAGCGCCACCAGGTCCGGCACCCGGGCCACCTGCTCGCCCACCTGCACCGCCGCCAGTTCCAGGTCGGCCAGCGGCACATCGACGTAGTTGAGTTGGCTGTCGAGCTTGCAGGAACGCGGAATGCCCTGCACCAGCAGGGCAAAAAAGCTCCGCGAGGTACCGCCCAGGGCGTTGAGCACAACGATCCGTGCCCGCTCGCCCACCTGGGTCTGCCCGCCGCATGCGGCCTCGAAGCTCAGCAGCGGCAGGCGCTGGCTGCGCCAGTCGATCCAGCCCAGCAACCAGGCAGGCTGATCGGGCGCGGGGGTACAGGCCTGGTAACCGATCAGCTCGGCCACCGCCACGTTGGGCAGCACCAGGCTGCGGTCACTCAGTGGCAGCAGGAGCCCGGTGAGGCTGCTGCGACGTCCGCTGCGGGTTCCTTGCTCAAGCATTGACATGACTCCAGCGGGCGATGCTCTGCAACAGCACCGACTCCTGATAGGGCTTGCCCAGATAGTCGTTGACCCCGATGGCCATGGCGCGGTCGCGGTGCTTCTGCCCGGTGCGCGAGGTGATCATGATGATCGGCAGGTCCTTCAGCCGCGGATCCTGGCGCACCCGGGTCGCCACCTCGAAGCCGTCCATGCGCGGCATTTCGATATCCAGCAGCAACACGTCGGGCCGGTGCCCGGCCAGCACGGCCATGGCATCGACCCCGTCCTTGGCGGTCAGCACGTTCATGCCGTGGCGTTCCAGCAAACGACCGGTGACCTTGCGCACCGTGACCGAATCGTCCACTACCAGCACCAGCACAGGCCGCGCCGGACCGCCAGGCGGGCTTGCCGCGATCTCCCGCGATGCACGCCCGGCCTGTTGCGCCAGACGCAGATGCAAGCCGCGCAACTGCGCCAGCAGGTCGAGAATCAGCACCACCCGACCGTCGCCCAACAGGGTCGCCCCGGCCAGCCCCTGGACGGCGGCGAACTGCGGCCCCAGGCTCTTGACCACGATTTCCCGGCTGGCCGAGAGGCTGTCCACCTGCACCGCGAACTGCTGATCGTGGGCATGCACCAGCACCACCGGCAGCGGCAGGCTCTGGCCCAGCAGCCGCGGCTGGCGCTCGCCCTGCAGCAACTCGCCGAGATAGCGCAGTTCATAACCGCGCCCGGCATATTCGTAGCGCGGCGGATCGAGGTGATAGCAGGCCTCCAGTTCCGCCGGCGGCACCCGTACCACGCCGTCGATGGCATTGAGCGGCACGGCGTACTGTTCCTCGCCGCAATGCACCATCAAGGCACGGTTGACCGAAACGGTGAACGGCAGGCGAATCAGGAAGCGCGCGCCCTTGCCCTGCACCGAACTGATCACCATCGAGCCGCCCAGTTGCTTGACCTCTTCATGCACCACGTCCATCCCCAGACCGCGCCCGGAAATCTGGGTGATCTTCTCGGCGGTGGAAAAGCCCGGCTGGAGAATGAACTGCATGACCTCGTGATCGCTCAGCTCGCTGCGCGGGTCAAGCAGCCCGCGCTTGATCGCCTTGCTGCGCACCGCCTCCAGCGGCACACCGGCGCCGTCGTCGAACATCTCGATAACGATGTCGGCACCTTCGTGCAGCAGGTTCAGGGCGATCATGCCCTGCTCCGGCTTGCCCGCCGCCAGGCGCACTTCGCGGCTTTCCAGGCCATGGTCGACCGCGTTGCGCAGCATGTGCTCCAGCGGCGCCACCATGCGTTCGAGCACGCTGCGATCCATTTCGCCTTCGGCGTTGCCCACCACCAGTTCGACCTGCTTGCCCAGCTCGCTGGCGGTCTGCCGCACCACGCGCTGCAAACGCGGCACCAGGCGCTCGAACGGCACCATGCGGGTACGCATCAAGCCTTCCTGCAAGTCGCTGTTGACCCGCGCCTGCTGCGATAGCAGGCCCTGGGCCATCTGGGTACGGGCGGCCAGGGTTTCCTTGAGGTCGAGCAGGTCGGAAGCCGATTCGCTCAGCGCCCGGGACAGCTGCTGCAACTGGGAATGGCGATCCATTTCCAGCGGGTCGAAGTCCTCGTAGGCATCGGCGTCGGCCTGCAAGCGGCTGAGGCCGCCCTGGGTCTCGGTATCGAGGCGCCGCAACTGGTCGCGCATGCGCTCGAGGGTGGTTTCCATCTCGTTGAGGGCCACCTGCGCATCGTTGATCTGCTGCTCCAGGCGCCCGCGCAGGATCGAGGTTTCCGCCGCCTGGTTGCCGAGGTCATCGAGCAGCTCGGCATTGACCTTGACCATATCCAGCGCCGCGCGCTCCGGGGCCGGCGCCGGGGTTTCCGGCGGTACTTCGGCGGGCACCGCGGCCGCGCTGTCGCTGAGGGCGGCGCTGCTGAAGTTGCGGATGTAGTCGATCAGCGCCGTGGCCGCGTGCAGCGGCTGTTGCAGGCGCACGGCATCGAGCATGTGGGCGAGGCGGTCGTGGCAGTTCTGCAGCAGGCTGAACAGCGCCGGGCTGGCCTGCAACTGGCCGGCGGCGAGGTGCTCGTAGAGGAATTCCAGCTCGTGGGCCAGGTCGCCGATCGGGGCGATTTCCACCATGCGCGCACCGCCCTTGAGGGTGTGCAGGTCGCGCAGCAGGTTTTCCACCTCCACCGTATTGCGCGGTTCGGCCTGCCAGCGAGTAAGCGCCGCAGCAGCGCTTTCGACGATGTCCACGCCCTCTTCGAGGAAGATTTCCAGCAGTTCCTTGTCGCCCTCCTGGGCCGGATGCTCGGCCCTGGCCGGGCTACCCGGCGGCTGGGCGTGGTGGCGAAACTCCCGCAGCGAGGCAAGGTTCTCCACCACCGATTCCAGCGCCTGGCCCTGGCTCAGTTGCGCCAGCAACCTGGCCAGCAAGGCATGGCTGGCGCGCAACAGGCTGGCCAGTTCCGGCGACGGGCTGTAGCGGCGGTCCACCAGCCCTTCGTAAAGCAGCTCCAGCTCATGGGCGAGTACATCCAGCGCCCCGATCCCGGCCATCCGCGCACCGCCCTTGAGGGTATGCAGGTCGCGCTGCAACGAGGACAGCGCCGAGACGTTGTCGGGATCGTCGAGCCAGCGCCCGAGCGCCTGGTCGGCGCTGTCCAGCACATCGATGGCCTCTTCGAGGAAGATCGCCACCATTTCCTCGTCCGCTTCCTGCCCGGCGAGTTCCCGGGTGACGTCGTCCAGTTCGGCAATGCTCGAGGTGCCGTCGCCCTGGCGGCGCACCAGGCCCATGGCGCCCGGATCGAGCCCCTGTTCGAGCAGCCCGCGCAGGGCCAGCAAGCGCTCCGGACAGGGTTCGACATCCTGCCCTGCGGCAATCTGGTCGAGCATATTGATCAAGGCTTCATGGGCCTGCTGCGCTTCGTCGAAGAACCGCGCATCGGCAGCCAGGCTGCTTTCCTCCACGGCGCCGTAAAGATCGAGGAGAGCCTCGCACAGCTCATCCACCTGCCACAGGTTGGCGAGGTGAGCGCTCTGGCCCAGGGTGGTCAGCTCATCGAGCAGCGAATTCAGCTCGTGGCGCTCGCCCGGGTGCTCCTGCCAGCGCAGCAGCAGGGATTCGGCATCGAGCAGGATGTCCATGCCCTGTTCGAGGAAGCTGGCGATCAGTTGCGGATCGCGCTTGATACGCGGGCTCTGATCCGGGGAATCGAGAAGCGCCTGCAGACGCGCGGCAACCACCTGGTCGACCTGTTCGATCAGGATGTCCGCACCCTTGATCGACGCCAGCGGCGTAGTGCCAAGTTGCTCCAGACCGCGGCGCAAGAGCGGTTCGGCAGTCTGCAGCAGGTAGATTTCATCGAGATCGAAGCCCACCTGGTGAGCCTTGAACTCGCGGGCAAGCATATCCAGCGCAGCGGCCAGCTCGGCGATCGGCGTCACTCCGGCCATGGCCGCGCTGCCCTTGAGGGTATGCAGGGCGCGTTGCAGGTCGTCGCTGACCGGGGCCGGCAGGTAGACCTCGGCATCGGCCAGGAAGGCATCCAGCGTGGCGAGGTGGGTGTGCGCCTCGTTGCGGAAGATCTCCAGCAATTGCGGGTCCAGCGGAGCGCTCCTGTCGCCGTCGGCGTCGCCGGCATTCATGGCCAGCGCATGCAGGTGGCTGGCCAGATGCTCGACGTGGGCATGGGCATGGGCTTCGCCGGTAGCGAATTCCTCGACCAGCGGCGTCATCAGGGTCACGGCCTGGCCGATCGCCTTGAGCACTTCGGCGCCGCTGCCGACGCGGCCTTCGAGCATACGGTTGAGCAAGTGTTCGCCGGCCCAGGCCAGTTCGGCCAGGACCGTCGCACGGATCATGCGCCCGCTGCCCTTGAGGGTATGGAAGCCACGTCGCAATTCGATCAAGGCTTCGCGCGGATGCCCTTCGCCGCGCCAGCGCAGCCAGTATTCATCCATCTGGCTCAGCACTTCCTCGGCTTCTTCGAGAAAGACTTCGCGCAGTTCCTGGTCTACCGGCTCCGCCACGGCGACAGTCGCCGGTACCGGGTGCAGCGGTCGCGCCAGTACCGCAAATCCCAGGCCGGCCAGGGCGCGGCGCGCGCGGCTGAGCAATGGCTCGACCTCGGCCAGCAGGTCGATACTCAGGGCCTGCAGATAGAACTCGAGACTCCCGATGACCTCGGCAAGATGGTCCAGCGCCGCGCTATCGGGCAGGGTTTCGGCGTGCATTACCCTGGCCTGCAGGTAATCGGTGCAGCGCTGCACCACCGCCGCCGACTGCGGCAGCATCAACATGGCGAGGGCACCGCGGATCTGCCCGAGCAGGTCCGGCAACGGCTGCAGGCGAACCCGGTCCCAACCGGCTTCGAGGCAATCGGCGATCAGGTCGCGGGCCTGCAGCAGCACGCCATGGGCTTCGTCCAGCACCAACTGGCGGATCTCGTTGATATCGGTACCGGTGGGCGGGTTCTGGCTGGAGGTTTCGATGGCGCCGACCATGCCGCTCAGGGTCGCCTCCGCGTACTGCAAGGCGGCACCTACATCGATCAAGGGCGCCTCCTGCGACGAACCCTTGGCGTTGACCACGCCCTGCAGCACGGCCACCTGGTCGAGGATCACCCGCCGCGGCTGGTTGAAGCCGAGCACGGCAAGGGTATCGGCGATCTGCCGCAACGGCGCCAGCAACGGCTCCAGTGCCTGCTCGTCGCCACGCACATGTTGCTCGACACGCTCCTTGATGCGCAGCAGGTCTTCGCTGAGCGCCGCCACGACCGAGCGCATACCGTCACGATCGGGCAGGCGATCGCCCAGGGCATCCAGCGACAGTTCGAAACGTTCGCCGACGCTCGACGAATCCACGCCCAGCGCGCTGTCGCTCAAGGCTTCGACGCCACGGGCGGTACGCAACTGGTTGAGCAGCGGCAGGATCAGCAAGGGCAAGTCGCGGCGCGCGCTGCGCAGGCGCTGCAGATACAACGGCAACTGGCCCAGGGCGCGCAACAGCACGCCGTGCGCAGCCGCCTGGCCGTCCTGCACCGCACGGGCCAGCGCTTCCATCTCCTGCGCCAGCAACGCGGCGCCCTTGAACTCCAGGAGCACAAGGCATCCGTGCACCCGGTGCAACGCCTCGACACAGACGCCCGGCGCCTCGCCTTCGCCATTGGCGAACTGCTCGAGTGCCTGCCGCGCCTGGGCGAGGCTTTCTTCGATCGCCTCCCTGACCCAGGCCAGGGCGACGAAATCATGCCGGTCAGCCATGTCTACTTCCAACGCATAACTCATTGATTGTGCGCGGACCCTGTGGGAGCTGGCTTGCCAGCGATTGCAATAGTGAATTCACTGCCGCTATCGCTGGCAAGCCAGCTCCCACAGGGTCAGCGGGACTCTGGATTCGGCGGCAGGGTAAAGCCCGAAACCGACCGCCGCATCTCGCTGGCCATGCGCGCCAGGTTGCCGATGCTTTCGGCGGTGGCAGTGGAGCCGGACGAGGTCTGCGAGGTGATCTGCTGGATGATCGCCATGGTATGGGAGATCTGCCCGGCCGACGAGGTCTGCAACTGGGCGGCATCGGAAATGCTCAGGATCAGCTCGGCCAGCGTCTGCGACACCCCTTCGATCTCGGCCAGGGCCACGCCGGCGTCCTGTGCCAGGCGCGCGCCACGCACTACCTCGGCGGTAGTCTGCTCCATGGAAATGACCGCTTCGTTGGTATCGACCTGGATCGCCCGCACCAGCGCTTCGATCTGCCGGGTCGCCGAGGACGAGCGCTCTGCCAGGCGCTGCACTTCGTCGGCGACCACGGCGAAACCGCGCCCGGCCTCGCCGGCCATGGAGGCCTGGATGGCCGCATTGAGCGCCAGGATGTTGGTCTGGTCGGCAATGTCGTCGATCAGGTTGACGATATCGCCGATCTCCTGGGAAGACTCGCCCAGGCGCTTGATCCGCTTGGCGGTGTCCTGGATCTGCTCGCGAATGTTGTCCATCCCGTGGATGGTGTTGTGCACCACCTCGTTGCCCTTGTTGGCGATGGCCACCGAACGTTCGGCCACCTTGGCCGATTCGTAGGCGTGGCCGGATACCCGGTCGATGGACTCGGCCATGTCGCCCACCGCCATGGAGGCATCGGCGATCTGCTGGGCCTGATGCTCGGACGCCTTGGCCAGCAAGTGCGCGGTGTTCTGCGTGTCTTCCACGGCGGCGGCGACCTGCTCGGCGCTGAGGTTGATGGTCGCCACCAGGTCGCGTAGCTGGTCGATGGAATAGTTGATCGAGTCGGCGATGGCCCCGGTGAAATCCTCGGTAACCGACGCGGTGACGGTCAGGTCGCCATCGGCCAGGTCTTCGATTTCGTCGAGCAGGCGCATGATCGCCTGTTGGTTGCGCTCGTTCTTCTCGGCCGTTTCACTGAGCTGGCGGTGGGTTTCACGGACCATCACCGAACCGATCAGGATGATCGATGCCAGGGCCAGCAGGCCCAGCACATAGCCGCCGACGGTGTCGAGGGTGCGTCCACCGGCGAGGTTCTCGAAGCCGGTGGCCAGGCGCGAGGCTTCATCGAGCAAGGTCTGGGACAGGCTGAAAATATTCCCGGCCGCCTCGCGCACGCGGAACAGCTCGGGCGAGGTTTCCAGGATCTCGTCCACGGAGCCGGCGACGAACTGGAACAACTCGGCGATTTCACCGAGACGGGCGCGGGCGTCCGGGTCTTGCACGCGGGTAACCTGGATCGCCGGGTTGCCGCCGAGCATGCCCTCCAGGACCTGGCCGAAGCGATTGGCGTCACGACCGAAGGCGTCGGCGGCCTGCACCGAGGCGTCGTCGCCGGCCAGGACGGTATTCACCGAACCGAGGATGCGCTCGGCCAGCAATGCCTGGCGCTGGGCCACCGCCACCTGGGCGGCCGGCGCGCCGCTTTGCAGGAGGATTTCCACCACCTTCTCGTACTCGACCTGCAACTGCGGCGCCGTCTCGGCCAGGGTGGCGGCGACCTGGTGCAGGGACAGCACGGTCTGTTCGCTGGCAAGGATCACGTCGGTGTTCTTGCGCAACGTTTCCCAGTCGCGCTGCACGGCCTCCATCTCGCTGCGCACCGCCGCTGGCGCCGAGGGCAGGCCGGTGGCGGGGTCGCCTTTCTTCAGGTAGCTCCAGCGCTGCTCGAAATCGTTGCGCGCCTCGCTCAGCAGGCGGAACGCCACGGTCTTGCCGGACGCCGCTTCGGTGGCGTTCTTGGCGATGCGCTGCGACAACACGCGCAGTTCGCCGGCGTGCCCGATGTACTGCTTGTCGTGGTTGGCCTGGGTGTTGAGGTAGGCGAAGTTGGCGAACAGCAGGATGATCGACAGAATCAGCACGACGAACAACGCCGCGATCTGCGCGCTGCTGCGCGATCCTTTGAGCGAATTGACGGGCTTGGTCTGGCTCACGGTTCTGGCGTTCCTCTACTACAGCGCGACATCGAGAAAGCCCGGGGACTGGGCCAGGGCGAACGGGCTGAAAATCCCCCAGCAGTACTCGCGCTGGAAGTGCCCCTGGATAAAGGGAGCCGCGCTGCCCAGCAAGGGCGACGGCGGCGCCAGATCGAGACCGTCGAGGGCGAAATGCTGGAGACCAAGCACCTCATCCACCTGCAGGCCGGCGAGCAGTTCGTCGTGGTCCACCACCAATACCCGGCGCTGCTTGCGGCCCTGGTTCGCCTCCAGGCCGAGAAAACCGCCGAGGTCGGTGACTGGCAGCAACTGGCCACGCAGGTTGGTGACCCCGGCCACCCATGGCTTGACCCCGGGAATCCGGCTCAGGCGCGGGGCAGTCAGCACTTCGGCCACTTCGCCCATGGGGGCGACGAAACAGTGTTCGCCAAGCCGGAAACCGATACCGCTCCAGGTCTGCAGGCGGGTTTCCTGCAACGGCAGGTCGGCGGCCAGCAGGCGGCAGCGCCGGTCGATGTCCAGCAGCAGCTCGAAGGCGGTCAGCGATTCGCCCATGGTGATGCGGTTCAAGCCTTAAGGACGCTGTCGAGCACCCTGGCCAGGTCGTCTTCTTCCACCGGCTTGACCAGGTAGGCCTTGGCGCCCTGGCGCGTGCCCCAGACCTTGTCGGTTTCCTGGTCCTTGGTGGTGACGATGATCACCGGGATGTCCTTGGTCGCCGGGTCGTTGCTCAACCTGCGGGTAGCCTGGAAGCCGTTCATGGTGGGCATGACGACATCCATCAGCACCGCATCGGGTTTTTCCTGGGCCGCCAGGGCCACGCCGTCGGCGCCATTGGCCGCCTTGAGCACCTGGTGCCCTTGCTTCTCGAGCATCTGGGTGAATCTGTGGGTCTCGGTCGGCGAGTCGTCGACGATAAGAATTCGGGCCATGCTGTTCCTCGTATAAGGAAAGACGCCAGCGCTTGCGGGCCGGCGTCAGGGTGCGTGTTGTTCTTCCGCCGTGAAGCCCGGCACATGGGCGCGGATGGCTTCCAGCAGTTCTTCCTTGCCGAACGGTTTGGTCAGGAACTGATCGCAGCCGACGATCCGCCCGCGGGCCTTGTCGAACAGGCCGTCGCGGGACGACAGCATGATCACCGGAATGTCCTTGAAGGCGCTGTTGTGCTTGACCAGGGCACAGGTCTGGTACCCGTCCAGGCGCGGCATCAGGACGTCGACGAAGATGATGCCGGGGCGATGATCGACGATCTTGGCCAGGGCATCGAAACCGTCGATGGCCGTGATCACCTCGCATCCCGCTTCGGCGAGCAGCATCTCGGCGGTGCGGCGAATCGTCTTGGAGTCGTCGATCACCATCACTTTCAATGCCGCGTCGGGCTGAACCATATTCGCTCTACCATTGCTGTCGGATAGCGCCATGCCGGCCACATGCCCGCATTTTTAGCATACTCAAGGGGTGCATACCATCGAGCCACACCGGGCCCGGGCTGCGCTGCGTTTTTCCCTTGACCGCCAGCGTCCCGGGCGCCACCCTGAGCCACTTTTCCTTGCAACCACCGCGGCCCCGGGCCGCCGAGAGGATTTACCCCCCATGAGCGTTCGCCTCGGCATTGTCATGGACCCCATCGCGTCCATCTCCTACAAGAAGGACAGCTCGCTGGCCATGCTGCTGGCCGCACAGGAGCGCGGCTGGGAGCTGTTCTATATGGAACAGAAAGACCTTTACCTGGGCGCTGGCCAGGCCCGCGCTCAGATGCGTGCATTGAAAGTGTTCGCCAACCCCGAGCGCTGGTACGAACTGGACGCCGAGCAGGACGCACCGCTGGCCGACCTCGACGTAATCCTGATGCGCAAGGATCCGCCCTTCGACATGGAGTTCGTCTACAGCACCTACCTGCTGGAGCAGGCCGAGGCCGAAGGCGTGCTGGTGGTCAACCGCCCGCAAAGCCTGCGCGACTGCAACGAGAAGCTGTTCGCCACCCGTTTCCCGCAATGCATGGCACCGACCCTGGTCAGCCGCCGCGCGGATATCCTGCGTGAGTTCGCCGCGACCCATGGCGACGTGATCCTCAAGCCGCTCGACGGCATGGGCGGCGCCTCGGTGTTCCGCCACCGTCCGGGCGACCCGAACCTGTCGGTGATCCTCGAGACCCTGACCCAGCACGGCGCCCAGCAGATCATGGCGCAGGCCTTCCTGCCGGCGATCACTGACGGTGACAAGCGCATCCTGATGATCGACGGCGAGCCGGTGCCCTACTGCCTGGCGCGGATTCCGGCCAGTGGCGAGACCCGCGGCAACCTGGCGGCCGGCGGCCGTGGCGAAGCCCGCCCGCTGACCGACCGCGACCGCTGGATCGCCGCCCAGGTCGGCCCGACCCTGCGGGAAAAGGGCCTGCTGTTCGTCGGCCTCGACGTGATCGGCGACTACCTCACCGAGATCAACGTCACCAGCCCGACCTGCATCCGCGAGATCGACGCGGCGTACAACACCAACATCGGCGGGCAGTTGATGGACGCCATCGATCGCCAGCTCAAGGCACGCTGACCGACGACAAGAGGAAAGCCTGCGCAGTGGGTTATGATGCCGGTCCCTTTTCGACCTGGCTTCCCCGCTTCGCCGGCCTTCCCCGGCTGCTGGACTACCGATGACGCTTCCCGCCGATATCCCCGCAGACTTCGTCCCGCCCCGCGTCCGCCCGGCGGACCGCCTCGGCTTTACCCTGTTCGTGGCGGCGCTGCTGCACCTGGCGCTGATTCTCGGGGTGAGCTTCAGCTTCGCCAAACCGGAGGAAATCCGTCGTTCCATGGACATCACCCTGGCGATGTTCAAGAGCGAGGTGAAGCCGCAGAAGGCCGATTTCCTTGCCCAGGAAAACCAGCAGGGCAGCGGCACCCTGGACAAGGCGGCAGTACCGAAGACCACCGAAGTAGCGCCGTTCCAGGACAGCAAGGTCAACAAGGTCACGCCACCCCCGGTAGCGCGCAAGGAAGAGGTGCCGCCACCGCCGGCCAAGGCGGCGGTCACCACTGTCGCTCCCAAGCCGCAGAAAGTGCAGAACGCGCCGAAGGAAGCCAAGCCACAGCCGGCTTCCAAGGCCGAAACGCCGGATTTCGACAGCTCGCAACTGTCCAGCCAGATCGCCAGCCTCGAAGCGGAACTGGCCAACGAGCAGCAGCTGTACGCCAAGCGCCCGCGCATCCACCGCATCAGCGCCGCCTCGACCGCACGGGACAAGGGCGCCTGGTACAAGGACGAATGGCGCAAGAAGATCGAGCGCATCGGCAACCTGAATTATCCCGACGAAGCCCGCCGCCAGCAGATCTACGGTAGCCTGCGGCTGATGGTGTCGATCAATCGCGACGGCTCGCTCTACGAAGTGCTGGTGCTCGAGTCGTCCGGGCAACCGCTGCTGGACCAGGCAGCGCAGCGCATCGTGCGCCTGGCGGCGCCTTTCGCACCGCTCACGGGCGACCTTGCCGACGTCGACCGCCTGGAAATCGTCCGCACCTGGCGCTTTGCCCGCGGCGACCGCCTCTCCAGCAATTAACGACGCTGCAGCTTGTCAGCCCGGCCCCTCGCCGCCACACTAGCCGGTATGAAAAATTTCAGCCCGAGTTACCTCAAGCATCAGTTCCTGATCGCCATGCCCCACATGGCGGACCCGAATTTTGCCCAGACCCTGACCTATATCGTCGAGCACAACGAGAACGGTGCCATGGGCCTGGTGGTCAATCGCCCGCAGGAGCTGAACCTGGCCGATATCCTCGAACAACTGCGTCCCGAGGAAGAACCCTCGCCGCTCAGTGTCAACGTGCCGATCTACATCGGCGGGCCGGTGCAGACCGACCGGGGCTTCGTCCTGCACACCAACGACCGCACCTACCAGGCCACCATCCAGCTCGATGGCCTGGCCTTGTCCACCTCCCAGGACGTGCTGTTCGCCATCGCCGAGGGCAACGGTCCGCGGCAGAGCCTGATCACCCTGGGCTACGCCGGCTGGGAAGCCGGGCAACTGGAGGCGGAGCTGGCCGACAACGCCTGGCTCAACTGCCCGTTCGACGCGGAAATCCTCTTCGCTACCGATACCGAGCTGCGCCTGAACGCCGCCGCCACGCGCCTGGGCATCAACCTGAGCCTGCTGACCAGCCAGGCGGGGCACGCCTGATGGCCGAGCTTCGTCTGCTGCTGGGTTTCGACTACGGCAGCAAGCAGATCGGCGTCGCCGTGGGCCAGGTCATCACCGGCCAGGCCCGCGAGCTGTGCACGCTGAAGGCGCAGAACGGCGTGCCGGACTGGAACCAGGTGGAAAAGCTGATCAAGGAATGGAAGCCCGACGCCATTGTCGTTGGCCTGCCGCTGAACATGGATGGCAGCCCCAGCGAGATGAGCGAGCGTGCCGAGAAGTTCGCCCGGCGCCTGAATGGCCGCTTCAACCTGCCGGTACACACCCACGACGAACGCCTGACCACCTTCGAAGCCAAGGGCGAGCGCATGGCCCGCGGCGGCCAGCGTGGCAGCTATCGCGACAACCCGGTCGATGCCATCGCCGCCGCCCTGCTGCTGCAAGGCTGGCTGGAGGCCAACGCCGCACAGTCGTAACTCCCCGATCATCGGTTATGAACCGGCCCTTTCCAGGAGCAAGCATGAGCCTACCCAATCCCGCCGAACTGATCCGGCAGATGGCCGTCGACCTACGCGCCCATCTGAGCCGCCGCGCCATCACCGAGCCACGCTACATCGGCATCCGTACCGGTGGCGTCTGGGTGGCCCAGGCCCTGCTGGACGAGCTGGGCAGCCAGGAGCCCCTCGGCACCCTGGACGTATCCTTCTACCGTGACGACTTCAGCCAGAACGGCCTGCACCCGCAGGTGCGCCCGTCGGAGCTGCCGTTCGAGATCGAAGGCCAGCACCTGGTGCTGGTGGACGACGTGCTGATGAGCGGTCGCACCATCCGCGCCGCACTCAACGAGCTATTCGATTACGGCCGCCCGGCCAGCGTGACCCTGGTCTGCCTGCTCGACCTCGATGCTGGCGAACTGCCGATCCGCCCGAACGTGGTTGGCGCGACCCTGTCGCTGGCCGCCCACGAACGGGTAAAATTGACCGGCCCCGCGCCGCTCGCCCTCGAGCGCCAGGACCTCGCCCCCGCTTCCGCCCTTTAAGAGTCCCCCGCGATGACGCCAATCGACGCCAAGCGCCCGCTGCAGCTCAATGACCAGGGCCAGCTGCGCCACTTCCTCTCGCTCGACGGCCTGCCCCGCGAGCTGCTCACCGAAATCCTCGATACCGCCGACTCCTTCCTCGAAGTCGGCGCCCGGGCGGTGAAAAAAGTCCCGTTGCTGCGCGGCAAGACCGTGTGCAACGTGTTCTTCGAGAACTCCACCCGTACCCGCACCACCTTCGAACTGGCCGCCCAGCGGCTGTCGGCGGACGTGATCACCTTGAACGTGTCGACCTCCTCGACCAGCAAGGGCGAGACGCTGTTCGACACCCTGCGCAACCTCGAGGCCATGGCCGCCGACATGTTCGTGGTGCGCCATGCCGACTCCGGTGCCGCGCACTTCATCGCCGAGCACGTGTGCCCTGAGGTGGCGATCATCAACGGCGGCGACGGCCGTCACGCCCACCCGACCCAGGGCATGCTCGACATGCTGACCATTCGTCGGCACAAGGGCGGCTTCGAAAACCTCTCCGTAGCCATCGTCGGCGACATCCTGCACTCGCGGGTAGCGCGCTCGAACATGCTGGCACTGAAGGCCCTGGGGTGCCCGGACATCCGCGTGATCGGGCCGAAAACCCTGCTGCCGATCGGTATCGAGCAGTACGGCGTGAAGGTCTACACCGACCTCGCCCAGGGCCTGAAGGATGTCGATGTCGTCATCATGCTGCGCCTGCAACGCGAGCGCATGGCCGGCGGCCTGCTGCCGAGCGAAGGCGAATTCTATCGCCTGTTCGGCCTGACCACCGCGCGCCTGGCCGGAGCCAAGCCGGATGCCATCGTCATGCACCCAGGGCCGATCAACCGTGGCGTCGAGATCGAGTCGGCGGTGGCCGACGGTGCCCATTCGGTGATTCTCAACCAGGTCACCTACGGTATCGCCGTGCGCATGGCGGTGCTGTCCATGGCCATGAGCGGGCAGAACGCCCAACGTCAATTCGAGCAGGAGAACGCCCAGTGACCCTCAGTATCCTCGGCGCCCGGGTCATCGACCCCAACAGCGGCCTGGACCAGGTCACCGACCTGCACGTCGAAGGCGGCAGGATCGTCGCCATCGGCGCCGCCCCGGCCGGATTCAAGGCCACGCGCAGCATCGACGCCGCCGGCCTGGTGGCCGCTCCAGGCCTGGTCGACCTCAGCGTGGCCCTGCGCGAGCCGGGCTACAGCCGCAAGGGCACCATCGCCAGCGAAACCCGCGCCGCCGCTGCCGGTGGCGTGACCAGCCTGTGTTGCCCGCCCCGCACCAAGCCTGTGCTGGACACCTCGGCCGTGGCCGAACTGATCCTCGACCGTGCTCGTGCGGCCGGGCATGCCAAGGTGTTTCCGATCGGCGCCCTGAGCAAGGGCCTGGAAGGCGAGCAACTGGCCGAACTGGTGGCCCTGCGCGATGCGGGCTGTGTGGCCTTCGGCAATGGCCTGGAAAGCTTCGGCAACACCCGCACCCTGTGCCGGGCGCTGGAGTACGCGGCGACCTTCGACCTGACCGTGATCTTCCACTCCCAAGATCGCGACCTGGCCGCCGGCGGCCTGGCCCACGAAGGTGCCATGGCCAGCTTCCTCGGCCTGCCGGGCATCCCGGAAACCGCGGAAACCGTGGCCCTGGCCCGTGACCTGCTGCTGGTCGAGCAGACCGGCGTACGCGCCCACTTCAGCCAGTTGACCAGCGCCCGTGGCGCGCAACTGATCGCCCAGGCCCAGGCCCGCGGCCTGCCGGTAACCGCAGACGTTGCCTTGTACCAGCTGATTCTCACCGATGACGCGCTGGTGGACTTCTCCAGCCTGTACCACGTGCAACCGCCGCTGCGCACCCGCGCCGACCGCGACGGCCTGCGTGAAGCGGTGAAGTCCGGCGTGATCCAGGCGATTTCCAGCCATCACCAGCCGCATGAGCGGGATGCCAAGCTGGCCCCGTTCGGCGCCACCGAGCCGGGCATCAGCAGCGTGGAACTGCTGCTGCCGCTGGCGATGACCCTGGTTGCCGATGGCCTGCTGGACCTGCCGACCCTGGTCAAGCGCTTGTCGACCGGCCCTGCTGCGGCGCTGCGCCTGCCGGCAGGCGAGCTGAAGACCGGCGCCGCCGCCGACCTGGTGCTGTTCGACCCGCAAGCCTCCACCGTGGCGGGCGAGCAATGGCGCTCGAAGGGCGACAACTGCCCGTTCATCGGCCACTGCCTGCCGGGTGCCGTACGGTACACCGTGGTGGATGGGCATATCAGCCACGAAGGCTGAGACGCTAAAAGCATCGCTGGCAAGCCAGCTCCCACAGGTTCACTGCAAGGCTCAGGCCCGAGGTGATCCCTGTGGCAGGTTAACTGCAAGCTCAGGCCTGAGGTGGTCCCTGTGGCAGGTTTACTGCAAGTCTCAGGCCTGAGATGGTCTCTGTGGCAGGTTCACTGCAAGGCTCAAGCCTGAGGTGATCCCTGTGGCAGGTTCACTGCAAGGCTCA
This sequence comes from Pseudomonas sp. GD04058, assembly GCF_029836855.1. Taxonomy (NCBI): domain Bacteria; kingdom Pseudomonadati; phylum Pseudomonadota; class Gammaproteobacteria; order Pseudomonadales; family Pseudomonadaceae; genus Pseudomonas; species Pseudomonas sp. GD04058. The sequence goes on from NZ_JAOECN010000001.1 coordinate 319,760, forward strand.
GGCCTGAGGTGGTCCCTGTGGGAGCTGGCTTGCCAGCGATTGAGGGCACTGCGGTCTCCGACCAAGGTCGCACCACCCGTCCCCCAAGGTTGAAATCCTTCCCTGCACCCCCATATGAGTCTGCACAGGCATTTTCGCCCCGCTGCGTGGAGACTCTCCCTTGACCACCATCGTTTCAGTTCGTCGCCACGGCAAAGTCGTCATGGGCGGCGACGGCCAGGTTTCCCTCGGCAACACCGTGATGAAAGGCAACGCCAAGAAGGTCCGTCGCCTGTACCACGGCCAGGTCATCGCCGGTTTCGCCGGTGCCACCGCCGACGCCTTCACCCTCTTCGAGCGCTTCGAAGGCCAACTGGAAAAACACCAGGGCCATCTGATCCGCGCCGCCGTCGAGCTGGCCAAGGAATGGCGTACCGACCGTTCCCTGAGCCGCCTGGAAGCCATGCTCGCGGTCGCCAACAAGGACGCCTCGCTGATCATCACCGGCAACGGTGACGTGGTCGAACCCGAGGACGGCCTGATCGCCATGGGTTCCGGTGGCGCCTACGCCCAGGCCGCCGCCCGCGCCCTGCTGAAAAAGACCGACCTGTCGGCCCGGGAAATCGCCGAGACCGCCCTGAACATCGCCGGCGACATCTGCGTGTTCACCAACCACAACCTGACCATCGAGGAGCAGGACCTGGCCGAGTGATTCAGCTGTTCTGGCGCCCGGATACACCGCCGGGCTTTTCCACGCTGACACCACCGCCACGGGACCACCACATACCATGTCCATGACCCCCCGCGAGATCGTCCACGAACTCAACCGCCACATCATCGGCCAGGACGACGCCAAGCGCGCCGTCGCCATTGCCCTGCGCAACCGCTGGCGGCGCATGCAGCTCCCTGCCGAGCTGCGTGCCGAAGTCACCCCGAAGAACATCCTGATGATCGGCCCGACCGGCGTCGGCAAGACCGAGATCGCCCGCCGCCTGGCCAAGCTGGCCAATGCGCCGTTCATCAAGGTCGAAGCGACCAAGTTCACCGAAGTCGGCTATGTCGGCCGTGACGTCGAATCGATCATCCGTGACCTCGCCGATGCGGCGATCAAGATGCTCCGCGAGCAGGAAATGATCCGCGTGCGCCACCGCGCCGAAGATGCCGCCGAGGACCGTATACTCGACGCCCTGCTGCCACCGGCCCGCGCCGGCTTCAACGAGGACGCCGCGCCAAGCGCCGACTCCAACACCCGCCAGCTGTTCCGCAAGCGCCTGCGCGAAGGCCAGCTGGACGACAAGGAAATCGAGATCGAAGTGGCCGAAGCCATGGGCGTCGATATCTCCGCGCCGCCGGGCATGGAAGAGATGACCAACCAGTTGCAGAGCCTGTTCGCCAACATGGGCAAGGGCAAGCGCAAGAGCCGCAAGCTCAAGGTCAAGGAAGCGCTCAAGCTGGTGCGTGACGAAGAAGCCGGACGCCTGGTCAACGAGGAAGAACTCAAGGCCAAGGCCCTGGAAGCGGTCGAGCAGCATGGCATCGTGTTCATCGACGAAATCGACAAGGTCGCCAAGCGCGGCAACGTCGGCGGCGCCGATGTCTCGCGCGAAGGCGTGCAGCGCGACCTGCTGCCGCTGATCGAAGGCTGCACCGTCAACACCAAGCTGGGCATGGTCAAGACCGACCACATCCTGTTCATCGCTTCCGGCGCGTTCCACCTGAGCAAGCCGAGCGACCTGGTTCCCGAGCTGCAAGGCCGCCTGCCGATCCGCGTCGAACTCAAGGCCCTGAGCCCGGAAGACTTCGAGCGCATCCTCAGCGAGCCGCACGCTTCGCTGACCCTGCAATACAGCGAGCTGCTCAAGACCGAAGGCCTGCATATCGAGTTCGCCCCGGAAGGCATCAAGCGCCTCGCCGAGATCGCCTGGCAGGTCAACGAGAAGACCGAGAACATCGGTGCCCGTCGCCTGCACACCCTGCTCGAACGCCTGCTCGAAGAAGTGTCGTTCAGCGCCGGCGACCTGGCCGCTGCCCACAGTGAAGCGCCGATCCGCATCGACGCCGACTACGTGAACAGCCATCTCGGTGAACTGGCACAGAACGAAGACCTGTCGCGCTACATTCTGTAAGCCTCGATACGCTGCGGGCTGGACGTCGCCGATGTCCAGCTTGTAGCGTGCGGCCCTGTAGCCAAGGAGCCCGACATGTCCCGCCTGCCCACCGCAATCAACCTGCACAAAGCCTCGAAGACCCTGAGCCTGACCTACGGCCCGGGCGAGGTCTATCACCTGCCCGCCGAGTTCCTGCGCGTACACTCCCCTTCCGCCGAGGTCCAGGGCCACGGCAATCCCATCCTGCAGTTCGGCAAGCTTGGCGTCGGCCTGGACAAGATCGAGCCCGCCGGCCAATACGCACTGAAATTGACCTTCGACGACGGCCACGACAGCGGACTGTTCACCTGGGAGTACCTCGAACAGCTGTGCCTGCGCCAGGACGAACTCTGGGCCGAATACCTCAAGGATCTCGCCGCTGCCGGCAAATCCCGCGACCCGTCCGAGTCTGTCATCAAGCTGATGCTCTAGCCCGGCACTCTGCTGTTTTAGAGCGCATTTTCTAAACCGATCTGCTTGAATGCCTGCGGCACCGGCCATCATCTGGCCGGCTTGCGCATTGATGGAAAGTCGGGTAACCAATGGACCTGGCAGGTTCCCTGCATCCTCTGCACGGAGCAAGGGAACGGGCCGGGATGCCGAGAAAGCGAGCGAAAGCAGGCAGTCTTCTCGATGCGGACATTACCCCGCAACGCTCAACGCCCCTCTCGGCCGGCCGCAGGATCGCAACTCGTTATCATTGGTCACCCGAGCAGCAGTACCGGCATTGGTCTGGTAGTCGCCAGTCGCCGAGCGGTACTCGTCTCAGGACAACGGAGCGTCGTAGATGAGCAACAAGAGTAACGATGACCTGCAGCGCCAAGCCTCGGAAAACACGCTGGGTCTGAACCCGGTCATAGGCTTGCGCCGCAAGGATCTGCTGACTTCTGCCCGCATGGTGCTGCGCCAGGCCATCCGGCAACCGCTGCACAGCGCCAAGCATGTCGCGCACTTCGGCATGGAGCTCAAGGACGTGATCTTCGGCAAATCCAGCCTGCAGCCGGAAAGCGACGACCGTCGCTTCAACGATCCGGCCTGGAGCCAGAACCCCCTTTACCGCCGCTACCTGCAGACCTACCTGGCCTGGCGCAAGGAGCTGCATGACTGGGTCGGCGCCAGCAACCTGTCCGATACCGATATCAGCCGCGCCCACTTCGTCATCAACCTGATGACCGAAGCCATGGCCCCGACCAACAGCATGGCCAACCCGGCGGCGGTCAAGCGCTTCTTCGAAACCGGTGGCAAGAGCCTGCTCGACGGCCTGGCCAACCTGGCCAAGGACATGGTCAACAACGGCGGCATGCCCAGCCAGGTGAACATGGAGGCCTTCGAGGTCGGCAAGAACCTCGGCACCAGCGAAGGCGCCGTGGTGTACCGCAACGATGTACTGGAACTCATTCAGTACGGCCCTATCACCGAGCAGGTCCACCAGCGTCCGCTGCTGGTGGTGCCGCCGCAGATCAACAAGTTCTACGTCTTCGACCTCAGCCCGGAAAAAAGCCTGGCGCGCTTCTGCCTGCGTTCCACGGTGCAGACCTTCATCATCAGCTGGCGCAACCCGACCAAGGCCCAGCGCGAGTGGGGCCTGTCGACCTATATCGACGCGCTCAAGGAAGCGGTCGACGTGGTGCTGGAAATCACCGGCAGCGACGACCTGAACATGCTCGGCGCCTGCTCCGGCGGTATCACCTGCACCGCGCTGGTCGGCCACTACGCCGCGCTGGGCGAGCGCAAGGTCAATGCCCTGACCCTGCTGGTCAGCGTGCTCGACACCACACTGGATACCCAGGTAGCGCTGTTCGTCGACGAGCAGACCCTCGAGGCGGCCAAGCGCCATTCCTACCAGGCCGGGGTGCTGGAAGGCCGCGACATGGCCAAGGTCTTCGCCTGGATGCGGCCCAACGACCTGATCTGGAACTATTGGGTCAACAACTACCTGCTGGGCAACGAGCCGCCGGTGTTCGACATCCTGTTCTGGAACAACGACACCACGCGCCTGCCGGCTGCCTTCCACGGCGACCTGATCGAGATGTTCAAGAACAACCCGCTGACCCGCCCCAATGCCCTTGAGGTATGCGGAACGCCGATCGACCTCAAGCAGGTCAGCACCGATATTTTCTGCGTCGCCGGAACCGCCGATCACATCACGCCGTGGCAGTCCTGCTACAGGTCGGCGCAACTGTTCGGGGGCAACGTCGAATTCGTGTTGTCCAACAGCGGACACATCCAGAGCATTCTCAACCCGCCGGGCAACCCCAAGGCACGCTACATGACCAGCAAGGAGATGCCTGCCGACCCCAACGCTTGGCAGGAAAACTCCAACAAGCACACCGATTCCTGGTGGCTGTACTGGCAGAACTGGCTGGGCGAGCGCTCCGGCGAACTGAAACCGGCGCCGACCGTGCTCGGCAACAAGGCCTATCCGGCGGGCGAGGCGTCGCCGGGCACCTACGTCCACGAGCGTTGAAACCGCCGCGCCGCCGGCCTGAAGCCGGCGGCGCCTTATTAGCAAACAGGGTCCGCGCATGCCGCAACCGTACGTTTTCCGAACCGTCGACCTGGATGGCCAGACCATCCGCACCGCGGTTCGCCCCGGCAAGCCGCACTTGACGCCGCTGCTGATCTTCAACGGCATCGGCGCCAACCTCGAGCTGGTATTTCCCTTTATCCAGGCCCTGGACCCGGACCTCGAAGTCATTGCCTTCGATGTGCCCGGGGTCGGGGGTTCGTCCACGCCCAGGCATCCCTATCGTTTCCCCGGCCTGGCCAAGCTGGCCGCGCGCATGCTCGACTACCTCGACTACGGCCAGGTCAACGCCATCGGCGTGTCGTGGGGCGGCGCCCTGGCCCAGCAGTTCGCCCATGACTATCCGGAGCGCTGCAAGAAGCTGGTACTGGCTGCCACGGCCGCTGGCGCAGTGATGGTGCCGGGCAAGCCCAAGGTGCTGTGGATGATGGCGAGCCCGCGGCGCTACGTGCAGCCTTCCCACGTGATCCGCATCGCCCCGCTGATCTACGGCGGCGCCTTCCGCCGCGATCCGGACCTGGCGCTGCACCATGCGTCCAAGGTGCGCTCGGGCGGCAAGCTCGGCTACTACTGGCAGCTGTTCGCCGGCCTCGGCTGGACCAGCGCCCACTGGCTGCACAAGATCCAGCAGCCGACCCTGGTGCTGGCCGGCGACGACGACCCGCTGATCCCGCTGATCAATATGCGTTTCCTGGCTTGGCGAATCCCCAATGCCCAGCTACACATAATCGACGATGGACATTTGTTTCTGATTACCCGTGCCGAGGCGGTGGCGCCGATCATCATGAAGTTCCTCCAGGAGGAACGCCAACGCGCCGTCATGCACCCCCGGCCCGCCCCGAGCGCCTGAACCGCACCTCATCGCCCGCACTTTCGACAGGAGCGTCGAAGCATGCGGGCGCGCTGGTCGAGGTGGAGTCGCTCATGAATCCTGGTTCAGTTTGTCGATGGCCCGACGACGGAGTGTTGCCCGATGAAAGACAAGCCCGTGAAGGCGGTAGCGCCTACCCCCTCCACCTATATCAATGTGCAGAGCGCGATCACAGGACTGCGCGGGCGCGACCTGGTCTCGACCCTGCGCAACGTCGGTCGCCATGGGCTGCGCCATCCGCTCTACACCGCACGTCACCTGCTCGAACTGGGCGGCCAACTGGGCCGCGTGCTGCTGGGCGATACCCTGCACCAGCCCGGTTCGCGGGACAATCGGTTCAAGGACCCGGCCTGGAGCCTCAACCCCTTCTATCGCCGAGGCCTGCAGGCCTACCTGGCCTGGCAGAAACAGACCCGCCAGTGGATCGATGAAAGCAGCCTGGACGAGGACGACCGCGCCCGCGCGCACTTCCTCTTCACCCTGCTCAACGATGCCGTGTCGCCGAGCAATACCCTGCTCAACCCCGAGGCGGTCAAGGAAGTCTTCAATTCCGGCGGGCTGAGCCTGGTACGCGGCATCGGCCATCTGCTGGACGATCTGCGCCACAACAACGGCATGCCGCGCCAGGTGGCGAAGGATGCCTTCGAGGTCGGGCGCAACCTCGCCACCACCCCGGGCGCTGTGGTGTTTCGCAACGAGCTGCTGGAGCTGATCCAGTACAAGTCGATGAGCGAAAAGCAGTACGCCCGGCCGTTGCTGATCGTGCCGCCGCAGATCAACAAGTTCTATGTGTTCGACCTCGGCCCCGGCAACAGCTACGTGCAGTACATGCTCAAGAACAACCTCCAGGTGTTCATGATCAGTTGGCGCAATCCCGACCCGCGTCATCGCGAATGGGGCCTGTCGAGCTATGTGGCGGCGCTGGAGGAAGCCTTGAACGTCTGTCGCTCCATCACCGGCAGCCGCGACGTCAACCTGATGGGCGCCTGTGCCGGCGGCCTGACCATGGCGGCGTTGCAGGGTCACTTGCAGGCCAAGCGGCAACTGCGCCGGGTACACAGCGCCACGTACCTGGTCAGCCTGCTGGACAGCCAGATGGAAAGCGCCGCCAGCCTGTTCGCCGACGAGCAGACCCTCGAGGCGGCCAAGCGTCGCTCGTACCAGCAAGGCGTGCTCGACGGTGGCGAGATGAGCCGGGTGTTCGCCTGGATGCGCCCCAACGACCTGGTGTGGAACTATTTCGTCAACAACTACCTGCTCGGCAAGACCCCGCCGCCGTTCGACATCCTCTATTGGAACAACGACACCACGCGCCTGCCCGCCGCCTTGCATGGCGACCTGCTGGACTTCTTCAAATACAACCCGCTGGCCCATCCCGCCGGGCTGGAGGTATGCGGCACGCCGATCGACCTGGGCAAGATCGGCGTCGACAGCTTTCATGTCGCCGGGCACAACGACCACATCACCCCGTGGGACGCGGTGTACCGCTCGGCCCTGCTGCTCGGCGGCGAGCGACGCTTCGTGCTGTCCAACAGCGGCCATGTGCAGAGCATCATCAACCCGCCGGGCAATCCCAAGGCGCACTATGTGCTCAACGCCAAGCTCAGCGGCGACCCGAGGGCCTGGTACTACGATGCCGAAAAGACCGAGGGCAGTTGGTGGCCATTGTGGCTGGAGTGGATCCAGGGGCGTTCCGGCGCCCTGCGGGAAACCGGCACCAGCCTGGGCAGCGCCAGCTACCCGGCCATGGATCCTGCACCGGGCCAGTACGTGCTGGTGCGCTGAGCAGAGGACCGGATGAAGACCCGCGACCGCATCCTTGAATGTGCCCTGCTGCTGTTCAACGAGCAGGGCGAACCTAACGTCTCGACCCTTGAGATCGCCAACGAACTGGGGATCAGCCCTGGCAACCTGTATTACCACTTCCACGGCAAGGAGCCGCTGGTGCTCGGCCTTTTCGAGCGTTTCGAGGAGGAACTGACGCCGCTGCTCGATCCGCCGCTGGAAGTGCGCCTGGATGCCGAGGATTACTGGCTGTTCCTGCACCTGATCGTCGAGCGCATGGCGCAGTACCGGTTCCTGTTCCAGGACCTGTCGAACCTGACCGGGCGCCTGCCCAAGCTGGCGCGGGGCATCAGGAACCTGCTCAACGGACTGAAACGCACCTTGGCCACGCTGCTGGCCAATCTCAAGGCGCAGGGGCAGGTGATCAGCGACACCCGGGCGCTGGGGCAACTGGTGGAACAGATCACCCTGACCTTGCTGTTTTCCCTGGATTACCAGCGGGTACTGGCCAAGGAAGCGGAGGTGGGTGTGGTGGTGTACCAGGTGATGATGCTGGTGGCACCGCACCTGGAATTGCCGTCGCGGCATGCGGCGGAGCAGTTGGCTTTGAGGTATCTGGAAGGCTGATGGCCCTATCGCTGGCAAGCCAGCTCCCACAGGTTCGCGCCGTTGCCGGAGGCATCTGCAAGGCTTGAGGCCCATCGCTGGCAAACCCCACACAGGGTCACCACTGCCCTTGAGAGCGGCACTGTACCTGTGGGAGCTGGCTTGCCAGCGATGAGGCCCGAAAGGACAAAACAAAACGCCCGGCACTGAGCCGGGCGTTTTGTTTGCTGCCGCCTGTGATCAGGTCTGGCTGGTGGGCGTGGCGGGTGCCGATGGCGCCGGAGCGCTGCTGGCGGCCGGTGCGGCGCTGGCTGCTGGAGCCGCGCTGGCAGCCGGAGCCGCAGGCTTGGCAGCAGCAGGCTTCGGCGCCGCAGCTTTCTTCACCGCCGGCTTCTTCGCCGCAGCCGGCTTGGCTGCCGGTTTGGCGGCAGCGGGTTTCGCTGCTGGCTTGGCCGCAGGCTTGGCAGCCGGTTTCGCAGCAGCGGTTTTCGCCGCCGCCGGTTTGGCTGCCGGCTTGGCCACCGCAGGTTTCGCCGCAGCTGCCTTGGCTGCAGGTTTGGCCGCCGCGGTTTTCGCCGCAGGCTTGGCCGCTGCCTTGGGTACAGCCTTGGCCAGCGGCTTCGCAGCAGTCGCCTTGGCCGCCGCAGGCTTGGCCGCGGAAACCGGCGTCACCGATTTGCCGGTCAGCTTCTCGATCTGCTTGGTCAGCGTATCGACCTTGCTGTGCAGCGCCTTGACCTCGTTGCGGCTCGGTACGCCGAGACGCGAGATGGCACTGTTCAGGCGCTTGTCGAACGCTTCCTCCAGTTCACTCCACTTGCCCAGCGCGCGGTCCTTCACATCACCGACACGGGAGGTCGCCGACTTTGCGGTCTCCTTGGCCGTGTCGACGCTGCTCTTGGCCTGCTTCTCGGCTTTCTCGCCATCCTTGACCAGATCGTCGAAGAGCTTGGTGCCGTCCTTGTCGATCTTCGAATAAATACCCAGGCCCGCCAGCCAGATCTTGCGGGAGTACTTCTCGATTCCCCCGATCCAGGAGCTGCCTTCTTTCTCAGTAGTCTTCTTGCCAGCCATCCCGCTCTCCTTATTGTTTGCCCGCGACACGTTCGAGCAATGCCGTCAGCTCATCGAGCTTGGCGGAAAGTGTCTCCACGTCATGTTTAGACGGAATGCCGATGCGATTCAAGGCGCTGGCGACCCGTGTGTCGAAAGCCTTTTCTATTTTGTCGAGCTGAACTTCGACTTTTCCCTTGACGCTGCGCAGCTCCTGCCTGGCCGAATCGATCTCGCCGTTGGCCGCGTCGAGCTCGCGATCGATGCGTTTCTTGCCGCGTTTTTCCACGGCTTCGCCGGCCTTGATCAGGTCCTTCACGTAATCAGCACTCTCCTGGCCGACCCGGGTGTAGGCGCCCAGGCCCGCCAGCCAGATCTTGCGCGCATAGCCGCGCACTTCACCCAGGCTGCCCTGGACATCGTCTTTTTTCTTCAGGATCACTTTGGCCATGTTCTGCACCTCGCACTCATTGAAAGGAATGGAAGAACTACCCACGGATCGGGGATTGCAGAGCACGTTACGGAGAAAAATTAGAATCGACACCCTAAAGACCGGGACGCATTGCACGCCCCGGTCGCAGGATTCAGGCCAGCGCCTTGTCCAGCGCCCGCTCGATCTCGGCCTTGATGGTGCCGCCCATGATCGACAGCATCATGCCCAGCTTGAGTTCCACACGGATGCTGTCGTCGCCGATCTCCACGCTGCCATTGGCGCCGCTGCGCTTGACCTCTACCCGGTCACCCTTCCATTGGGCCTTCAGGTCGTACTCGCGGGAGAGCTTCTCGACCAGGGCTTCGGCCTTCTGACGGGCGGCGTCGCGGCCGAGGCTGTGTTTACGTTCAACGCTGATCTGGGTCATTCATGAGGTCCTGGCTGCAAGGGCATACTGGCGCATTATGCCCCCGCCTACAGCCGCGACAACCCCGCCAAGACAAATGCAGTTCCACGCCCTAGAATGGCGAGTAATTTTTCCCGGTGAAGCGATATGAACGAGCAGCGCAAAGGCGATAACGCCGAACCCACCACTCATTTCGGTTACCAGAGCGTTCCTGAAAGCCAGAAAGCCGACAAGGTCGCCGAGGTCTTTCATTCGGTAGCCGCCAAATACGACCTGATGAACGACGTGCTTTCCGGCGGCATGCACCGCCTGTGGAAACGCTTCGCCATCGAGCTGTCCGGTGTGCGCAGCGGCAACCGGGTCCTGGACATCGCCGGCGGTACCGGCGACCTGACCCGCAAGTTCTCCCACCTGGTCGGCCCTACCGGCCAGGTCGTGCTGGCCGATATCAACGCCTCGATGCTCAAGGTCGGCCGTGACCGCCTGCTCGACCTGGGCGTGGCCGGCAACGTCGAGTTCGTCCAGGCCGATGCGGAAAAACTGCCATTCCCCGACAACCACTTCGACTGCGTGACCATCGCCTTCGGCCTGCGCAACGTGACGCACAAGGACGACGCCCTGCGCTCCATGCTGCGTGTACTCAAGCCCGGCGGTCGCCTGCTGGTGCTGGAGTTCTCCAAGCCGACCAGCAAGCTGATGTCCAAGGTCTACGACGCCTACTCCTTCGCCTTCATGCCGCTGGCCGGCAAGCTGATCACCAACGATTCGGAAAGCTACCGCTACCTGGCCGAGTCGATCCGCATGCACCCCGACCAGGAAACCCTCAAGGCCATGATGGTCGACGCCGGCTTCGACCGCGTCACCTACCACAACATGACCAACGGCATCGTCGCCCTGCATCGCGGTATCAAGCCCTGATGCTGGTCGCCGGCCTTCTCGCCAGCGTCGAACACGGCATCAACCGTGTCCTGCGCCTGGACAGCACCGCGCTGCCGCGCCTGGCGCCCCTCGATGGCAAGGTGATTGCCATCGACTGCCGCCAGCCGGCCCTGCAACTGTTCATCCTGCCCAGCGACGAAGGCCTGCTCCTGGCCAGCCAGTGGGCCAATGCTCCCGACTGCACCCTGCGCGCCCCGGCCAGCAGCCTGGTACAACTGGCCCTGAGCCAGGACAAGACCGCCGTATTGCACAGCCCGCAGGTCGAACTGGACGGCGACAGCACCGTATTGCTCGACCTGGTCGGCGTACTCCAGGACCTGGAGCTGGACTGGGAGTACGAAGTTTCCCGCTGGCTCGGCCCGGTCGCCACCCAGTTGCTCGGCAGCCACTTGCGCAGCCGCGCGCGCTGGACCTGCAGCAGCCTGTCGAGCCTGGGTCGCACCGCCTCGGAGTACCTGGCCGAGGAATCGCGCACCCTGGTCGGCCAGCGTGAAGCCGAAGCCCGCTTCGCCGAACTCGATACCCTCAAGCTCGACATTGAACGCCTCGAGGCGCGCATCGAGCGCCTTGCCCGATCCCTTGAATCCAGCGATAACGCATGAAGCTGCTCGCCGTACGCCGTCTGTTGCGCATCCAGCGCGTCGTCATCCGCTACCGTCTCGATGACCTGCTGTTCGACCTGCCCCTGCCCTGGTGGCTGGCCTCGCTACGCCTGCTCATGCCGTGGCGCTGGCTGCCGCGTCGCAAGTCCGCGCTGAGCCGTGGTGCGCGCCTGCGCCTGGCCCTGCAGGACCTCGGCCCGATCTTCATCAAGTTCGGCCAGTTGCTTTCCACCCGCCGCGACCTTTTGCCGGCGGACATCGCCGACGAGCTGATGCTGCTGCAGGACCGCGTCCCGCCTTTTGACCCGCAGAAAGCCGTGGCGCTGATCGAGGAACAACTGGGCGCCAAGGTCAGCGAGGTCTTCTCGCGCTTCGACGTCGAGCCGCTGGCCTCGGCCTCGGTGGCCCAGGTACATGCCGCGCGCCTGAAGAGCGGCGAGGAAGTGGTGGTCAAGGTGGTGCGTCCCGGCCTCAAGCCGGTGATCGCCCAGGACCTGGCCTGGCTGTTCCTGATCGCCCGCGGCGCCGAGCGGGTATCGGCCGACGCGCGCCTGCTGCACCCGGTGGACGTGGTCAGCGACTACGAGAAGACCATCTACGACGAACTCGACCTGCTCCGCGAGGCGGCCAATGCCAGCCAGTTGCGGCGCAATTTCGAGGGCTCGGACATGATGTACGTGCCCCAGGTCTATTGGGACTGGTGCCGGCCTAAAGTGCTGGTGATGGAGCGCATCTACGGCATCCAGGTCACCGACCTGGAAAGCCTGGCCGACCAGCGCACCGACATGAAGATGCTTGCCGAGCGTGGCGTGGAGATCTTCTTCACCCAGGTATTCCGCGACAGCTTCTTCCACGCCGACATGCACCCCGGCAACATCTTCGTCAGCACAGTGAAGCCGTGGAGCCCGCAGTACATCGCCATCGACTGCGGCATCGTCGGCAGCCTGACCCCGGAAGACCAGGACTACCTGGCCCGCAACCTGTTTGCGTTCTTCAAGCGCGACTACCGCCGCGTCGCGCAGTTGCACATCGATTCCGGCTGGGTGCCGACGCAGACCAAGCTCAACGAATTCGAAGCGGCGATCCGCACCGTGTGCGAGCCGATCTTCGAGAAGCCGCTCAAGGATATTTCCTTCGGCCAGGTGCTGATGCGCCTGTTCCAGACGGCGCGGCGCTTCAACATGGAAGTGCAGCCGCAACTGGTGCTGCTGCAGAAGACCCTGCTGAACATCGAAGGCCTGGGCCGCCAGCTTTACCCGGACCTGGACCTATGGACCACCGCCCAGCCGTTCCTGGAGCGCTGGATGCGCGAGCGGGTGAGCCCGAAGACCCTGCTGCAGAACCTGCACAGCCAGGTCGAGCAGGTGCCGCACTTGGCCAACATGACCCGCGACCTGCTCGAACGCATGTCGCAGCCGCACCTCAATGACCCGCCCGCCCCGTGGAAGCAGCAGGACCACTGGGCCCTGCGCCTGGTCGGGGCGGCCCTGCTCGCAGGCGGCGCAGTCGTCGCCAGCACGGCCGGCAACCTGGTCGCCACCAGCGTCTGGCCGGCCTGGCTGATGCTCGCCGCAGGGCTCTACCTGGTGGTGCGCCGATAGCCACGACGGCTCGCGGCTGGCACACTAGCCGCCGGCATCGGCGCGGGGCCGTGGCCTGACTTGGGAGTCGAACATGAAAGACTGGCTGGACGAGATCAAGTGGGACAGCAACGGCCTGGTACCGGCCATCGCCCAGGACCACAAGACCGGGCGCGTATTGATGATGGCCTGGATGAACCGCGAATCCCTGGCCCTGACCGCCGCCGAGCAGCGCGCCATCTACTGGTCGCGCTCGCGTGGCAAACTGTGGCGCAAGGGCGAGGAGTCCGGCCACGTGCAGAAGCTGCATGAACTGCGCCTGGACTGCGACGCCGACGTGATCATCCTGATGGTCGAGCAACTGGGCCACATCGCCTGCCACACCGGGCGCGAAAGCTGCTTCTACCGCGTCTTCGAAGACGGCCAGTGGAAAATCGTCGATCCGGTCCTGAAGGACCCGGACGCCATCTACAACGCAGGACACTGAACATGAGCGACACCCTGAGCCGCCTGGCCGAAGTACTGGAAGCGCGCAAGGGCGCGGCCCCCGACAGCTCCTACGTGGCCAGCCTGTACCACAAGGGCCTGAACAAGATCTTGGAGAAGGTCGGCGAGGAATCGGTGGAAACCATCATCGCCGCCAAGGACGCCGCCGTCAGCGGCGACTGCAGCGATGTGATCTATGAGACTGCCGACCTGTGGTTCCATAGCCTGGTCATGCTCAGTGCCCTGGGCCAGCACCCGCAGGCCGTGCTGGCCGAGCTGGAACGCCGCTTCGGCCTGTCCGGCCATGACGAAAAAGCCGCTCGCCAGCCATCGGCCTGACTGACATTCATTCGAGGAGAGCACCATGGGTATTTTTGACTGGAAACACTGGATCGTCCTGCTGGTCGTGGTCGTGCTGGTCTTCGGCACCAAGAAGCTCAAGAACTTCGGCAGCGACCTGGGCGAGTCCATCAAGGGCTTCCGCAAGGCCATGAACGAAGACGACAAGCCGGCCGACCCGAACGTCCAGGCCGCGCAACCCTCCCAGCCTGTACCACCGCAGGGCACCCCGCTGAACCAGCCGCAGACCATCGACGGCCAGGCGCAGAAGGTCCAGGAACCTGCAAGGAAAGAGTGATCCCATGTTCGGCATCAGCTTCAGCGAGTTGCTGCTCGTCGGCCTGGTCGCCCTGGTGGTGCTCGGCCCCGAGCGCCTGCCCGGCGCGGCGCGTACCGCCGGCCTGTGGATCGGGCGCCTCAAGCGCAGCTTCAATTCCATCAAGCAGGAAGTGGAGCGCGAGATCGGTGCCGACGAGATCCGTCGGCAGTTGCACAACGAGCACATCCTCTCGATGGAGCAGGAAGCCCGGCGCATTCTCAATCCGCAGAGCGTGACGCCGGATCCGGCTGCCCCCCCCGGCACCCCGCCAGCGGCGTCCGCAGTTGTCGAGCCCGTGCCAGTGGCGCCGGCAGCGCCCGCTGTCACGCCTGAAGCGGCACCCGCCACGGCGCCGTCCACCGAACCGACCCAACCGCCGCGAGCCCCATGAGCGAGATTCCGGAACACGACCAGCCCATGCCGCTGGTGTCGCACCTCACCGAACTGCGGACCCGCCTGCTGCGCTGCGTGGCGGCGGTCTTCCTGATCTTCGCCGGGCTGTTCTCCTTCGCCCAGCAGATCTACACCCTGGTCTCGGCGCCGCTGCGCGCGCACCTGCCGGCCAACGCGACGATGATCGCCACCGACGTCGCCTCGCCGTTCCTCACGCCGTTCAAGCTGACCATGATCGTTTCGCTGTTCCTGGCGATCCCGTTCATCCTGTTCCAGATCTGGGGGTTCATCGCACCGGGGCTGTACCGCCATGAAAAGCGCGTGGCGATCCCGCTGCTGGTTTCCAGCATCCTGCTGTTCTACGCCGGCATGGCCTTCGCCTACTTCCTGGTGTTCCCGCTGATCTTCGGCTTCTTCGCCAGCGCCACCCCCGAAGGCGTGTCGATGATGACCGACATCGCCAGTTACCTCGATTTCGTCATGACCCTGTTCTTCGCCTTCGGCGTGGCCTTCGAGATTCCGGTGGCGGTGGTGCTGCTGGTCTGGATCGGCGTGGTAGATGTGCAGTACCTGCGCAAGATCCGTCCGTACGTGATCATCGGCTGCTTCGTGGTCGGCATGATCCTGACCCCGCCGGACATCTTCTCGCAGACCTTGCTGGCCGTGCCGATGTGGATGCTGTTCGAGATCGGCGTGCTGTTCGGCGGCCTGGTGCGCAAGCGCCGCCAGGAAGAAGAAGCCAGCGACGATACCCCGGACGACCAGCCGCCAGCGACCCAGCCGTGAACCTGCTGCTGCTCGAGGAGGCCGATTTCATTGCGGCCGACCGCGCGGTCCTGAGCGACCGCCGTTTCATCCATATGCAGGAGATCCATCGCGTCGCGGTGGGCGACAGCCTGCGCGTCGGCCGGATCGGCGGGCTGATGGGCCAGGCGCGGGTCGAGCGCCTGGAAGGCCATGAAGCGGAACTGTCCCTGAGCTTCGACCAGGCGCCACCGGCCAAGCTGCCGCTGACCCTGGTACTGGCCCTGCCGCGCCCGAAGATGCTGCGCCGGGTGTTCCAGACCATCGCCACCATGGGCGTGGCGAAACTGGTGCTGGTCAACAGCTACCGGGTGGAAAAGAGCTTCTGGCAGACGCCCTTCCTCGAACCCGAAACCATCCGCGAAAACCTCATCCTCGGCCTGGAGCAGGCCCGCGATACGGTGCTGCCCGAGGTCGTGATCGAGAAGCGCTTCAAGCCTTTCGTCGAGGACCGCCTGCCGGCCATCACAGCCGGCACCCTGGGCCTGGTCGGTCATCCCGGCAACCATCCGCCCTGCCCGCGCGGGGTCGAGGGGCCGGTGACCCTGGCCATCGGCCCGGAAGGCGGCTGGATTCCCTACGAGGTCGATCTGCTGGGCAAGGCCGGGCTGGCCCCGGTGCAACTGGGCGAACGCATCCTGCGCGTGGAAACTGCGGTCACCGCCCTGCTGGCGCGTCTGTTCTAACAACGCTCATACGACTAACGGCTACCTCTTCGGCCCCCGTTTGGGCGCTTTTGCCTCCTTCAGTTTTGCCATCCCGGGCCGATTCAGACGAACAAGCAAAATAAATCTGCCTCGCCTGACAGAACCGGAGTTACCGCATGTACCGTTGGATGGCCCAGCACCTGGGGAATGTGAGCGTCAATCGCAAATTGGGGATCGGCTTCAGCATCGTGCTGCTGCTGACCCTCGCCATTACCTTCACCGGTTGGCAGGGCCTGAGTGGCGTGATCGGCCGGGGCGACAAGCTCGGCGAGATCTCCGAGGTGTACCAGGGCACCCAGGCCCTACGGATTGCCAGGCAGACCTACGAACACAACCGTGACGCGGCTTCCACCGCCCAGGTGGAAAAGGCCATGACGACGCTCGGCGCGACCCTGGAGCGGGTGAGCAAGGGCGTCAAGGAGCCCGAGGACAGCCAGCGCCTGGCCCAGCAAAGCCAGGCATTGCGCGGCTACGAGAGTGCCTTCGCCGACCTCAAGCGCGCCGCCGATGCCCGCGAAGCCGCCCGCGCCATTCTCGGCAGCAGCGCCGACAAGGCCGCCGCGCTGCTCGACCAAGTGCAGCAGGGCCTGCTGCAGAACGGCGACATCGTCATCTTCAACAACGCCGTGGAAACCGCGAAGCTGTTGCAGCAGGCGCGCTTCCAGGTGCGTGGCTACACCTACAGCGGCAAGGAAGAATTCCAGGCCACCGCACTGACCGCTATCGACGAGGCCCTGGCGCTGATAAAAGCGCTGCCCGGCAAGGTACCTGCGGACCATCAGGCCAACCTGGGCACGGCTGCCGAGGCGCTGGGCGCCTACCGGGGCGCTGTGGTCCAGATCGGCAACGCCCAGCAGGCCAGCGACAAATCCCTGGCCGAAATGGGCAAGCTGGGCAATCGCCTGCTCGACCTGAGCATGGAACTGACCCAATCCCAGACCCGGATTCGCGACAACGAGACGCAGCACGCCAAGTCCATGCTCGGCCTGGCCACGCTGCTGGCCCTGGCCTTCGGTATCCTCGCCTCCTGGGCCATCACCCGGCAGATCGTCGTGCCGCTACGGCAAACCCTGAGCGCCGTGGACCGTATCGCCAGCGGCGACCTCAGCCATGACCTCACCGACCAGCGCCGCGACGAGCTGGGCCAGTTGCAGCGCAGCATGCAACGCATGACGCTGAACCTGCGCGAGCTGATCGGCGGCATCGGCGACGGCGTCACCCAGATCGCCAGCGCTGCCGAAGAACTGTCGGCGGTCACCGAGCAGACCAGTGCCGGGGTCAACAACCAGAAGGTCGAGACCGATCAGGTTGCCACTGCCATGAACGAAATGGCGGCCACCGTGCATGAAGTCGCGCGCAATGCCGAAGAGGCTTCCGAGGCGGCGAAGATGGCCGACAACCAGGCCCGCGAGGGCGACCGCGTGGTGGCCGAGGCCATCGCCCAGATCGAGCGCCTGGCCAAGGAAGTGGACAACTCCAGCGCCGCGATGAATGACCTGAAGACGGAAAGCGCGAAAATCGGCAGCGTACTGGACGTGATCAAGTCGGTGGCCGAGCAGACCAACCTGCTGGCCCTCAATGCCGCCATCGAAGCGGCCCGTGCCGGCGAGGCCGGACGCGGCTTCGCCGTGGTCGCCGATGAAGTGCGCAGCCTGGCGCAGCGCACCCAGCAGTCCACCGAGGAAATCGAGGAACTGATCGCCGGCTTGCAGAACGGCACCCAGCAGGTGGCGACGGTGATGGACAACAGCCGCAGCCTGACCGACAGCAGTGTGCAACTGACCCGCAGCGCCGGGGTTTCGCTGGAAACCATTACCAGGACCGTGTCGTCGATCCAGGCGATGAACCAGCAGATTGCTGCGGCGGCAGAGCAGCAGAGTGCGGTAGCCGAAGAAATCAACCGCAGCGTGATGAACGTGCGGGATGTATCGGATCAGACGGCGGCGGCGAGTGAGGAAACGGCGGCGTCCAGCGTGGAGCTGGCGCGGTTGGGGACGCATTTGCAGTCGCTGGTATCGCGGTTCCGCCTGTAATCCATCGGTGTGGCTGATGGCCCTATCGCTGGCAAGCCAGCTCCCACAGGGTCCGCGGTGCACGCGATACCTGTGGGAGCGGAAGGCCCTCAGGTGGTTGGGGGCAGTGAAGAACTGCTACCCACAGGGTCACACTGCTCTCCAGAGCAACGAAGCACCTGTGGGAGCTGGCTTGCCAGCGATAGGGCCCGGAAGAGCGAAGAAGCTTAGAGAACCTGGCGGAGGAAGGCCTGGGCCCGCAGGTCCTTGGGGGCAGTAAAGAACTGCTCCGGCGGCGAATCCTCCAGCAGCTTGCCGTGATCGAAGAACAGCACACGGTCCGCCACTTCCCGGGCAAAGCCCATTTCATGGGTCACGCAGACCATGGTCATGCCTTCCTGGGCCAGGGTCTTCATCACGTCCAGTACCTCACCGACCATTTCCGGGTCGAGCGCCGAGGTCGGCTCATCGAACAGCATGACCTTCGGGTCCATCGCCAGCGCCCGGGCGATCGCCACCCGCTGCTGCTGGCCGCCCGAGAGCCGCGACGGGTATTCGTTGGCCTTCTGCCCGATCCCCACCTTCTCCAGCAAGGCTTTCGCCTTGGCTTCGCGCTCGGCCTTGCTGCGCTTGCGCACGACCTTCTGTGCCAGACACAGGTTCTCCAGCACGGTCATGTGCGGGAACAGGTTGAAGTGCTGGAACACCATGCCGACTTCACGGCGATAGGCGTTGATATCGGTCTTCGGGTCGGCCAGTTGCAGGCCGTCGATGGCGACGCTGCCGGCGTCGAAGGACTCCAGGCCGTTAAGGCAGCGCAGGAAGGTCGATTTGCCCGAGCCCGACGGGCCGAGCACCACCAGCACTTCGCCACGGGCGACCTGGGTGGTGACGTTATCCACGGCGCGCACCACCATGCCGCGCGTATCGAAGACTTTGGTCAGATCACGGACTTCAATCACTTTGCGCAAGCCTCCGCTCGAGCCGGCTGGCGAAGTGCGACAGCGGCAGGTTGATCAGCAGGTACAGCCCGGCGACGCAGAACCAGATCTCGAAGGTGGAGAACGAGGTAGTGATCGCTTCGCGGCCGCTCTTGGTCAGTTCGGTGATGGCGATCACCGAGACCAGCGAGGTGTCCTTGACCAGGCTGATGAATTGCCCGGCCAGCGGCGGCAACACGCGCTTGAATGCCTGCGGCAGGATCACGTGGCGCATCGACTGCGAAGCGTTCAGGCCCAGTGAACGTGCCGCCTCGCCCTGCCCCTTGGCGATGGACTGCACGCCGGCCCGGACGATCTCGGCCACATAGGCGCCGGTGAACAGCGCCAGCGCCGCCACCCCGGCGAACTCCCGGGACAGGTTGAGCACGGTGCCGATGAAGAAGTAGAAGATGAAGATCTGCACCAGCAGCGGCGTACCGCGAACCAGCTCGACATAGACGGTGGACAGGTCGCGCAGGGTCGGGTTGCTAGACAGCCGGCACAGCCCGGCGAACAGGCCGATCACCAGACCGGCGATGCCCGACGCCACGGAGATCCAGACGGTGGTCCACAGGCCCCAGGCCAGCGGGCCGGCGGCCCAATGGTGGGTCAGGCCGATCAGATCGCCTTCGGCCACATCATCGCCCTGGGACAGCTGCACGCTGGCCTGGTCGACTTCCAGCACCTGGTCGTTGCCGTCTTCGTCACGCAGGGTCACCACGGCGCTGTCGCCCTTGCGCACGATCTCCTGCACCGTGCCGTAGCCGGCAGCGCGATGGGCTTCTTCGGCCTGGTAGGCGAAGTACTGCGGTACACGGTTCCAGCGCCACTCGTAGGAAATCATCGAGGTAGCGAAATACAGACTCAGCGCCAGTCCGACCAGGACCAGCGCGGTCAGCCCGTGCCAGGGCCACTGGGCTTTCTTGTGTTTGATCACGTTGAGGGTTCCGTAAATGCGAACGCGCAGGACAAGCCTGCGCGTCGGGTTTCAAGCCTGGGCGTGGAGCCTGGGCCTTATTCCATGTCCTTCAGCCATTCGGTCTTCTTGAACCACTTGTCGTGGATCCGCTCGTAGGTGCCGTCGTGCTTGATCTGGTGCAGGAAGTTATCGATGAAGTTGATGCTGTCGTAGTCGCCCTTCTTCAGGCCGAAGGCCAGCGGCTCGTAGGTGAACGGCTCGTCCAGGTAGACCAGCTTGCCGTTGCCGACCTTGGTCAGGGCGACGACGTTGTAAGGCGCATCGTAGACGAAGGCGTCGGCCTTGCCGTTGACCACGTCCAGCACGCCTTCCTGCTCGTTGTCGTAGCCGTGGTACTGTGCCTTGCCGATCAGTTTCTTGGCGATCATTTCGCCGGTGGTGCCCAGCTTGGAGGTCAGGCGGTATTCGGCGCTGTTCAGGTCCTTGTACGACTTGATCTTGCCTTCCAGTTCCTTGCGGATCAGCAGGGTCTGGCCGACGACGATGAAGGGCTCGCTGAAGTTCAGCTTGAGGTTGCGCTCCTGGGTCAGGGTCATGCCGCTGCCGATCATGTCGAACTTGTTGGTCATCAGGGCCGGGATGATGCCGTCGTAGGCAGTGGACACCAGCTCCAGCTTGACGCCCATGGACTTGGCCATGGCCTTGAGGATGTCCACTTCGAAGCCGATGATCTCGCCACGCTTGTTGGTCATCTCGAAGGGCATGTAGGTCGGGTCCATGCCGACGCGCAGGGTGCCGCGCTTGACCGCGTCATCGATCGCACCGGCGTGTGCCGAGCCCACCGCCAAGGCGGCCGCGACGCCGGCCAGCAGCATCGACAGATACTTTTTGAACATCACCACTTCCCCCAAAACAGGAAACCGCTCGAATTTTATTGTGCGCGCGAAAAGTCCTACAGACGACGCGCCATAGTCGGGGTGGGATGCTAACGCATGAGCGGCACGGGACCTAGCGTCCGTGAAGACTTTGTTACTCATTGATACCAGAAAACGCAAACGGGGCGACGAATGTCGCCCCGTTGCGGGTCAGGCGTTGGCCAGGGCCGGCTGCGGCGCCGGCTCGGGATGCAGCGGCAGCAGCGGCGAGTGCGGATCGCTGGCGATCGACTTGCGCCATGGGTCCAGCCAGGCCGCGTTCTGCTCGGCCCAGACCTGCTCGTGCAGGCGCGCCAGGGCCACCGGATCGCTGAGCAGGGCCAGGCGGGTATTGCCGTCCAACCCGGACGGGCCGACCTGCAGGGCCTTGGCGATACGCTCGGCGCGCAGCGCCTCGATCGGTTCGACGGTGCGATGGCGGGCAGTCGCCAGGGCACAGGCCAGGGCGTTCTGCTTCGGATCGACCACGGCGCGGACGAAACCGTCCTTCAGTGCGTGCCAGCGGTTCTCGTGGGTGTACTGGTCGGTCGCCAGCAGTTCCTGGGGCGTCGAGTACTCCTCGGGAATCAGGAACAGCTTCTCGTCCTTGGCGCGCAGCCCCAGGTTGACCCGGCTGGAGATCACCGAGACCGGGATCGACAGGGTCAGCGAACCGACGATAGGCACCAGCCACCACAGGAAGCTCGGGTTCAGCCAGGCCACCAGCAGGGCCCAGGCCACGCCCAGCAGGGTCTGCGGGCCATGCCTGCGCACCGCTTCGCTCCACGGCGTGGAATCGTCGTCACGCTGCGGCGAGTTCCAGGTCGCGGCCCAGCCGAGGAACGCGGCGAGCACGAAACGGGTGTGGAAGATCATTCGCACCGGCGCCAGCAGCATGGAGAACAGCATCTCCAGGAGCATCGACAGGGTGACCTTGATGCGCCCGCCGAACTCGGTCGCGCCCTTGGCCCAGATCAGGATGACGCTGAGCAGCTTGGGCAGGAACAGCAGCACGATGGTGGTGGAGAACAGCGCGATGGCCTTCTCCGGATGCCATTGCGGCCACAGCGGGTACAACTGGCGTGGTTCGAGGAAGTACTGCGGCTCCATCAGGGTGTTGGTGGCCAGCAGTGCCGTCGACAGCACCAGGAAGAAGAACCACAACGGCGCCGACAGGTAGGACATCACCCCGGTCAGGAACACCGCGCGGTGCACCGGGTGCATGCCCTTGACCAGGAACAGGCGGAAGTTCATCAGGTTGCCGTGGCACCAGCGACGGTCACGCTTGAGCTCGTCGAGCAGGTTCGGCGGCAGTTCTTCGTAGCTGCCCGGCAGGTCGTAGGCGATCCACACGCCCCAACCGGCACGGCGCATCAGCGCGGCTTCGACGAAGTCGTGGGAGAGAATCGCACCGGCGAAGGCGCCCTTGCCCGGCAACGGCGCCAGGGCGCAGTGCTCGATGAAGGGCTTCATGCGGATGATCGCGTTGTGCCCCCAATAGTGCGACTCGCC
Source organism: Pseudomonas sp. GD04058 (assembly GCF_029836855.1). Taxonomy (NCBI): domain Bacteria; kingdom Pseudomonadati; phylum Pseudomonadota; class Gammaproteobacteria; order Pseudomonadales; family Pseudomonadaceae; genus Pseudomonas; species Pseudomonas sp. GD04058. The sequence continues at coordinate 342,073 of NZ_JAOECN010000001.1, forward strand.
CAGTTGCCAGAAGTGCAGGCCGGCGGTGAACAGCGGGCCGTACACGCGGGTAGCGAACTGCTGCATGCGCGCATACAGGGTGTCCATGCCCGAAGCCTTCGGCGCGGTCTGGATGATCCCGGCGTCCGGGTTGGCCTCCATCAGGCGCACCAGGCTGGTCAGGCATTCGCCGCTCATCACGCTGTCCGCGTCGAGTACCACCATGTAGCGGTAGTCGCTGCCCCAGCGACGGCAGAAGTCGTCGAGGTTGCCGCTCTTGCGCTTCACGCGGCGACGCCGGCGGCGGTAGAAGATCCGCCCGAAACCGTTGGTTTCGCGGCAGACATCCAGCCACGCCTGTTGCTCGGCCACGGCGATGTCGGTGTCGTTGGTGTCGCTGAGGACGAAGAAGTCGAAACGGTCCAGGTCACCGGTGGCGGCAACGGACTCGAAGGTGGCGCGCAGGCCGGCGAACACCCGTGGTACGTCTTCGTTGCAGATCGGCATGACCAGCGCGGTGCGCGCGCCCTTCTCGATCGGCTCGTTGCCGGCGCTGCTTCCGGAAATGCGGTACTTGTCGCGCCCGGTGAGCAGTTCGAGGAAGCCCATCAGCGCGGTCCAGAAACCGGCCGAGACCCAGCAGAACAGGATGCCGAACAGGATCAGGATGCTGGTCTGCAGGGCATACGGCCAGACCTGCGTTGCAGTCTGCAACAGCGGCTGGTGCATGACCTCTTCGAGATCGACGAAGGACCAGCCCTGGTACGGCAGGATGCCTTTCATGTACCAGCCGGCGACCAGCGTCTGGCCGATCATCAGGGCCAGCAGGATATAGCGGCGCACGGAGCCGACCCAGCGCCAGCGCGCCGCCGGCAGCTCGCGTTTTTCCGGGGCCGGGGCGTTGGTGCGCCCGGTCAGCCGGCGCCAGCCGCGCACGAGGATGTTGGTCCGCCACGGCTCGGGCACCACCCGGGTGCGCCGGATCGGCGGGGTCGCCTTGAGGCAGACCCGGCCGTTGGCGTCGAGGCCGAGCATCTCGACCTCTTCCATATCGGTAGCCGTGAGCAGGTTCAGCCGGCTGCCTACCGAACCCTGGGTGGGTTCGGCATTGGCAGGGGCCGGGTGCGCCGACAGGCGCTGGTGCAACTCGCTGAACGAGTTGCAGCTGGCGAGTTCCGCCCGCTGCTCGTCGCTCAGTGGAAGGTGGGCCAGATACTCGACGAGTGGTTCCGGCCGTGCTGAAGAGTTACTCATCGGCAGGCAACTGATAGCTCCAGGTCTCGGTCAGCACCTGTTCGGTGGTGGCCGGGGCCTCGGTGGTGGGCGCCGCTTCGGCGGCAGGCTGCTCGGCAGGTTGCTCGGCCTTGGCGGTTTTCGCCGCAGCCTTGTCATGCTTGGCAGGTTTTTCCTGTTTCTTCGGCTCTTCCTGCTTTTCAGGCTTGGCCGGCTCGACCGGTACATCACGAACCAGGGCAGCGCGCATTTCCACGGCCTTGCCCGGATCCTTGACCTTCATCCGCAGGGTCAGGCGCCAGCCCTTGATTTCAGGGTTATAGCGCAGGTTGTTTTCCACCAGCTCGGCGTTGTCGTCGAGACTGACCTGGCTGCGCACCGCGGTGTCTTCCGGGAGCTTGGCGAGGGCGGGGCCTTCGAAATCGACCAGGAAGGCCACGCTGCCGTCAGGCTGGCGAATCAGGTTGGATTGCTTGACGTCGCCGGTTGAACGCATGGTCTGCTTGACCCAGCCGAGGTCTGGCGAGTGGAACTCCGACTCGTCCATGGTCCAGTGCAGGCGGTATTCGTATTCGATCGGGGTGCCTGGCTCCGGCAGTTTTTCCGGGCTCCAGAAGGCCACGATGTTGTCGTTGGTCTCGTCGGCGGTCGGGATCTCGACCAGGTCGACGGTGCCCTTGCCCCAGTCGCCCTTCGGCTCGATCCAGGTGCTTGGACGCTTCTGGTAGTTGTCATCCAGGTCTTCGAAGAAGCTGAAAGCGCGATTGCGCTGCAGCAAACCGAAGCCACGCGGGTTTTCCACGCTGAAGTTGCTGACGGCCAGGTGTTTCGGGTTGTTCAGCGGACGCCACAGCCATTCGCCGTTGCCGGCATGGATCGACAGGCCTTCGGAGTCGTGCAGCGAAGGACGGTAGTTCGGCACGCGGGACGGCTGGTTGCTGCCGAACAGGTACATGCTGGTCAGCGGGGCGATGCCCAGGCGGCTGACGTGGTCACGCAGGAAGACTTTCGACTGCACATCGACGATGGTGTCGGATCCCGGACGCAGGATCAGCTTGTAGGCGCCGGTGGAGCGCGGCGAATCCAGCAGCGCGTAGATCACCAGGTGCTTGTCGTTGGCGTTCGGGCGCTCGACCCAGAACTCGGTGAAGCGCGGGAATTCTTCGCCGGACGGCAGCGCGGTGTCGATCGCCAGGCCGCGGGCCGACAGGCCATACACCTGGCCCTTGCCGACCACGCGGAAGTAGCTGGCGCCGAGCAGGGTCATGATCTCGTCCTGCTTGTCCGCCTTGTTGATCGGGTAGAGAACGCGGAAACCGGCGTAGCCCAGCTTCTCGGTGGCCTTGGCATCGAACTGCAGGTCGCCGAAGTCGAAGCGGCTCGGGTCGTACTTGATTTCTTCGACGGTGGTGGCGGTGACTTCGTTGATTTTCACCGGAGTGTCGAAGTGCATGCCCTGGTGGTAGAAGGACAGCTCGAACGGCGTCTTCTCCCCGGCCCACTCGGCCTTGTCGGCGCGGAAACGAATCTTCTGGTAGTCAGCGAACTTCATGTCGCGGAACACGGCCGGCAGATTGCTTTTCGGTGCTTCGTACTTTTGCCCGGCCAGGTCCTTCGCCTTGGCCGCGACATCGTCAAGGTTGAACGCCCAGAGCTGGCCGGAGCCGAGCAGGCACATCAGTGCCGAACCCGCGATCAGGGCCTTGCGCAGCCGGCTGGCAGGCGTTCTTGGAGCATCAAAGGGACTTACAATCACGAGCAACCCTCGCCGAATACTGATCTAAAGAACCAACGGCCAGCGACACATGCCGGGTTGGCGAGCACTGTTCGGACTCCGAAAGGGCTCAATGATTCCCCAAACGGTTCCGTACAGTTCTCGAGTCAAGGTTAAACAGGCCGTCGAATGCCGGCCCTGTGTAGCGCGCGATTATCTAGCAGGCGGCGTTACAACGCATCAGGGCCAGCCAACTATTTTTGCTGCCAAACCCCTTGTTTTCCTGCAAACAGGGGGAATTTTGTCTTCATATTTGTAACATAAATGTTACGGGGCCATCATTGACCAGATGAACCTGCATGTCGGCGCCGAATCGACCGCTGCCGACAGTGCCGTGCTTGAGCCTCGCCTGGGCCAGAAGGTAGTCGAACAGCTCGGCGCCGAGGGCCGGTGGCGCGGCAGTGGAGAAGCTCGGACGCAGGCCGCTGCGGGTATCGGCGGCGAGGGTGAACTGCGACACCAGCAGCAGGCCGCCGTCGATGTCCTTGAGGGAAAGGTTCATCTTGCCCTGCGGGTCGCTGAAGACCCGATAGTTGAGCAGCTTGTGCAGGAGCTTGTCGGCATGCTCCGGGGTGTCGCCGGGCTCCACCGCGACCAGCACCAGCAGGCCCTGGTCGATCGAACCGACGATTTCCCCTTCTACCTCCACCCGGGCGCCACGCACCCGTTGCAACAGGCCCTTCACGCTTCTTCCAGAGGCAGGTCGAGCAGGCGCCGGGCCATCTGGTCGGCGGCGCGCACCAGGGCATCGGTGATGCCCGGCTCGGAAGCGGCATGCCCGGCATCACGGATCACCTTCAGCTCACTGTTCGGCCAGGCCTGGTGCAGTTCCCAGGCGTTGTCCAGCGGGCAGATCACGTCGTAGCGGCCGTGCACGATCACCGCCGGCAGGTGAGCGATCTTCGGCATGTCGCGGATCAGCTGGTTTTCTTCGAGGAAGGCGTTGTTGACGAAGTAATGGCATTCGATACGGGCGATGGACAGCGCGCGCTGCGGCTCGGAGAAACGGTCGACCACCAGCGGGTTCGGACGCAGCGTCGCGGTGCGGCCCTCCCAGGTGGACCAGGCCTTGGCCGCATGCATCTGGGCGATCTGGTCATTGCCGGTAAGGCGCTTGTGGAAGGCCTGGACCAGGTTGTCGCGCTCTTCCAGGGGGATCGGCGCGATGTAGTCCTGCCAGTAGTCCGGGAACAGGCGGCTGGCGCCAGCCTGGTAGAACCATTCGATTTCCTGTGGGCGACACAGGAAGATGCCGCGCAGGATCAGGCCATGGACGCGCTCGGGGTGGGTCTGGGCGTAGGCCAGGGCCAGGGTCGAGCCCCAGGAGCCGCCGAACAGCACCCACTTCTCGATACCAAGGTGCTTGCGGATGCGCTCGAGGTCTTCGACCAGGTGCCAGGTGGTGTTGTTTTCCAGGCTGGCGTGGGGCGTGGAGCGGCCGCAGCCCCGCTGGTCGAAGGTAATGATGCGGTAGACGGTGGGATCGAAGTAGCAACGGCTCTGCGCATCGCAGCCGGCGCCGGGGCCACCGTGGATGAACACCACCGGCAGACCTTCCGGTGAACCACTTTCATCGACGTACAGCACATGCGGTGCTTCGACTGCCAGATCGTGCCGGGCGTAGGGTTTGATCTGTGGGTACAAGGTCTGCATTACGCACTCCGTGTGGGAATTGTTCGGCCGTTCGGCATCATAAACCCGAAATGCGCTTTGAGCATGCCCCGTTGGGTCAAGTGTTGTTCAGGTAATCATATGCTGCGCTCCGGGGCCTCATCGCTGGCAAGCCAGCTCCCACAGGGTTTTGCGGCGCTGCGGACACCGTGAAGCATGCCCCGGTGGTCAAGTGTTCTTCAGGTAATCATGTGTATCACTGGCAAAGCCACCCACAGGTTCACCACCTTCCTTGAAAGCGGCGCCGTACCTGTGGGAGCTGGCTTGCCAGCGATTGCGTCAGTTGTATCGCCGCTGAGCCCAGCCCAGAACCTCTTCCAGCAATCCGCGCAACACCCCCTGCGTCGGCTCCGCCAGATCCTCCCGATAGGTAAATGGCTCAACCTCCTCCATATATGTGCTCTGCGCCAGCTCCAGTTGCACTGCATGGATATCCTGCGCCGGATCGCCGTAATGCCGGGTGATATGCCCGCCCTTGAAGCGCCCGTTCAGCACATGGGTATAGCCCAGCGCCCCGGCACACACTGCCTTCAACCGCTCGGCCAGTTCAGCATCGCAGCTCGCGCCGTTGAACGTGCCCAGGTTGAAGTCCGGCAGTTTCCCGTCGAACAGATGCGGCACATGGGACCTGATCGAATGCGCATCCCACAGCAGCGCATAACCAAACTCCGCCTTCAACCGCGCCAGTTCGTTGCGCAAGGTGTCGTGATAGGGCCGCCAGATGCTTTCCAGATAACCCGCCCGCTCGGCCGCCGACGGCACCTTGCCGTGCTCGAACAGCGGCTCGCCGTCGAACAGCGTCGCTGGGAACAACCCGGTAGTCGCGCCGACATACAGCGGCTGGTCATCCTCGGGCCGGTTCAGGTCGATGACGAAGCGCGAATACTCCGCCGCCACCACGCTGGCGCCCATGCCGCGGACGAAGTCGTACAGCCGCGGGATGTGCCAGTCGGTATCCGGCAGGCTGCGGGCCGCCGGAACCAACCCGTCGCGTACCGCCGGGGTCAGCTTCAGGCCGGCGTGGGGCATGCTGACCAGCAGCGGCAGCCTGCCCTGGTGAAAACTCAGAACCTTGTCCATCGTCGTGCCTCAATCAGTCAGTTCGACGCCGTGGCGCACCACGCGCTTGTCCAGTTCACCGCCGAGCCAGTAGGCAAGGTCGGCTGGACGCTCGATATCCCAGGCAACGAAGTCGGCGACCTTGCCCACTTCCAGCGTGCCATGGCTGTCGCCCAGCCCCAGCGCCGTGGCGGCATGGGTGGTCACGCCAGCCAGTGCCTCTTCCGGGGTCATGCGGAACAGGGTGCAGGCCATGTTCAACATCAGCCGCAGCGACAGCGCCGGCGAGGTGCCGGGGTTGAGGTCGCTGGCGATGGCGATCTTTACCCCGTGCTTGCGCAGGGCATCCATCGGAGGCAGCTGGGTTTCCCGCAGGTAATAGAAGGCACCGGGCAGCAAAACGGCGACGGTGCCGGCGGCGGCCATGGCGATGCAGTCGCCCTCGGTCATGAACTCCAGGTGATCGGCGGACAGCCCGTGATACCGCGCCGCCAGGCTGGAACCCGCCAGGGACGACAACTGTTCGGCATGCAGCTTGATCGGCAGGCCCAGTTCCTGCGCCTTGATGAACACCCGCTCGACCTGCTCCGGCGAGAACGCCAGGTATTCACAGAAGGCGTCCACCGCATCCACCAGCCCCTCGGCGGCCAGGGCCGGGAGCATCACTTCGCAGATGTGGGCGATGTAGTCGTCGCTGCGGTCCTTGTATTCCGGCGGCAACGCGTGGGCCGCCAAGCAGGTGGCGCGCACGGTCAGCGGCAGGGTTTCGCCGAGGCGGCGGGCGACCCTGAGCATCTTGCGCTCGTTTTCCAGGTCGAGGCCGTAGCCGGACTTGATCTCCAGCGTCGTCACCCCGTCACGCATCAGCGCCCGCACCCGGCGCAGGGCGCTGGCATACAGTTCGTCTTCGCTGGCGGCGCGGGTTGCACGCACGGTGCTGGCGATACCGCCGCCCTGGGCGGCGATCTCGGCGTAGCTGACGCCCAGCAGGCGCTGTTCGAATTCGCCGCTGCGATTACCGCCAAACACCGTATGGGTGTGGCAGTCGATTAACCCGGGCGTGACCCAGGCGCCGCCCAGGTCCACCCGGCTTGCCTCGCCAATGTCCGGTAGCGAGCCGCGCGGCCCGATCCAGTCGATACGCCCGCCGAAAGTGACGATGGCCGCATCCTCGATGATCGAGTAGCTGCCGTTGGCCATGCTCGCCACATGGCAGTGCTGCCAGAGGGTCTTCATTGCTCGTGCCCCCGCTCAGTCCAGGCTCGGCAGCACGCCGCCCGGCAGCAGGCCGGTCAGGCGAGCTTCGGCCAGCAGTTCGACGGCAATCTCGATATCCGGGGCGAAGAAGCGGTCCTTGTCGTAGTGCGGTACGCGATCGCGCAGGGTCTTGCGCGCCTGCTCCAGCTTGACCGAGGTCTTCAGCCCGGTGCGCAGGTCCAGGCCCTGGCAGGCGCCGAGCCATTCGATGGCGAGGATGCCGCGGGTGTTCTCGGCCATCTCCCACAGGCGCTTGCCGGCCGCAGGGGCCATGGACACGTGGTCTTCCTGGTTGGCCGAAGTGGGCAGGCTGTCGACGCTGTGCGGGTGGGACAGCGCCTTGTTCTCACTGGCCAGGGCGGCAGCGGTGACCTGGGCAATCATGAAACCGGAGTTGACCCCGCCGTTTTCCACCAGGAACGGCGGCAACTGCGACATGTGCTTGTCCATCATCAGCGAGATGCGCCGCTCGCTCAGCGAGCCGATCTCGGCGATGGCCAGGGCCAGGTTGTCGGCGGCCATGGCCACCGGCTCGGCGTGGAAGTTGCCACCGGAAACCACATCGCCCTGCTCGGCGAACACCAACGGGTTGTCGGAAACGGCGTTGGCTTCGATGGCCAGCACTTCGGCGGCCTGGCGCAACTGGGTCAAGCAGGCGCCCATGACCTGCGGCTGGCAGCGCAGGGAGTACGGATCCTGGACCTTGCCGCAGTGTTCATGGGAAGCGGACACCTCGCTGCCTTCGCCGAGCAGGTCGCGGTAGCAGGCCGCCGCGTCGATCTGCCCGCGCTGGCCACGGGCGGCATGGATGCGGGCATCGAACGGCGAGCGCGAGCCGAGCACCGCTTCGACGGTCAGGCCGCCGCAGGCGATGGCAGCGGCGAACAGGTCTTCGGCTTCGAACAGGCCGCGCAGGGCATAGGCGGTCGAGGCCTGGGTGCCGTTAAGCAGCGCCAGCCCCTCTTTCGCCGCCAGGGTCAGCGGCTTGAGGCCGGCGATCGCCAGTGCATCCACGGCCGACAGCCATTCGCCCTTGTGCCGGGCCTTGCCTTCACCCAGCAACACCAACGACATATGCGCCAGCGGCGCCAGGTCGCCGGACGCACCCACCGAGCCTTTCAGCGGGATATGCGGGTAGACCTCGGCATTGACCAGGGCGATCAGCGCATCGATCACCACCCGGCGGATCCCCGAGAAGCCGCGGCTCAGGCTGTTGATCTTGAGCACCATGATCAGCCGGACCATGGCGTCGTCCAGCGGCGCGCCGATGCCCGCGGCATGGGACAGGACCAGCGAGCGCTGCAGGTTTTCCAGGTCGTGGCTGGCGATGCGGGTCGAAGCCAGCAGGCCGAAACCGGTATTGATGCCATAGGCGGTGCGATCCTCGGCGAGGATCCGCTCGACACAGGCGACGCTGGCCTCGATCTGCGCCGCAGCGCTGGCCACCAGGCTCAGGCGCGCGGGGGTTTTGTAGATGCCGCGCAGTTCGGCGAGGCTGACCTGGCCGGGAATCAGGTTGAAGACTTGCATGTTCAGGCTCCTTGTATGAGGTCAGAGCAGGGTCGGCAGCACGTGCCGAGGGCCCTGCGGCTGTTTGAGCAACGCGGCCGCACGGGCGATGTCCGGCGCCAGCCAGCGGTCCTGCTGGTAGGCCGGGACCTGTTCGCGCAGCAGTTGCCAGGCGCGTTGGGTACCGGCGCCAAAGCGCTGCTCCTTGAGAAATTCGAAGGCCTGGGCCGCCAGCAGGTACTCGATGGCGAGGATCTGCGTGCAGTTTTCCAGGGCTTTGTGCAGCTTGAGCGCGGCACTGGTGCCGAGGCTCAGATGGTCTTCCTGCAGGCCGGAGGTGACGTAGTTATCCACAACTGCCGGCTGGGCCAGCTGGCGGTTTTCCGCGCACAGCGAAGCGGCGACGTACTGGACGATCATCATCCCGGAATTGACTCCCGGTTCGCTGACGAGGAACGCCGGCAGCCCGCTGACATGCGGGTTGACCAGGCGATCGAGGCGGCGCTCGGCGATCGAGCCGGTCTCGGCCACGGCAATCGCCAGCAGGTCGGCGGCCATCGCCACCGACTGGCCGTGGGGGTTGGCCTGGGACATCACCCGGAAATTGTCCGGAGTGCCCAGCAGCAAGGGGTTGTCGGTAGCCGAGTTGAGTTCGGTTTCGATCTGCCGTGCGGCGTGGGCAAGCTGGTCGCGGGCAGCGCCGTGAACCTGGGGAATGGAACGGATGCTCAGGGCGTCCTGGGTGCGGATGCCCTTGCTGCTGGCGATCACTTCGCTGCCGTCGAGCAAGGCCCGCAGGTTGGCACCGACCTGCTGCATGCCCGGATGCGGCTTGAGCGCGATGATGTCGGCATCGAACGCGGCGATCTGCCCGCGCAGCGCCTCGAAGCTCATGGCCGAGACGATATCAGCCCATTGCAGCAGGTGGCCGGCATCGGCCAAAGCCAGGCAGCTCAAGCCAGTCATGCACGGCGTGCCGTTGACCAGGCACAGGCCGTCCTTCGCGCCAAGCACCACCGGTTTCAGGCCTTCCTCGGCCAACGCTTCGGCCGCCTCGACGATCTGCCCGCGATAACTGACCTTGCCCACGCCCAGCAGGCAGATGCCGACATGGGCCATATGGGTCAGGTAACCCACAGAGCCCTGGGACGGCACCTGCGGGGTGATACCGCGCTCCAGCAAGGCCAGGAGCATTTCCACTACCGGCCGCTGGATCCCGGACTTGCCGTGGCTGTAGTTGACGATGGCGGCGCAGATGATCGCCCGGGTCTGCTCGTCGGCGAGCACCGGCCCGACCCCGCAGGCATGGCTGAGCAAGGTGTTGCTCGACAGCCGGCGCAGTTGCTCGCCTTCCAGGGCGACGTTGCACAACGCGCCCAGGCCGGTATTGACGCCGTAGGCGCGCTCGCCGCTGTCGACGATGCGCCGGACGATGGCCTGGGCATTCTCGATCCGTGCCCAGGCACTATCGGCCAGGGCCAGGCGGGCACCGTGGCGGGCCACGGCGACGATGTCCTGCCAGCGCAGCGGGGCGTCGGCGATCACGACATTTTCGGGTTGCTGCATGACGGTCCTCATACGGTGGCGGCGCGGCGCTGGACGAAGCGGTCGACGTATTCGTCGGCCGGCGAATGGAGGATCTCCCGCGGCGTGCCGACCTGGATCAGGCGGCCGTCCTTGAGGATCGCGATGCGGTTGCCGATGCGCACGGCTTCATCGAGGTCGTGGGTGATGAAGACGATGGTCTTGTTCAGGGTCTTTTGCAGCTCCAGCAACTGGTCCTGCATCTCGGCGCGGATCAGCGGGTCGAGGGCGCTGAAGGCTTCGTCCATGAGGATGATGTCGGTATCCGCCGCCAGGGCCCGGGCCAGGCCCACGCGCTGGCGCATACCGCCGGACAACTGGTGTGGCCAGGACTTCTCGTAGCCCTTGAGGCCCACGGTGGTGATCCAGTGCTGGGCGCGCTCGGCGCACAGTTGCTTGCTCTCGCCACGCACCTTGAGCCCGTAGGCGACGTTTTCCAGCACGGTCTTGTGCGGCAGCAGGCCGAAGCTCTGGAACACCATGCTGATCTTGCGCCGGCGGAATTGGCGCAAGGCTTCCATGTCGTAGCCCATGATGTCCTCGCCATCCACCAGGATCGCCCCGCTGGTGGGGTCGATCAGGCGGTTGAAGTGGCGCACCAGGGTTGATTTGCCCGAGCCGGACAGGCCCATGATGACGAAGATCTCGCCAGCACCGATGGACAGCGACAGGTCGTTGACCCCGACCACGCAGCCGGTCTTGGCCAGCACCTGCTCCTTGCTGTGGGATTCGCGGATCAGTTGCAGCGCTTCGTCCGCGCGCTGGCCGAAGATCTTGAACACGTTCTTCACTTCGATCTTGTTCATCGCCGCCGTACTCATTTGCTCACCTCATGCCGCGCCCGGCCGTAGGCCTGGGTAATGCGGTCGATCACCACCGCGAGAATCACGATTGCCAGCCCGGCTTCCAGGCCACGACCGACGTTCAGGGTCTGGATGCCCACCAGCACGTCCTCGCCCAGACCACGGGCACCGATCATCGAAGCGATCACCACCATCGACAGGGCCATCATGGTGGTCTGGTTGATCCCGGCCATGATGCTCGGCAGCGCCAGCGGCAGCTGCACGCCGAACAACTGCTGCCAGCGGTTGGCACCGAAGGCGTTGATCGCTTCCATGACCTCGCCATCGACCTGGCGAATGCCCAGGTCGGTCAGGCGGATCAGCGGTGGCGCCGCGTAGATCACCGTAGCGAAGATCGCCGGCACCTTGCCCAGGCCGAACAGCATCAGCACCGGGATCAGGTACACGAAGCTGGGCATGGTCTGCATGATGTCGAGCAGCGGCATGAGGATCGAACGCAGGCGGTCGCTGCGCGCCGACAGGATGCCCAGGGGAATGCCGATCAGCACCGAGATCAGCGTCGCCACCAGCATCAGCGCCAGGGTCTGCATGAGCTTGTCCCACAGCCCCACGGCACCTACCAGGAACAGCAGGCCGACGATCACCAGGGTCGGCAGCGCACGGCGGGTGGCATGCCAGGCGATACCGGCGACGATCGCCAGCATCAGCCACCAGGGCGTGGCCCGCAGCAGGCCTTCGAGATTGACGATGGCCCACAGCAGGGTGTCGGAGATCTGCCGGAATACATCACCGTAGTTGGTCACCAGCGCATCGACCCAGCCGTTGACCCAGTCGGCGATGGAGAAGGTAAGTTTTTCGGGGAACATAGGGTTCACTCATCAGGTGGTCGGGTTTGCTCAGAGCGCTGCGTCGATCTTCTTCGCCGCGTCCTCGCTGACCCATGCATGCCAGACTTCAGGATGTTCCTTGAGGAAGGCCTTGGCCAGCTTCGGCGACTCGATGCGCTCCTTGCTCATGCGCGCCAGGTTCTGGTTGAGCAGGTCGAGGGGCAGGTTGACCTTCTGCAGCACCGCGACCAGTTCCGGAGCGCCTTCATGGAAGGCTTTCGACAGGCCGACCTTGATGCTCACGCTCTTGTCGACGCCGGGCTTTTCGTCCAGCTTGACCAGGTCGACCTGGCCCATCAGCGGAGTCGGGGTCCAGTAGTAGAAGAGGATCGGCTCGCCGCGCTTGTAGCTCGACAGCACCGCCGCATCCAGTGCCGGGCCGGTGCCCGGACGGAAATTGGTATAGCTGCTGTCCAGGCCGTAGTCCTTGAGCATTTCGGTATTGTCCAGCTCGCAGGTCCAGCCGGCCGGGCAATTGTAGAAGCGCCCCTTGGAAGGCTCCTCCGGGTCCTTGAACAGCGCCGCGTACTGGCCGAGATCGGCGATGGCCTTGAGGTTCGGCGCCTTGGCCTCCAGCTTGCGCTTGGCGTCGCCTTCGATCACATAGCGCGGCACGTACCAGCCTTCGATCGCCCCCACCACCGGCGCGCCGACGCCAACCACCTTGCCGGCGGCCTCGGCCTTCTTCCAGACCTCGCTGCGGCCCACCCACTCTTCGGCGAAGACCTGGATGTCATTGGTGCCCAGGGCGTTTTCCATGGTGATGGAGTTGCCCGGCAGGCTGTCGGTTTCGCAGCCGTAGCCGTTCTTCAGGACGAACTGCATGACATCGGTCAGCAGCATGCCGCTTTCCCAGTTCAGGCCGGCGAACTTCACCGGTTTGCCGGATTCGCACCAGCCGGCGGCCTGGCTCACGCCGGACAGGCTCAACAGGCCAAGGGCACACAGCGACGCAAGCAGGGTCTTGTTGGTTTTCATTGCATGACGCTCCCAATCAGGAAAGTGGATATCGGCAGTTCAGAGGCCTTCCGGTCGTCCCTTCCATGAAACGCCGCTGTGGCCGGGGCCGTGCATGGCGGCCCCGGCAACGCGGATCAGCCGGTGATCATCGGCAGGTTCAGGCCCTGCTCTTTGGCACACTCGATTGCAATGTCGTAACCGGCATCGGCGTGGCGCATCACGCCGGTGCCCGGGTCGTTGGTCAGCACGCGGGCGATACGCTCGGCCGCTTCATCGGTACCGTCGCAGACGATGACCATGCCCGAGTGCTGGGAGAAGCCCATGCCCACGCCACCGCCGTGGTGCAGCGAGACCCAGGTGGCACCGCTGGCGGTGTTCAGCAGGGCGTTGAGCAGCGGCCAGTCGGACACGGCATCGGAGCCGTCCTTCATGGCTTCGGTTTCACGGTTCGGGCTGGAAACCGAGCCGGAGTCCAGGTGATCGCGTCCGATAACGATAGGCGCCGACAGCTCGCCACGACGGACCATTTCGTTGAACGCCAGGCCGAGCCTGGCGCGCTGGCCCAGGCCGACCCAGCAGATACGCGCCGGCAGGCCCTGGAAACTGATGCGCTCGCGGGCCATGTCCAGCCAGTTGTGCAGGTGGGCGTCGTCGGGGATCAGTTCCTTGACCTTGGCGTCGGTCTTGTAGATGTCCTCGGCATTGCCGGACAGCGCGGCCCAGCGGAACGGGCCGATGCCGCGGCAGAACAGCGGACGGATATAGGCCGGGACGAAGCCGGGGAAGTCGAAGGCATTGGCCACGCCCTCTTCCTTGGCCATCTGACGGATGTTGTTGCCGTAGTCGAAGGTCGGGATGCCCTGTTTCTGGAACTCGAGCATGGCCTGGACGTGCACGGCCATGGATTGCTTGGCGGCCTTGACCACGGCGGCAGGCTCGGTTTTCGCGCGGTCGCGGTACTGCTCCCAGGTCCAGCCGGCAGGCAGGTAGCCGTTGAGCGGATCATGGGCGCTGGTCTGGTCGGTGACCATGTCCGGGCGCACGCCGCGCTTGATCAGCTCCGGGAGGATTTCCGCCGCGTTGCCCAGCAGGGCGATGGAGATGGCCTTGCCTTCGGCGGTGTACTTGGCGATGCGCGCCAGGGCGTCATCGAGGTCCTTGGCCTGTTCGTCGACGTAGCGGCTGGACAGGCGGAAGTCGATGCGGCTCTGCTGGCATTCGATGTTCAGCGAACAGGCACCGGCCAGGGTCGCGGCCAGTGGCTGGGCGCCGCCCATGCCGCCGAGGCCGGCGGTCAGTACCCATTTGCCCTTGAGGTTGCCGTTGTAGTGCTGGCGACCGGCTTCGACGAAGGTTTCGTAGGTGCCCTGGACGATGCCCTGGCTGCCGATGTAGATCCAGCTGCCGGCGGTCATCTGGCCATACATGGCCAGGCCCTTGGCATCCAGTTCGTTGAAGTGTTCCCAGTTGGCCCAGTGCGGCACCAGGTTGGAGTTGGCGATCAGTACACGAGGGGCGTTGGCGTGGGTCTTGAACACGCCGACCGGCTTGCCGGACTGCACCAGCAGGGTCTCGTCGTCATTCAGGTTGGTCAGGCTCTCGACGATCTTGTCGTAGCACGCCCAGTTGCGCGCCGCACGGCCGATACCACCGTACACCACCAGTTCCTTGGGGTTCTCCGCCACTTCCGGGTCGAGGTTGTTCATCAGCATCCGCAGCGGCGCTTCGGTCAGCCAGCTCTTGGCGGTCAGCCTGGTGCCGCGCGGGGCGCGGATTTCGACGTCACGGAATTTGTTCAGGTTGTTGTCAGTCACGAAAGGGCTCCTCGAGCGATCTATCCAGTCCAAACCCAGGCAGTGGGCCAGCGGTGATACCGGTTTGCTAACGGCGTCGAGGGGATGGCCTGTCCACTCATACGCACACATCTTTACTTGTACATACAAGCATATGCAATTGAATTGCCAATCCCGGGAAACGCTTAATGAAAAAATTCCGCACAGGGCTACAGCCCTTGTGCGACAAGGCCGGGAAATCTTGCAGAGGGAGAGGGAAAAAGCTGGAGGGCGGTGCGAGAAGCAAGGTGGCGTTGCGCCACCTTGGGGCATTCAGTAACAAAATGTGCGGCGCTGGTGCGTTACCCGGAAACAGCGATCAGTTCGATCAGGCAGCAGCGGCCGGTGATATCCAGTTCGCGCAGTTGCTGGTTGTCCTTGAGATAGAGGCAGTCGTACAGGCCGAGGGCCTGACCGGGTTGACCACTGATCCCGACCTGCAGCGCCGGCTGGGCGCTGAACAGCAGCACGGTGCTGGCCGAGGTGAATACACGGGCATAGCCGCTGAACCACTGCACCCGCGCGCGGTAACGCTGCGGTGCGTAGATCAGGTTGAAATCGCGGATCGGCCCGCCCAGCAGGCGGCAACTGACCTGGCTGGCACCACTGAACCCGTAGGCGTCGAACGGCAGCAGCACGCGGCTCGGCTGGCCGTCGACTTCCAGGACCATGCCATCGCCTTGCAGCACGGTGATGATCCGCTGGTAACCGGCGAAGCTGGAGAAATCCCCCGACTCACCGATATCGGCGATCGACAGGCGCCAGCCGAACCCATCCAGGCCCTGGCCGGCGTCGCGGGTGATTTCTTCGGTACTGCCGCCACCGTTCTTCCACGGCATGCGCGGATAATCGGCGGCGCGTAACAGGGTCAACTCGGTCATTTGCTGAAGCGTCCTTCGAGGCGATGGCGGGAGCCGGGGTGGATCAGGCGCGCGGCAGTCACCGGCTGGCGGCCCGACCAGGTGCGCCGGCGGATCAGCAGGCACGGCTCGCTGTGTTCGATCTGCAGCAGGCTGCATTCATAGGCATCGGCGAGAATCGCCTCGACCACGTGCTCGCCCTCGGTCAGCGGCGCGACCTGGGACAGATAGGCGTAGGGGGTCTGCCGGGTGAAGTCCTGCTTGAGGTAGTCCGGGGCGATCTGCGCATTGACGTAGCGGTCTTCGATCTGCACCGGCACGCCGTTTTCGTAATGCACGATCAACGAGTGGAAAACCCGCTGCCCCTCGCGCATGTCCAGGGCCAGGGCACGCTCGGAACCGGCGGCTTCCTCGGCCAGGGTCACCACCTTGCAACTGTGCTGGTGGCCGCGGGCGGAGATTTCGTCGGCGATGTTGTGCACATCGAACAATGCCGAATGGGTCTTGGGTTCCGCCACGAAGGTTCCGACGCCCTGCATGCGCACCAGCAGCCCTTCGGCGGTGAGTTCGCGCAGGGCACGGTTGATGGTCATGCGGCTGAAGCCCAGCTCGGCGACCAGTTCGCTTTCCGAAGGCACCCGATGATGGGGCGGCCAGGTGCCGCTCTCGATCTGCTGGACGATCATCTGCTTGACCCGGGCATACAGCGGCGCCGGCCCCTCGCCCATCTGGGCAACCAGCGTGGAGACAGGAGGTTTCGGCACTGGAAAAGTCCTTGTTCTATTGAATGAACGGTAGCTTGCCGGAGTTTACCGGGCAGGCAAACGTCTGTATATGTATATACAAATAACAGAACGGAGTGCCGTGTCGATGTCCGTGTACTTTGCCGAACGTGCGTTGCTGCCCAGCGGCTGGGCGAAACAGGTCCGAATCGAGGTTGACGCGAACGGCGTACTGACGTCGATCCAGGCCGGTGCTTCACCGGACGGCGCGGAAAAACTCGGCGGCCCGCTCCTGCCGGGAATGCCCAACCTGCATTCGCATGCCTTCCAGCGCGCGATGGCCGGGCTGGCGGAAGTGGCGGGCAACCCGAACGACAGCTTCTGGACCTGGCGCGAACTGATGTACCGGCTGGTGGGCAAGATCAGCCCGGAACAGCTCGAAATCATCGCGCGCCAGCTGTACATCGAGATGCTCAAGGCCGGGTATACCTCGGTGGCGGAATTCCACTATGTGCATCACGCCCCCCAGGGCCAGGCCTACGCCGATCCGCTGGAACTGTCGCGGCGAATCAGTGCAGCGGCGAGCCACAGCGGGATCGGCCTGACCCTGCTGCCGGTGCTCTACAGCCACTCCGGCTTCGGCGGCCAGGCGCCGAACGACGGGCAGCGGCGCTTTATCAACAGCACCGACCAATACCTTGAACTGCAATCGCGCCTGAAACCCGTGCTGGCCGCACAACCGGCCCAGGCACTGGGCCTGTGCTTCCACTCGCTGCGGGCGGTGACGCCAGAGCAGATCGCCACCGTCCTGGCCGCCAGCGACACGGCCTGCCCGGTGCATATCCATATCGCCGAGCAGCAGAAGGAAGTCGACGACTGCCTGGCCTGGAGCGGGCGGCGACCATTGCAGTGGCTGTATGAGAACGTCGCGGTGGACGAGCGTTGGTGCCTGGTGCATGCCACCCATGCCGAGGCAGATGAGGTGGCGGCGATGGCCCGGAGCCGGGCGATTGCCGGCCTGTGCCTGACCACCGAGGCGAACCTCGGCGACGGGATCTTCCCGGCCGTGGATTTCCTCGCCCAGGGCGGGCGCCTGGGCATCGGCTCGGACAGCCATGTGTCGCTGAGCGTGGTCGAGGAATTGCGCTGGCTGGAGTATGGCCAGCGTCTGCGGGATCAGCGGCGCAACCGCCTGTATGGCGCGGCGCAGCCGATGGTCGGGCGGACCTTGTTCGATGCAGCGCTCGATGGCGGCGCCCAGGCGCTGGGGCAGCCGATCGGCGAATTGGCGGTGGGCAAGCGGGCCGACTGGATCGTGCTGGACGGGCGGGATCCGTACCTGGCGGTGGCCGATGGCGACAGTATCTTGAACCGCTGGTTGTTCGCCGGTGGGGATCGGCAGGTTCGGGATGTGATGGTGAACGGGGTTTGGGTGGTGCAGCAGGGGCGGCATGCTGGTGAAGAGGACAGTGCCGAGGCGTTTGGCCGGGTACTGAGGGAATTGCTCGGTTGAACCTAAGGGCCCTATCGCTGGCAAGCCAGCTCCCACAAGGACCGCGTGCACTGCGAATTCAGGTTTGAATATCAGGGCCTCATCTCTGGCAAGCCAACTCTCATAGAACAAAACATAACTCTTTGATTTGCAGGGACCTTGTGGGAGCGGGTTCACCCGCGATTGCTATTGTGAATTCACTACCGCAATCGCGGGTGAACCCGCTCCCACAGGGTACGCGTCGTGCTTTGGAACTGTTCTCTGCGCGACAGCGCAGCCTGAAAGGCTGGGCGGACTCCCACAAATCAGCACAAATCTTGAGGTCTGTGCAGTACCTGTGGGAGCTGGCTTGCCAGCGATAGGGCCCGAAAGAACACCACAAAATCTCAGGGCTTGCGCGCGATGTCCCGGTCCGACACCCGCCATACCAGGCGGGTGGTGTCGTACCCCTGCTGCCGCGCCTTGGCCAGCAGGCTCTCGCGCTCTACCGCCGGCAAGGTCGGCGTACGCGACAACAGCCACAGGTACTTGCGATCCGGATTGCCCACCAGCGCCGTCTGGTAGTCGCTGCTGACATACAGTACCCAGTAGTTGCCCTTCGGCGCCCCGGGCAACTTCATGAACCAGTTATCGAACTGCACCCACAGCTTGTCGGTCTTGCCCGGCTCCTGTGGCGTGGCGCTGCCGCTGGCTTCCTGCCACTTGCCGTCCAGGGTCAGGCAACGATTGAGCACACCCACGCTGCCATCGGCACGCAGGTTGTAATGCGCTTCGGATTGCGCGCAGTCGCGCTGGAAGAACATCGGCAGCCGGGCCAGCTCGTACCACTTGCCCTGATACCGTTTCAAATCGACGTTTTCCACCGTCTTCGGCGGCATGGGCCCGACCTGCGGCGTGGCGCAACCCGCCAGCGCCAGGGCGGTACAGCATGCCAGCAAAGCGCGACGCATCATTTCAGGCCCTGCCCCGCGTACATCAGCACCTTGTCGCCAGCGTACTGGACACTGATGAAGGTCTTTTCATCCCCCCAGGTACAGCTGGACACACCCAGGGCGCCGGAACATTCGGTCGGGCTTCCCAGCAGTTGCTCGACCTCCGCCTTGGTCATACCGGTCTTGAGCTTGGAATAGTTCTCCTGGTTGAGCTTGCTGCAGGCAGCCAGCAACACGCACAGGGACAAGAGGGCGAGGGAACGCACGGACATGGGGGGTACTCCTGGGAATGAGGTGACAGGGGCCAGACCACTGCCGACAGCTTAGAAGGCAAAACCTCACTCCGGTTCCCGAAGGCGTGCGCTTTCGGTAAGCCGCAGGATCGATGGGCCTTGCAGAAGTTGACGGGCGCTAGATAGCAAAACGCCGGCTATGCCGGCGTTTTGCTTTGGGGAACCGCAGGAAACGGGGTCAGAACCGGGAGCCAGGTTCCAGGAGGAAATCCATTTCTTCGCTGGTACTGGGTCGCCCGAGCACCAGGTTGCGGTGCGGGAAGCGCCCGAAACGGGCGATCACGCGCTGATGCTGCTCGGCATAGTCGAGGAATCCCTCGAACAGGCGGCGATCCGCCGCCGGCTGTGCTGCCAGCAGGGTCTGGTAGCGCTCGACGCAGATGTTCTGCCAGTCCAGCACTTCGGCATGCTCCAGCACCAGCAGGATGAACACCCGCTGCAATGGCAGCAGCTGGTAGTCCCAGGCCCGGTCCAGGCCCTGCATCACCAGGACCTGGGCGCGCCGGTCGCCATCGAAGGCGCGCGGCGTGTCGCGGTAGATCATCCGCGGCAACTGGTCCAGCAACAGCACCAGCCCGAGCCAGCCCTGCGGGCTTTCCAGCCACTCCTCCAGGCCTCCGGCCAGCGCCTGCTCGACCAGCGGGCCGAAGCGCTCCTGCGCCTCGGCGTCATGCTGCTTGCCGAACCACAGCGTGCTCTTCTCGTCAGCGACGTCCTGCGGGCTGGTGCCCCATCCGAACCACCATTCCAGCAGCGGCTGCCAAGGTGCGAGCATGGCGGGTTACTCCTGGTGATAACCGGTGACGCGCTGGACTTCCTCTTTCGAACCGAGGAATACCGCAACGCGCTGGTGCAGGCTGTCCGGCTGGATGTCAAGGATACGCTGCTTGCCATCGGTGGACGCACCGCCGGCCTGCTCGATGATGAACGACATCGGGTTGGCTTCGTACATCAAACGCAGCTTGCCCGGCTTGGACGGCTCGCGCGCGTCACGCGGGTACATGAACAGGCCGCCACGGGTCAGGATGCGATGCACGTCGGCCACCATCGAGGCGATCCAGCGCATGTTGTAGTTCTTCTTCAGCGGGCCGGTCTCGCCTGCCAGCAGCTCGCCAACATAGCGGGTCACCGGTTCTTCCCAGTGACGCTGGTTGGACATGTTGATGGCGAATTCGGCGGTGCTTTCCGGAACCTTGATGTTCTCGTGGGTCAGGACGAAGCTGCCCAGCTCGCGATCCAGGGTGAAGCCCTTGACGCCGTTGCCCAAGGTCAGGATCAGCATGGTCTGCGGGCCGTAGATGGCATAGCCGGCGGCGACCTGCTTGGTGCCCGGCTGGAGGAAGGCCTTTTCGTTCAGGCTTTCGTTCTGGCTCAGGTATTCGTTAGGGCAGCGCAGTACCGAGAAGATGGTGCCGACCGAAACGTTGACGTCGATGTTCGACGAGCCGTCCAGCGGGTCGAAGACCAGCAGGTAGGCGCCTTTCGGATATTTGCCCGGAATCTGGTAGGCATTGTCCATTTCTTCCGAGGCCATGCCGGCCAGGTGACCGCCCCACTCGTTGGCTTCGAGCAGGATGTCGTTGGAAATCACGTCCAGTTTCTTCTGGACTTCGCCCTGCACGTTTTCCGTGCCCATGCTGCCCAGCACACCGCCGAGGGCGCCCTTGGACACGTTGTGGCTGATTTCCTTGCATGCACGCGCCACCACTTCGATCAGGAAGCGCAGATCGGCAGGGGTGCTGTTGCTACGGGTCTGCTCAATCAGATAGCGACTCAGGGTAACGCGGGACATGTATGGCTCCGGAGGAATGAGGGAGTAAGAAAAACCCACGCAGTTTACAGGGAGAGGCAGGCGCGGGCGAGCAGTAGGACAGCCCTGCCCGATCAGACGGCACATCCGGGATCTGGTTCCCGCCGTTCGCCGCGCCTTTCCCGACTATTCCAGCGCCGTCCAGATTTCCCGGGCGTATTCGCCAATGGTCCGGTCCGACGAGAACCAGCCCATGCGTGCGGTATTGAGCACCGCCGAGCGCCACCAGCGATCAGGCTCGTGCCAGAGCTCGTCGACCCGTCGCTGGGCCTCCCAATAGGCGTCGAAATCGGCGCAAAGCAGGAAGCGGTCGTAGGACACCAGCGAGTCCACCAGCCCGACGTATCGCGCCGGATCGTCAGGCGAGAACACCCCGCCACGGATCGCCTGGAGCACGTCGTTGAGCCGGTGCGAGGCCCCGATGATCGGGCTGGCATCGAAATCGCCGTTGCGCTTGCGGCCTTCGACCTGCTGGGCGGTGAGGCCGAAGATGAACATGTGCTCGGCCCCGACCTGTTCGCACATTTCCACGTTGGCGCCATCGAGGGTGCCGATGGTCAGCGCGCCGTTGAGGCCGAACTTCATGTTGCTGGTGCCCGAGGCTTCGTAGCCGGCGGTGGAGATCTGCTCGGAAAGGTCCGCCGCCGGGATGATGCTTTCCGCCAGGCTGACGTTGTAGTTGGGCAGGAACACCACCTTGAGCAGGCCGCGTACCGTCGGGTCGTTGTTGACGACCTGGGCGATATCGTTGGCCAGCTTGATGATCAGCTTGGCCTGGTGATAGCTGGCTGCGGCCTTGCCGGCGAAGATCTTCACCCGCGGCACCCAGTCGGTGCCCGGCTCGGCACGGATCGCCTGGTACAGGGCGACGGTATGCATCAGGTTGAGCAACTGGCGCTTGTACTCGTGGATACGCTTGACCTGAACGTCGAACATCGCCTCGGGATTGACGGTGATACCCAGGCGTTCCTGGATGATCGCCGCCAGTGCACGCTTGCTGTGCAGGCGCTGCTCGGCGAACTTCTTGCGGAACCCGGGCTTGTCGGCGAAGGGTTCCAGGTCTCGCAGCCTGGTTTCCGGGCTGTCCAGCAGGTCCTCGCCGAGGGCGTTGACCAGCATGGCGGTGAGCTGCGGATTGGACTGGTACAGCCAGCGGCGGAAGGTGATGCCGTTGGTTTTGTTGTTGATCCGCTCCGGGTAGAGCTTATGCAGCTCGGAAAACACCGTGCTGCGCATCAGCTTGGTGTGCAATGCCGAGACGCCGTTGACGCTGTGCGAACCGAGAAACGCCAGGTTGCCCATGCGCACCCGGCGGCCGTTGTCTTCCTCGATCAGCGACACCGCGCGCAGCACGTCGAAGTCGTGGATGCCCTTGGCCCGCAGCGAGTCGATGTGATACGCGTTGATCAGGTAGATGATCTGCATGTGCCGCGGCAGCATGCGCTCCATCAGGTTCACCGCCCAGGTCTCCAGCGCTTCCGGGAGCAGGGTGTGGTTAGTATAGGCGAGGGTATTGACGGTCAATTGCCAGGCGGTGTCCCACGGCACTTCATGCTGGTCGACCAGCAGACGCATCAGTTCGGCCACGGCGATCGACGGGTGGGTGTCGTTGAGCTGGATGGCTGCCTGTTCTGGCAGGTTGAGCAGGGTGTCATGCATGTTCAGGTGGCGGCGCAGCAGGTCCTGCAGCGATGCCGAAACGAAGAAGTATTCCTGGCGCAGGCGCAACTCCTGCCCGGCCTCGGTGCTATCAGCCGGGTAAAGCACCCGGGAAATGCTCTCGGCCCGGGCCACTTCCGCCACCGCGCCCAGGTGGTCGCCCGCATTGAAGCGTTCCAGGTGCAGCTCCTCCAGCGCCCTCGCCCGCCACAGGCGCAAGGTATTCACGCTCGCGCCACGCCAGCCCACCACCGGCGTGTCGTAGGCCACCGCACGTACGGTTTCCGCCGGCCACCACACCTGGCGCGGCTCGCCATCGCCACCGTGCACGGTCTCCACTCGCCCGCCGAAGCTGATCGGATAGATCACCTCGGCCCGCTCGAACTCCCAGGGGTTGCCGAAATCCAGCCAGTTCTCGGTCTGCTCCTGCTGCCAGCCATCCACCACCGCCTGGCGGAACAGCCCGTGCTCGTAGCGGATGCCATAGCCGTGGGCGGCGATACCGAGGGTCGACATGGATTCCATGAAACACGCGGCCAGGCGCCCGAGGCCGCCATTGCCCAGCGCCGCGTCGGGCTCCAGCAGGCGGATGCGCTCCAGGTCCACGTCGAGCCCCTGCAGGGCTTCGCGGGCCACCTCCAGCAGGCCGAGGTTGCTCAGGCTGTCGTAGAGCAGCCGGCCGATCAGGAATTCCAGGGAAAGGTAATAGACCCGCTTCTGGCTACTGCGGTAGATCTGCCGCGTGTGGTCCATCCAGTGATCGACCATATGGTCCCTGGCGGCCAGGGCGATGGCTTCGAACCAGTCATGGTCGAAGGCGTGTTCCGGGTCCTTGCCGACCGCATAGGTCAGTTTTTCCAATACAGCGGTGCGAAACGCGGCCACCTCTGCGTCACGAGCGTTCGATTCCTGAGACATGCGGGGTCCTCGAGCGGGTTTGACGATTGCCGATGGTGATCTGACAGCCTAGACGCTTCGACACAGAGCGTCGGCGCGGGTTCGCCAGGGCTCGTTGCAAACCTCTGCAAAAGCGGGACCGATTGCCAGGGATTTCGCAAATGGTTGTTCACATTTTGATCAACTCCGGTATGATCGCGCGCCTTCCTATACCTATATGCCTGACCCCTGATGAAACCGACCCTGATTGCCGCCGCCGAGCTCGACCGTCTCGAAACGTGGCAGAAATACGCCAGCCACATGTGCGGCGGCTGCATGTCCACCTGCTGCACCTTGCCGGTGGAAGTGAAGTTGAAAGACCTGATCCGTATCGGCGTGGTGGACGAATTCGAGGTGGGCGAGCCGCCGAAGAATATCGCCAAGCGGTTGCAGAAGGATGGCATCGTCGAGCGCTTCAACCAGAAGTCCGGGATCTTCACCCTGACCCGCATGAGCAACGACGACTGCCTCTATCTGGACCGCAAGACCCGCCTGTGCACCATTTACGACAAGCGTCCGGACACCTGCCGCAATCACCCACGGGTCGGGCCGCGGCCGGGATACTGTGCCTACAAGCCGAAGCCGGCGAGCCGCTAAAAGCATCGCTGGCAAGCCAGCTCCCACAGGTACGGCGCATGCAGACCCTGTGGGAGCTGGCTTGCCAGCGATGAGGCCCTGAAAAACACCACAAGAATTTCAGGCAAAAAAAAGCCCCCGGCCTTGCGACCAGGGGCTTTTTCATTTCAAGCCGGGCTTAGTTGGCCTTGGCTTTCTTGGCAGCGCGGGTACGCTCGCCTTCGTCGAGGATCTTCTTGCGCAGACGGATCGACTTAGGAGTAACTTCGCACAGCTCGTCGTCCTGGATGAATTCCAGGGCCTGTTCCAGGGTGAAACGAACCGGCGGAACCAGGGCGATGGTCTCGTCCTTGCCCGAAGCACGCATGTTGTCGAGCTTCTTGCCTTTGGTAGGGTTCACACCCAGGTCGTTGTCACGGCTGTTCAGACCAACGATCTGACCGTTGTAGATTTCCTGGCCGTGCTCGACGAACAGCTTGCCGCGCGCCTGCAGGGTTTCCAGGGAGTAGGTCAGGGCCTTGCCGGTCTCGACCGAAACCAGTACGCCGTTCAGGCGGCCGGACATGTGGCCGGATTTCATGGTGTCGTAGCGGTCGAAGATCGAGGTCAGGATGCCTGCACCGTTGGTCAGGGTCAGGAACTGGTTACGGAAACCGATCAGACCACGAGCTGGAATGTTGTATTCCAGACGTACACGGCCTTTGCCATCCGGCGCCATGTTGGTCAGGTCGCCCTTACGCAGGCCCATTTCTTCCATGACCTTGCCCTGGGATTCCTCAGGGATGTCGATGGTGACGTTCTCGAACGGCTCGTGCTTGACGCCATTGACTTCGCGAATGATCACTTCAGGACGGCCTACAGCCATCTCGAAGCCTTCGCGACGCATGGTTTCGATCAGGACCGACAGGTGCAGTTCACCACGGCCGGAAACCTTGAATTTATCAGCGGAGTCGCCTTCTTCAACGCGCAGTGCAACGTTGTACAGCAGTTCCTTGTCCAGACGCTCCTTGATGTTGCGGGAGGTCACGAACTTGCCTTCCTTGCCGCAGAACGGCGAGTCGTTCACCTGGAAGGTCATGGAAACGGTCGGCTCGTCGACGGTCAGCGGCTTCATCGCTTCGACTGCGTCCGGGGAGCACAGGGTGTCGGAGATGAACAGCTCGTCGAAACCGCTGATGCAGACGATGTCGCCAGCCTGGGCTTCTTCGACGTCAACGCGGTGCAGGCCGTGGTGGCCCATCAGCTTCAGGATACGACCGTTGCGGCGCTTGCCGTCGGTGTCGATGGCGACGACCGGGGTGTTCGGCTTGACGCGGCCACGGGCGATACGGCCAACGCCGATAACACCGAGGAAGCTGTTGTAGTCCAGAGCGGAGATCTGCATCTGGAACGGACCGTCACGGTCAACGGCAGGCGCTGGTACGTTGTCGACGATCGACTGGTACAGCGGGGTCATGTCTTCGGCCATTTCGGTGTGGTCCAGACCGGCGATGCCGTTCAGGGCCGAGGCGTAGACGACCTTGAAGTCCAGCTGTTCGTCGGTGGCACCGAGGTTGTCGAACAGGTCGAAGATCTGGTCCAGGACCCAGTCAGGACGCGCGCCCGGACGGTCGACCTTGTTGATCACGACGATCGGCTTCAGACCGGCTTCGAACGCCTTCTTGGTCACGAAGCGGGTTTGCGGCATAGGGCCGTCCTGGGCGTCGACCAGCAGCAGCACGGAGTCGACCATCGACATGACGCGCTCTACTTCACCACCGAAGTCGGCGTGGCCGGGGGTGTCGACGATGTTGATGTGGTAGCCATTCCAGTTGATGGCGGTGTTCTTCGCCAGAATGGTAATACCGCGCTCTTTTTCCTGGTCGTTGGAGTCCATGACGCGCTCGTCGTTGAGCTCGTTACGCTCCAGGGTGCCGGACTGGCGCAGGAGTTTGTCGACCAGGGTGGTTTTACCATGGTCAACGTGGGCGATGATGGCGATGTTGCGCAGATTCTCAATCACTGTGTGTATCTCGATCTCAGGTATTCGGTGCCGCCGCCAGGGCAGCGGGTTTCAGTAAACGGAGCAGGAAATCCGGTCGGGAGGACGATGGCGGGAACGATCGCCATCGTGCTTCCTAGGCGGGGCGATAAACGCGCACATTGGCGTGTCCCTCACTGAGCAGGTGATGAGCATGCAGGCGGCTCATGACACCTTTATCGCAATAGAGCAAATATTGGCGGTTGCCATCCAGGTGCTTGAAGCGGCTGTTCAGGGCATAGAACGGCACGGCCTGGACTTCGATGCCGTCGAGTTGCAGGGGCGCGTCTTCCTGGGCATCGGGGTGGCGGATATCGATGACGATCTGGCCCGGCAGGGCTTCGGCAAGCTCTTCGACCTGCACGTCCTGACCCAGTTCATCGATCACGTTGTCGATGGAGATGTAGCGGGCACGCTCCAGGGCGCGCTCCAGCACCTGCATGTCGAAATGCTTCTCTTCGTGATCGACGCGATGGCGCTTGGCGCAGGTGGTCGGGTTCACCGAGATCACACCGCAATATTCCGGCATATGCTTGGCGAACTCGGCGGTACCGATCTGGTAGGCCTGGTCGATGATGTCCTGCTTGTGGCTGGCCAGCAGCGGACGCAGCACCAGCTTGTCGGTGGCCGAGTCGATCACCGCAAGGTTCGGCAGGGTCTGGCTGGACACCTGGGAAATCGCCTCGCCGGTCACCAGCGCATCGATTTCCAGGCGGTCGGCAACGCGGGCGGCAGCGCGCAGCATCATGCGCTTGAGGGTCACGCCCATATAACTGTTGTCGACCTTGCCGAGGATCTCGCCGACCACTTCCTCGAACGGCACGCTGACGAACAGCACGCGCTGGCTGCTGCCGTATTTCTTCCACAGGTAGTGGGCGACTTCCATCACCCCCAGCTCGTGGGCACGGCCACCCAGGTTGAAGAAGCAGAAGTGGGTCATCAGGCCGCGGCGCATCATCTGGAAGGCCGCGACGGTAGAGTCGAACCCGCCGGACATCAGTACCAGGGTCTGCTCCAGCGCGCCCAGCGGGTAGCCGCCGATACCCTTGTGCTGGTTGTGGATCACGTAGAGGCGTTTGTCGCGGATCTCGATGCGCACCTCCACTTCGGGAGTGCGAAGGTCGATGCCGGCAGCACCGCACTGCTGGCGCAACTGGCTGCCCACGTAGCGATCGACGTCCATCGAGGTGAAATCATGGTGGCCGCCGCGCTTGCAGCGCACGGCGAAGCGCTTGCCGGCCAGCAGGTGGCCGAAGTGGGTTTTGCACTTGGCGACGATATCGTCGAAGTCGCCCAGCGGGTATTCGTCCACCTGGAGGAAATGCGCGATGCCCGGCATGCAGGTCAGGCGCTCGGTGATCTCGCGCAGCACTTTCTCGTCCTCGACGCGGGTGACCACTTCGAGGTTGTCCCAGACACCATCGACCTTGACCTCGGGGTCGAGCTCACGCAGCACGGCGCGGATATTGCGGCCGAGCTGACGGATGAACCGCTTGCGCACCGGGCGGCTCTTGATGGTGATTTCTGGAAAGACTTTGACGATCAGTTTCATGGAAAACAGCGCGCGAGCGGCCAGCCGAAAAAGGGGGGCGCGGATTATAGCGGAAATTGCTCAAGGTTTGACCAACTTTTGTCCGATCACCTCAATGCGCACCAAATTGGTTCATTTTCCCAAATTGCCGCATCTAAAGAGTGCAGAAAAAATCGACATTTCCTACAGAAACGGCTTAAACGCGAGAAAAGGGGGCATAAATCCCGTTTTCGGGCACTGGCATGCAATTTGCTCCCTTGTGAGGCAGGTTGCCTTGGTCGAGTATTCCGGCCCGGCATCACCCAAATTCAAGGGCTGCACAGGCAAGCTCTACCCCACCCGGAGGACACCATGTCGAAGTCGGTTCAACTCATCAAAGATCATGACGTTAAATGGATTGATCTGCGCTTCACTGACACCCGCGGCACCCAGCACCACGTCACCATGCCAGCCCGTGACGCGCTGGAAGACGACTTCTTCGAAGTCGGCAAGATGTTCGACGGTTCCTCCATCGCTGGCTGGAAAGGCATCGAAGCCTCCGACATGATCCTGATGCCGGTCGACGAAACCGCCGTCCTGGACCCGTTCACCGAAGAGCCGACCCTGATCCTGGTCTGCGACATCATCGAACCTTCGAGCATGCAAGGCTACGATCGCGACCCACGTGCGATCGCCAAGCGCGCCGAAGAGTACCTGAAGAGCACCGGCATCGGTGACACCGCCTTCGCAGGTCCGGAGCCTGAGTTCTTCATCTTCGACGAAGTGAAGTTCAAGTCCGACATCTCCGGCTCGATGTTCAAGATCTTCTCCGAGCAGGGCTCCTGGATGTCCGACCAGGACGTCGAAGGCGGCAACAAGGGCCACCGTCCAGGCGTCAAGGGCGGCTACTTCCCTGTTCCACCGTTCGACCACGACCACGAAATCCGTACCGCCATGTGCAACGCACTGGAAGAGATGGGCCAGACCGTCGAAGTCCACCACCACGAAGTGGCGACTGCCGGCCAGAACGAAATCGGCGTCAAGTTCAACACCCTGGTGAAGAAGGCCGACGAAGTCCAGACCCTGAAGTACGTCGTGCACAACGTTGCCGATGCCTACGGCCGCACCGCGACCTTCATGCCGAAGCCGCTGTACGGTGACAACGGCTCGGGCATGCACGTGCACATGTCGATCTGGAAAGAAGGCAAGAACACCTTCTCCGGCGAAGGCTATGCCGGCCTGTCCGACACCGCCCTGTACTTCATCGGCGGCATCATCAAGCACGGCAAGGCGCTGAACGGCTTCACCAACCCTTCGACCAACTCCTACAAGCGTCTGGTCCCAGGCTTCGAAGCCCCGGTCATGCTGGCCTACTCGGCTCGCAACCGTTCCGCCTCGATCCGCATTCCTTACGTCGGCAGCCCGAAAGCCCGCCGTATCGAAGCCCGCTTCCCGGATCCGGCTGCCAACCCGTACCTGGCCTTCGCTGCCCTGCTGATGGCCGGCCTGGACGGCATCCAGAACAAGATCCACCCAGGCGACGCAGCGGACAAGAACCTGTACGACCTGCCACCAGAAGAAGCCAAGGAAATCCCGCAAGTCTGCGGCAGCCTGAAAGAGGCCCTGGAAGAACTGGACAAAGGCCGTGCGTTCCTGACCAAGGGCGGCGTGTTCTCCGACGACTTCATCGATGCCTACATCGCTCTGAAATCCGAGGAAGAAATCAAGGTCCGTACCTTCGTACACCCACTGGAATACGACCTGTACTACAGCTGCTAATCCAGTGACGCACGCGCAAGCGGCGTAAGTACGTGAAAAGGCCTCCTTCGGGAGGCCTTTTTCTTACAGGCTTCAGCTCCAGAGCTGATAGTCCAGCGTTTCCCTCTCCACCATGCTGGTCCGCTCCCACTCAGCGAGACCCTGCCATGATCAAACGTCTCTTCCTTGTCGGTTCACTGGCCCTGATCGGCGCCTGCTCCAGTGCTCCCGCCACCAAGCCCGTCGATGCACAGCTCCTGCTGCGCACCAGCACCGCCTGGGACGGCTCGCCGTATCCCGACTACCCCGCAGGCAGCCCCGAACTCAGCCTGCTGAAGATCCGTATCGCTCCCGATACCTCCCTGGACTGGCATAGTCATCCTGCACCCAATGCTGGCTACCTGCTGGCGGGCGAGTTGCGCGTCGAAACCCGCGACGGTCGCGAAAAGCGCCTGCGCGCCGGCGAAGCCCTCGCGGAAGTCACCGGCGTAGTCCACCGCGGCCACGCCGGCAGCCGCGGCGCAGAGCTGGTCGTTTTCTATGCGGGTAGCCCGGGCCTGCCTCTTTCCGTGATCGCGGCGCAAGAGGAGCAGGCATTACCTGCACGTTGATCCCAGGCCAGCAACAAGCTTCAAGCGACAAGAAAAAGCAGTCGGCAGCACAGCTTTTTCTTGCGACTTGCAGCTTGAAACTTGGAATTAAGAAAAGGCCTCCCACGGGAGGCCTTTTTCGTACAAGCATCGGCGCTTCCACTGATGTGAAGTCTCTTCCCCTTCGCCCATGCTGGCCCGCTCACTCAAGCGAGGCTGCCCTATGCGATTTATCCTGTTACTCCCCCTTGTCGCCCTGATCGGATACAGCGCCCCATCAGTCGCTGGCGAACTGCTCTTTGACGACCTGACCCTCCACGAGGTCGCGCCTCCAGTCGACATACCACCGGAAGTGACCAGACTTATGCGCGTGATCGAGCAGCGAAACGACACCGCTCGCTTGGTGGCGATTTACAAATCGAAGGCTCGCTTGCCCCTCGAGGACCTCAAGCGTGAACAGGAAGTAATCGCCAGTGCCGTCGAGGCGGGCAAGCGTCATGGCTTGAGCGAGGACCGCGTGCGCACCTTCTTTGCCGATCAGATAAAAGCCAGCAAATTTGTCCAGTCCGCCGTCATGACCAACGGGCTATTCGAGAAGCTACCTGACCTCGCCCCCGGAGAAGATCTCGCTTCACTGCGTATCGTTCTCGACCAGATACAGGAAGAGCTGCTGTCCAGCCTCGCTGCCTTCGATAACGCCAACTACCGGGAGCGATGCCGCATCCTGGTTGGCACCGCACTGGAAAGCAAGAAAAGAGAAAAGGGATATCCGCTGATGATGATGGCCGCAACGGCCCAAGCCACCATCAGCCTGTGCAAAAGCGATTGAGTCCCGGTCAATGCTCTATATTGGTGCGCATAATCATGCGCACCTTCGAACTCCATCCCATTTTGGGTCACAAAATCTCCAGCAGCAGGGCTTTGTAGACTTTTTTCGGGCAAACCCAGGCGTATTACCGGGATTTCCGCTTCTTTTCGGAGCCTTGGTTTGCTTTTTGCATTTTCATCGGATCAGCGAATGACCAGCGTTCGCGCCCCTGGCCGGAGCCGGGTCCGACATGTGCCAAAAGAGGTCAAAGACGCCACATGACCATCAGCGATGCACTGCACCGATTACTACTGGACAACCTGACCACCGCTACCATCCTGCTCAACGCCGAACTGCGCCTTGAGTACATGAACCCGGCGGCGGAGATGCTGCTGGCGATCAGCGGCCAGCGTAGCCATGGCCAGTTCATCAGCGAACTCTTCACCGAGTCCAGCGAGGCCCTGAACTCGCTGCGCCAGGCGGTAGAGCACGCGCACCCCTTTACCAAGCGCGAGGCCCAGCTCACTTCGTTGACCGGGCAAAGCCTGACCGTCGACTACGCCGTTACGCCGATCCTCAGCAACGGGCGCACCCTGCTGCTGCTCGAAGTGCATCCCCGCGACCGTCTGCTGCGCATCACCAAGGAAGAGGCCCAGCTGTCCAAGCAGGAAACCACCAAGATGCTGGTGCGCGGCATGGCCCACGAGATCAAGAACCCGCTCGGCGGAATCCGCGGCGCCGCCCAGTTGCTGGCCCGCGAACTACCCGACGAAGGGCTCAAGGACTACACCAACGTCATCATCGAAGAGGCCGACCGCCTGCGTAACCTGGTAGACCGCATGCTCGGCTCGAACAAGCTGCCGATGCTGGCCCTGACCAACATCCACGAAGTGCTGGAACGGGTATGCAGCCTGGTCGAGGCGGAAAGCCAGGGTGGCATCACTTTGGTGCGCGACTACGACCCGAGCCTGCCGGACGTGCTGATCGACCGCGAACAGATGATCCAGGCGGTACTCAACATCGTCCGCAATGCCATGCAGGCCATCAGCGCGCAGAACGAACTGCGCCTGGGGCGCATCACCCTGCGCAGCCGGGCCATGCGCCAGTTCACCATCGGCCATGTGCGCCATCGCCTGGTGGCCAAGGTCGAGATCATCGACAACGGCCCCGGCATTCCTGCGGAACTGCAGGACACCCTCTTCTATCCCATGGTCAGCGGCCGCCCGGACGGTACCGGGCTGGGCCTGGCCATCACCCAGAACATCATCAGCCAGCACCAGGGCCTGATCGAGTGTGACAGCCACCCGGGCCACACCACCTTCTCGATCTTCCTGCCACTGGAACAAGGAGCCGCTTCCTCATGAGCCGTAGTGAAACTGTCTGGATCGTCGATGACGACCGCTCTATCCGCTGGGTCCTGGAAAAAGCCTTGCAACAGGAAGGCATGAATACCCAGAGCTTCGACAGTGCCGATGGCGTCATGAGCCGCCTGGCCCGCCAGCAGCCGGACGTGATCATCTCCGACATCCGCATGCCGGGCGCCAGTGGCCTCGACCTGCTGGCACAGATCCGCGAGCAGCACCCGCGCCTGCCGGTGATCATCATGACCGCACATTCCGACCTGGACAGCGCGGTGGCGTCCTACCAGGGCGGTGCATTCGAGTACCTGCCCAAGCCCTTCGACGTGGACGAAGCGGTGTCGCTGGTCAAGCGCGCCAACCAGCATGCCCAGGAACAACAGGGCATGGACGTCGCCCCGGCCCTGACCCGCACCCCGGAAATCATCGGCGAAGCGCCGGCGATGCAGGAGGTATTCCGTGCCATCGGGCGCCTGAGCCATTCCAACATCACCGTGCTGATCAACGGCGAATCCGGGACCGGCAAGGAGCTGGTGGCCCATGCCCTGCATCGCCACAGCCCACGCGCGAGCGCACCGTTCATCGCCCTGAACATGGCCGCGATTCCCAAGGACCTGATGGAATCCGAGCTGTTCGGCCACGAGAAAGGCGCCTTCACCGGCGCTGCCAACCTGCGCCGTGGCCGCTTCGAGCAGGCCGACGGCGGCACCCTGTTCCTCGACGAGATCGGCGACATGCCGGCCGACACCCAGACCCGCCTGCTGCGGGTTCTTGCCGACGGCGAGTTCTACCGGGTCGGCGGGCACACGCCGGTCAAGGTCGATGTGCGCATCATTGCAGCGACCCACCAGAACCTGGAAACGTTGGTACAGGCCGGCAAGTTCCGGGAAGACCTGTTCCACCGCCTCAACGTGATCCGCATCCATATTCCGCGCCTGGCCGATCGTCGCGAGGACATCCCGGCCCTGGCCCGTCACTTCCTCGGGCGCGCCGCCCAGGAACTGGCAGTGGAACCCAAGCTGCTCAAGCCGGAAACCGAGGAGTTCATCCGCAACCTTCCCTGGCCGGGCAACGTGCGCCAACTGGAGAATACCTGCCGCTGGATCACGGTCATGGCATCCGGCCGTGAAGTGCATGTCGGTGACCTGCCGCCGGAGCTGCTGAGCCTGCCACAGGACGCCGCCCCGGTAACCAACTGGGAACAGGCGCTGCGCCAGTGGGCGGACCAGGCGCTGTCGCGAGGCCAGTCGAGCCTGCTCGACAGCGCCGTGCCGAGCTTCGAGCGGATCATGATCGAGACCGCTCTCAAGCACACCGCCGGCCGCCGCCGGGATGCCGCCGTACTGCTGGGCTGGGGCCGCAATACCCTGACCCGGAAGATCAAGGAACTGGGCATGAAGGTGGACGGTGCCGACGATGGGGACGACGAAGAGTCCTGAACCGACGCAGCGAAATGATCGCGGGGCCGGCGCCTGACACGGAACATCGTGCCAGGCGCCGGCCCCGCGGTCGTTTCAGCCGGGGCACGGCGCGAATGCCCCATTCATGAACCGAAATTGCGCCGCGCGCACCGCCTGAAGGCAAAAATCATCAGCAATCTGCTGACAATCCCCCTGAATCTGCCCGAAACCCTTGATCCAAGGCGGTTTTGAAAAGTTGGCACAGCGCCTGCATTAGTACAGACATCTCCAGTTTTGGGGGCCTTGGTACAGGCAGGCCGGGGATTCCCCTCTTTTATTCGTGCAGTCTCACCTGCACACGCCAGCGGTCCTCCACTGACTCTCCCGCCCAGCGGGCCTGCAGTGGACGGGCCGCCACCAGGCTCAGCAACAGACCCTGATCGGTCTTGCGCAGCCGCCAGCTCACCGGCTTGTCGCCGAAGCTCAGCTGGCCCTTCCCCGCCTTTCCCTCCGCATCGAACAGCAGTGCCACGGTACCGTCGACGGTTTCGCCGTGCAGCCTGGGTTCCTCGTTGAACCAAAGGTCCAATCCGCCAGTAACCACTTCCACCTGTTCCAGCACCCGGGGCTCGGGCGCGGTCAGGCGGCCGATCATCAGGCCCACCAGCATGCCGAACAGGGCGAGGGAAAACAGGACCCGCGGCCAGGATTTCGAACGCGGGTCCGGCTCGTCGGGGGTAGAATGCGCGTCATCTTTATGCTCGGAGCCGTGCATGTTTCACGTGATCCTTTTTCAACCGGAAATTCCGCCCAATACCGGCAACATTATCAGGCTCTGCGCCAACAGCGGCTGCGACCTGCACCTGATCGAGCCGATCGGCTTCGAACTGGACGACAAGCGCCTGCGCCGGGCCGGCCTGGACTACCACGAGTACGCCACCCTGAAGCGCCATGCCGACCTCGCCTCGTGCCTGGAAAGCCTGGGCCAGCCGCGCTTGTTCGCCTTCACCACCAAGGGCTCGCAGCCCTTCCATGAAGTGGCGTTCGAGCCGGGCGATGCGTTTCTGTTCGGGCCGGAGAGCCGTGGCTTGCCGGCAGAAATACTGGATGCGCTGGAGAGCGGCCAGCGCCTGCGCCTGCCAATGCGCCCGGGGTGCCGCAGCCTGAACCTGTCCAACACCGTTGCCGTGGCCGTCTATGAGGCCTGGCGCCAGCAAGGTTTCGCCTGAAAGAGCATCGCTGGCAAGCCAGCTCCCACAGGGTTATGCGATCCCTGTGGGCTGGCTTGCCAGCGATGAGGCCCTCAACCCCACGACAAATCCCACCTGCATAAAAAAACGCCCCGAAGGGCGCTTTCTTGAACCACCATCGCTTACTGCAGCGAAGGCGCTTCGCCGGCTTCCTGCATGCGCTGCATTTCCTGCGCGTACAGGGCGTCGAAGTTGACAGGAGACAGCATCAGCGCCGGGAACGAACCGCGGGTGACCAGGCTGTCCAGTGCTTCGCGAGCGTACGGGAACAGGATGTTCGGGCAGAACGCGCCCAGGGTGTGGCTCATCGAGGCCGCATCCAGGTTCTTGATCAGGAAGATACCGGCCTGCTGGACTTCAGCGATGAAGGCCACTTCGTCACCGTTCTTCACGGTCACCGACAGGGTCAGGACAACCTCGTGGAAGTCGCCTTCCAGGCCTTTCTGCTTGGTGTTCAGGTCAAGGGAAACGCTCGGCTCCCACTGCTGACGGAAGATCGCCGGGCTTTTCGGCGCTTCGAACGACAGGTCACGCACGTAGATGCGCTGCAGGGAGAATTGCGGTGCGCTGTCTTCGGCAGCGCCGTTGTTTTGCTCGGTCATGACAGATCCTTCTTTGCAGGGTCTTTAGAGGGTTTGGGATTCACGCCTGGAGCAGGGCGTCGAGCTTGCCGGCGCGCTCCAGTGCATAAAGATCGTCGCAACCGCCGACGTGGGTTTCGCCGATCCAGATCTGCGGCACCGAGGTGCGCCCGGCCTTCCGGGTCATCTCTGCGCGAACCTGGGGCTTGCCGTCGACCTTGATCTCTTCGAAGGCAATGTTCTTGCTCGCCAGCAGTTGCTTGGCACGCATGCAGTACGGGCAGTAGTCGCTGGAATAGACGATGACCGGCTTCATGTCACTTCACCAGCGGCAGGTTGTCGGCTTTCCAACTGGACACACCGCCGGACAGCTTGGCAGCGGTGAAGCCGGCCTTGAGCAGGTCGCGGCAGATGGTGCCGGAATGCTGGCCCATGTTGTCGACGATGATCAGGGTCTTGCTGCCTTTGTGTTTTTCCAGCTCGCCGATGCGCGCTGCGAACTTGTCCTGCGGGATGTTGATCGCGCCAACGATGTGGCCTGCCGAGTAGTCCTTGCTGGGACGGATATCGATCACCACGGCCTTGTCGCCGTTGACCAGCGCGGTCAGCTCGCCGTTGCTCAGGCTGCGGCCGCCTTTGCGGGCTTCGTAGACGATCAGCAGAACCAGCAGAACCAGGAAAAGTGCAACCAGCAGGTAGTGATTTGTCGCGAATTCAATCAGATGAGCAACCATCGGAGGGTATTCCAGGTCATTAAAAATGGCGGCCAGTATACACAGCAGCAATGGGCCGCCAAAGCCTGCTGCGTGGGGTAAACGACAGTAATTCTCATCATGACGATACTGTCTGTCGGGACGACCGTCGCTCAAGGGACGCGGAATTCGTCAAGACTGGCCAATTTGCCCTAAAATGCGCACCTTTCTCATCTACAACCGTGAGTAGATTTTGATGACGAGCACGCCCAAGCCTTTGGTCCTGATCATCCTGGATGGTTTCGGTCACAGCGAAAGCCCCGAGTACAACGCCATCTTCGCCGCCAACACGCCGGTCTACGATCGCCTGCGCGCTACCCGGCCGCATGGCCTGATCTCCGGCTCCGGCATGGACGTCGGGCTGCCCGACGGGCAGATGGGCAACTCGGAAGTCGGCCACATGAACCTCGGCGCCGGCCGGGTCGTGTACCAGGACTTCACCCGCGTGACCAAGGCCATTCGCGACGGCGAGTTCTTCGAGAACCCGGTGCTGACCGGTGCCGTCGACAAAGCCGTGGGTGCCGGCAAGGCCGTGCACATCCTTGGCCTGCTCTCCGACGGTGGCGTGCACAGCCATCAGGATCACCTGGTGGCGATGGCCGAACTGGCCGCGCAGCGGGGTGCCGAGCGCATCTACCTGCACGCCTTCCTCGACGGCCGCGACACCCCGCCACGCAGCGCGCAATCGTCCATCGAACTGCTCGACGCCACCTTCGCCAAACTGGGCAAGGGCCGCATCGCCAGCATCATCGGCCGCTACTACGCAATGGACCGCGACAACCGCTGGGACCGCGTCAGCGCTGCCTACAACCTGATCGTCGACAGCATTGCCGACTACAGCGCCGACAGTGCCCTGGCCGGCCTCGAAGCCGCCTACGCCCGCGACGAGAGCGACGAATTCGTCAAGCCCACGCGCATCGGCGAAGCCGTGAAGGTCGAGGACGGCGACGCCGTGATCTTCATGAACTTCCGCGCCGACCGCGCCCGCGAGCTGTCCCGCGTGTTCGTCGAGCCGGACTTCAACGAATTCCCCCGTGCACGCCTGCCGAAGCTGGCGGCCTACATCGGCCTGACCCAGTACTCGGCGAAAATCCCGGCCCCGGCGGCCTTCGCCCCGGCCAGCCTGCACAACGTGCTTGGCGAGTACCTGGCCAACAACGGCAAGACCCAGCTGCGCATCGCCGAAACCGAGAAGTACGCCCACGTCACCTTCTTCTTCTCGGGCGGTCGCGAAGAGCCGTTCCCCGGCGAAGAACGCATCCTGATCCCGTCGCCGAAGGTCGCCACCTATGACCTGCAACCGGAAATGAGCGCGCCGGAAGTCACCGACCGCATCGTCGAGGCCATCGAGCAGCAGCGCTACGACGTGATCGTGGTCAACTACGCCAACGGCGACATGGTCGGCCATACCGGCGTGTTCTCGGCTGCGGTAAAGGCCGTCGAGGCCCTGGACGCCTGTATCGGTCGCATCACCGAGGCGCTGGACAAGGTCGGTGGCGAAGCACTGATCACCGCCGACCACGGTAACGTCGAGCAGATGGAAGACGAATCCACCGGCCAGGCGCACACGGCGCACACCACCGAGCCGGTGCCCTTCATCTATTACGGCAAGCGTGACCTGAAAGTCCGCGAGGGCGGCGTGCTGGCGGACGTGGCGCCGACCATGCTGACCCTGATGGGCATGGAGATTCCGGCGGAGATGACTGGTACCTCGATCCTCGTCAAAGCCTGATTTCGCCTGTTCCGGCCCCATCGCTGGCAAGCCAGCTCCCACAAGGTGAACCCTGTGGGAGCTGGCTTGCCAGCGATGGGGCCCGCAAGATCCCCGGAATTCCGGACAAACGCCCCCATGGGGCGTTTTTTTTGCCGCCAGCGGCGGGCATACTAGGCCGGTCTCCATCCCCTGGTTATCGCCATTCCATGCTTCGCGCCCTGATCCTCCTAGCCCTGACCTGCCTGCTCGGCCCGGCTTTCGCCGACGAGCGCGCGCAAACCCAGCAGCAACTGGACGCCACGCGCCAGGACATCGCCGAGCTGAAAAAGAAGCTCGGTGCGCTGCAGGAAGAAAAATCCGGCGTGCAGAAAGACCTGCGCAGCACCGAAACCGATATCGGCAAGCTCGAGAAGCAGGTAGAGGAGCTACAGAAAGAACTAAAAAAGACCGAGGGCGAACTGGAGCGCCTCGACACTGAAAAGAAGACTCTCCAGTCCGCCCGCATCGAACAGCAACGCCTGATCGCCATCCAGGCCCGCTCCGCCTATCAGAACAACGGTCGTGAGGAATACCTCAAGCTGCTGCTCAACCAGCAGAACCCGGAAAAGTTCGCCCGCACGCTCACCTATTACGATTACCTGAGCAAGGCTCGCCTGGAACAACTGCGCAGCTTCAACGAGACCCTGCGCCAGCTGGCCAACGTCGAGAAAGACATTGCCCAGCAGCAGGCCCAACTGCTGGTCCAGCAAGGCACCCTCGATGCCCAGCGCCAAGATCTGGAAAAGACCCGCGCCGAACGCCAGGAAATCCTCGCCAGGCTCAACAGCAACCTGAAGACCAACGACCAGAAGCTGGCTGCCCGCGAGCAGGAGCAGGCCGAGCTGGGGAAGGTGCTCAAGACCATCGAGGAAACCCTGGCGCGCCAGGCTCGCGAGGCCGAGGAAGCGCGCCAGCGCGCCCTTGCCGAGCAGGAAGCCGAGAAGAAACGCCAGCGCGAGGCCGCCCTCGCCGCCCGCGAATCGTCGCGCAGCACCCAGGACGACGAGCCGAAAAAGCCGCTGCGCACGCCCGGCCCGCTGGTGTCCAGCGACGGCGCGGTCTACGGCGGCGCATTTTCTGCAGCAAGGGGCAAACTTCCGTGGCCGGTCAATGGTCGATTGTTGGCGCGCTTCGGTGAAAGCCGCGGGGACGATGCCCGGGCCAAATGGGACGGGGTGATGATCAGCGCGTCGGCCGGCAGCCAGGTTCATGCGGTACACGGTGGCCGCGTGGTATTCGCCGACTGGTTGCGCGGGGCCGGACTTCTGGTCATTCTCGACCATGGTAACGGTTACCTCAGCCTCTACGGTCATAACCAGACCCTGCTCAAGGGCGCTGGCGACATCGTCAAGGCCGGCGAAGCGATCTCCACCGTTGGCAACAGCGGTGGCCAGAGCACGCCGGCGTTGTACTTCGCCATCCGCCAGCAGGGCCAGCCGACCGACCCGACGCAGTGGTGCCGCGGTCAAGGATAGGTTTACCTTTTTTCACGCGCCTGCCGCACAGCGCGGCGCGAGGCTCCTTTCGGGGCTCACACAGGATCAGGAGTTCGTTCGACATGCTGCATTCGCCTCGCCTTACCTCGCTGGCCCTGGCCGTCGCACTGGTCAGCGGCGCGTCACCGGCTTTCGCCGCCGAGCCGGCCAAGCCCGCGCCGGCGCTGGCGCCGACCACGGTCACCGGCAAGGCTCCGCTGCCGCTGGACGAGCTGCGCACCTTCGCCGAAGTCCTGGATCGGGTGAAAGCCGCCTACGTCGAGCCCGTGGATGACAAGACCCTGCTGGAAAACGCCATCAAGGGCATGCTCAGCAACCTCGACCCGCACTCCGCCTACCTCGGCCCGGAAGACTTCCAGGAACTGCAGGAAAGCACCAGCGGCGAATTCGGCGGCCTGGGTATCGAAGTCGGCCAGGAAGACGGCTTCGTCAAAGTCGTCTCGCCGATCGACGACACCCCGGCCTCCCGCGCCGGCATCGAGGCCGGCGACCTGATCGTCAAGATCAACGGCCAGCCGACCCGTGGCCAGACCATGACCGAAGCCGTGGACAAGATGCGCGGCAAGATCGGCGAGAAGATCACCCTGACCCTGGTCCGCGACGGCGGCAACCCGTTCGACGTGACCCTGGCCCGCGCCGTGATCCAGGTGAAGAGCGTGAAGAGCCAGTTGCTGGAATCCGGCTATGGCTACATCCGCATCACCCAGTTCCAGGTCAAGACCGGCGAAGAAGTCGGCAAGGCCCTGGCCAAACTGCGCAAGGACAACAACGGCAAGCTGCGCGGCATCGTTCTGGACCTGCGCAACAACCCGGGCGGCGTGCTGCAATCGGCGGTGGAAGTGGCCGACCACTTCCTGACCAAGGGCCTGATCGTCTACACCAAGGGCCGCATCGCCAACTCCGAGCTGCGCTTCTCCGCCGACCCGGCCGATGCCAGCGAAGGCGTACCGCTGGTGGTGCTGATCAACGGCGGCAGCGCCTCGGCCTCGGAGATTGTCGCCGGCGCCCTGCAGGACCAGAAACGTGGCGTGCTGATGGGTACCGACAGCTTCGGCAAGGGCTCGGTGCAGACCGTGCTGCCGCTGAACAACGACCGCGCCCTGAAGATCACCACTGCGCTGTACTACACCCCCAACGGCCGCTCGATCCAGGCCCAGGGCATCGTCCCGGACATCGAGGTGCGCCAGGCCAAGGTCACCAGCGAGCAGGACACCGAGAACTTCAAGGAAGCCGACCTGCAAGGCCACCTCGGCAATGGCAACGGCGGCGCCGACCGGCCGTCCGGCAGCAAGGCAGCGGGCAAGAAGGAACGTCCGCAAGACGGTGACTTCCAGCTCAGCCAGGCCCTCAGCCTGCTCAAGGGACTGAGCATCACCCGCGACAAGTGATGCAGGCGTTCTGTCTCGCCCTTCTCTGCCTGCTGGCCGGCGTCGCCCATGGTGCGCCGGCCCAGCAGCAGCGGGCCTACCTCAGCGTGATCATCGACGACCTCGGGCAGAATCCGGCCCGGGACTCACGCACCCTCGCCCTGCCCGGCCCGGTGACCATGGCGATCATGCCGGACACGCCCCACGCTACCGACTTCGCGCGCCAGGCGCACAAGGCCGGGCGCACGGTGATCCTGCACATGCCCATGGACCCGGCCACCGGCCCCTACGCCTGGCACCCCGGCACTCCGCTGCCGGAACTGGAACAGCGCCTGAACGCCGCGCTGGCGAAGGTTCCGTACGCTGCCGGGGTCAACAACCACATGGGCAGCCGCATGACCGCGCAGCCTGAGGCCATGGCCTGGCTGATGGGCGAGTTGCAGCGGCGTGAGCTGTTCTTCGTCGACAGCCGCACCAGCGCCGCTACCGTAGCGGCGGCCAAGGCCCAGGCGCTGGGTCTGGCGAGCCTGTCGCGGGATGTCTTCCTCGATGACGTGCGGACCCCCGAGGCCATTGCCGGGCAACTGCGCATTGCCGTGGAGCTGGCCCACAGGCAGGGCACCGCGGTGGTGATCGGCCACCCTTATCCACAGACCCTGGACGTGCTGGAGCGCGAACTGCCCAAGCTCAAGGCCCAGGGCATCGAACTGATCGGCCTGCGGCAGATGATCGGCGAACGTAGCAACCGCGCCATGCCCGCCCATGGCAAGGGCGGGATCTACAGGTAACGGGCGTAGGTGGCGTCGAGGAAGCCATCCTGGCGCATCTGTTCCAGGGCGTCCTGCAGGCGCTTCACCACCTCCTCCGGCACGCTCGGGTTGAGCGCCAGATACAGCTCGGTGCCATTGAAGCGCAACACCGTCCTGAAGTCGGTCATGCCTATCTGCCGGGCCAGGTAGCGGCCAGCCGGGTCGCCGGTGGCCCAGAGGTCGATCTCGCCGTTGGAGAGCTTCTTCGCATTGTCCTGGTCACGCAGCACCAATACCGGCTTCAACCCCTGCTGCTGCAGGTTCTCGGCGATGGCATCACCCTTGTAGGCACCGATGCGCAGGCCCTTGGCCTGTTGCAGGTTATCCAGCCGGATCCGGCTGCTGGCGGGGGCCAGCAACACCCAGTCATCCGGGCCCAGCGGGCCGACCCACTTGAACAGCTTCTCGCGCTCGGGCGAACGGGCAAGGACGAACACGCCATGGTTCGGCGTGTCCCGGGCCTGCTGGTAGACCCGGGTCCAGGGAAAGCGCAGGGTCATGCTGTAGGGGATGTCGGCGCGGCGGAACATCTCCCGCACCAGGTCGGCGGCGATGCCCTGGA
The DNA here is from genome assembly GCF_029836855.1 of Pseudomonas sp. GD04058. NCBI lineage: Bacteria > Pseudomonadati > Pseudomonadota > Gammaproteobacteria > Pseudomonadales > Pseudomonadaceae > Pseudomonas > Pseudomonas sp. GD04058. The sequence continues at coordinate 383,915 of NZ_JAOECN010000001.1, forward strand.
TATCCGCCTCGTGGGCGAAGCTCTTGCCGTCGCGGGACATGTTGTAGGGCGGGAAGTTTTCGGTCAGCAGGACCAGCGGCTCGCTGGCGTGGGCGGCGGTGGTCAGGGTGAGGAGGAAGAGGAGTCTGGCGAGCATTTGGTGGGACCTGAAGATTTTGGGCCTGCTTGCAGGCCTTCGCGGGCAAGCCACGCTCCTACAGGAGATCGCCTGCCTCTGTAGGAGCGTGGCTTGCCCGCGAAGGACCGCAAAGCGGTCCCAATTCACACGAAGTCAGCGCACAACGATCCCGCGCTGCGCCAAATAGGCCTTGGCCTCCGGCACGGTGTACTCGCCGAAGTGGAAGATGCTCGCCGCCAGCACGGCACTGGCGTGCCCTTCCAGGATCCCGTCGGCCAGATGCTGCAGGTTGCCCACGCCACCGGACGCGATCACCGGAATGCCCAGTGCGTCGCTGATCGCCCGGGTCACACCCAGGTCGAAGCCGCTCTTCATGCCGTCCTGGTCCATGCTGGTCAGGAGGATCTCGCCAGCACCCAGGCCTTCCATCTTCTTCGCCCACTCCACCGCATCCAGGCCGGTCGGCTTGCGCCCGCCGTGGGTGAAGATCTCCCAGCGCGGTTCTTCGCCCGGGCCGGAGACCTTCTTGGCGTCGATGGCCACAACGATGCACTGCGAACCGAAATGCGCCGCCGCTTCGCCGACGAACTCCGGATTGAACACCGCCGCGGTGTTGATCGACACCTTGTCGGCCCCGGCATTGAGCAGGTTGCGGATGTCCTGCACGGTGCGCACGCCACCGCCCACGGTCAGCGGGATGAACACCTGGCTGGCCATGCGCTCGACGGTGTGCAGCGTGGTGTCACGGCCATCGACGCTGGCGGTGATGTCGAGGAAGGTGATCTCGTCGGCACCCTGCTCGTCGTAGCGACGGGCAATTTCCACCGGGTCGCCGGCGTCACGGATGTTCTCGAACTTGACGCCCTTGACGACCCGGCCGTTATCCACGTCCAGGCAAGGGATGATGCGTTTGGCCAGGGCCATGGCGTTCTCCTCAGCCTTGGTAGCTGTCGCAGAAGGCCTGGGCCTCGGCGACGTCAAGGGTGCCTTCGTAGATGGCACGACCGGTGATGGCGCCGATGATGCCCGGTGCCCTGGCGTCCAGCAGGGCCTTGATGTCGCCCAGGTTGTGGATGCCGCCGGAGGCGATCACCGGGATCTTCGTGGCTTCGGCCAGGGCCTTGGTGAAGGGCACGTTGCAGCCCTGCATCATGCCGTCCTTGGCGATGTCGGTGTAGACGATCGCCGAGACGCCGTCGGCCTCGAAGCGCCTGGCCAGGTCGATGACCTGCACCGAGCTGACCTCGGCCCAGCCGTCGGTGGCGACGAAGCCGTCCTTGGCATCCAGGCCGACGATGACCTTGCCCGGGAAGGCCTTGCACGCCTCGGCGACGAATTCAGGCTGCTTGACCGCCTTGGTGCCGATGATCACGTAGCTGACGCCGGCCTTTACGTAGTGTTCGATGGTTTCCAGCGAGCGGATGCCGCCGCCGATCTGGATCGGCAGCTCCGGGTAGCGCCTGGCGATGGCGGTGACCACCTCGCCGTTGACCGGCTGGCCTTCGAAGGCGCCGTTCAGGTCGACCAGATGCAGACGACGGCAGCCACCTTCAACCCATTTGGCGGCCATGCTCACCGGGTCGTCGGAGAATACGGTGGAATCTTCCATGCGGCCCTGGCGCAGACGTACGCAGGCACCGTCCTTGAGATCGATAGCGGGGATAATCAGCATCTGGAAAACCTGTCTAATCGGTAAACGGTGAGCCCGGGAAGTCAGTTCTTCTCGAGCGCCCACAGGTCGACTTCAATGCTCTCGAAGCGCTCCTTGAGCTGCGTCTGAACATCGAAGATCGCCCGGTTGTAGTAGTGCGGCGCAATATCCCTGGCGAACAGCTCGAGCACCTCGGCCACTTCGAACGAGCCCAGTTGCAGCTCGAAACGGTCTTCGAGGAAGCGCTTGAGGGTGTCCAGCGCCTCGCGCTCCTGTTCGGGCGCGAGGGTGATGGCCGGGGTCTTGCTGCGCGAGCGGTTCATTACCAGCGTCCATCCCAGGCGGCGAAGTTCTGCAACAGTTGCAGGCCGTGGGTGTGGCTCTTTTCCGGGTGGAACTGGGTGGCGAAGCGCGAGCCTTCGGCCAGTACCGCAGCGAAATCGACGCCATAGTGACCGCGACCGACCACCTGGGACGGCTTGCCGGACTCGATGTAGTAGCTGTGCACGAAGTAGAAGCGCGCGCGGTCCGGGATATCGTGCCAGAGCGGGTGATCGATCACCTGGCTGACCTCGTTCCAGCCCATGTGCGGCACCTTCAGGTGCTCGCCGTCTTCATGCAGGTCCTTGCCGAACAGACGCACCTGGCCGGGGAACATGCCGATGCAGTCGACACCGTCGTTCTCCTCGCTGTGGTCCAGCAGGGCCTGCATGCCGACGCAGATACCGAGGAACGGGCGGTCCTGGCTGACTTCCTTGACCAGGCTGTCGAAGCCCAGGCGGCGGATCTCGGCCATGCAGTCGCGAATCGCGCCGACACCAGGGAAGACCACCCGGTCGGCTTCACGGATTACCGCAGCATCGCTGGTGATCAGCACCTTGCCGGCGCCGACGTGCTCCAGGGCCTTGGCCACCGAGTGCAGGTTGCCCATGCCATAGTCGATAACGGCGACGGTCTGCATTACAGGCATCCCTTGGTGGAAGGCATCTGCCCGGCCATCCGCTCGTCCAGCTCGACAGCCATGCGCAGCGCGCGACCGAAGGCCTTGAACACGGTCTCGATCTGGTGGTGGGTGTTATGCCCGCGCAGGTTGTCGATATGCAGCGTGACGTTGGCGTGGTTGACGAAGCCCTGGAAGAACTCCTGGAACAGGTCCACATCGAAACCGCCCACGGTGGCGCGGGTGTAGGGCACGTGCATCTGCAGGCCGGGACGGCCGGAGAAATCGATCACCACCCGCGACAGCGCTTCGTCCAGCGGCACGTAGGCGTGGCCGTAGCGACGGATGCCTTTCTTGTCGCCGATGGCCTGGCTGAACGCCTGGCCCAGGGTGATACCGACGTCTTCGACGGTATGGTGGTCGTCGATATGCAGGTCGCCCTTGCACTCGATGTCCAGATCGATCAATCCATGACGGGAAATCTGATCCAGCATGTGCTCCAGGAAAGGCACGCCGATATCGAATCGGGCCTTGCCAGTGCCATCCAGGTTGATCGAGGCTTTGATCTGGGTTTCCAGAGTATTGCGCTCGACGGACGCCTTACGTTCGACCATCACCAGCTCCGCAAATCATTGGGCGAAAAAGGCGGTCATTATAGGCGCAGAACGTCGCATCTTGAAACGAAGATGACGTGTGGTGTTGGGGTTTTGCGCCCGATTTTCGGGCTGATGGGGAATTCGGGGGCCCAATCGCTGGCAAGCCAGCTCCCACAGGGACCCTGTGGGAGCTGGCTTGCCAGCGATTGGGCCGCAAGAGCGACCCAAACCCCCGAATCAGTGGAACAGAACGGCCGTCTTCTGCAGCGTCGCCCACACACCCCAGGCCAGCGGAATGCCCACGGCCAGCCAGGCCGCGATCACCAGTGGCAGGGTGCCGTCGGCAGCTTTCCACTCCAGCACGGTGGTGTTGTCGGCGCCCTTGTCATGCCCCAGCGCCTGCTCGGCGGCCAGTTGTTCTTCGGTCATGAAGTACTTGTCGGCCACCGGACGCACCATCGCGTTGCAGATAAAGCCCAGCACCAGCAGGCCGGCGAGGATGTACAAGGTGATGTCGTAGGCCGCAGCCCGCTCCACGCCGATGCTCAGCTGGTACTCGCGCAGGTAGTTGACCAGCACCGGGCCGAGCACACCCGCCGCAGCCCAGGCCGTCAGCAGGCGACCATGGATCGCGCCGACCATCTGCGTGCCGAACAGGTCCGCCAGGTAGGCCGGCACGGTGGCGAAACCACCGCCGTACATCGACAGGATGATGCAGAACGCCGCCACGAACAGGGCGATGTTGCCCAGGTGGCCCATGTTCGGCACCAGCGCATACAGGGCGAAGCCCAGTGCGAAGAAGGCGAAGTAGGTGTTCTTGCGCCCGATGTAGTCGGAGAACGACGCCCAGAAGAAGCGCCCGCCGATGTTGAACAGGCTGAGCAGGCCGGTGAAGCCGGCGGCGATCGCGGCGATCTGCGCCAGTTGCCCGGCGTCCAGTTCGCTGAAGGTCAGGTTGTTGCCCAGCAGCTTGCCGGCGAACACTTCCTGCAGCAGTGGCGACGCCATGCCGAGGATACCGATACCAGCGGACACGTTCAGGCACAGGACCAGCCAGATCAGGGCGAACTGCGGGGTCTTCCAGGCCACGCTGACGTGCACGTGACGGTGGGTGATCATCGAGTTGCTGGCCTTCTTCGCCGGAGCAGTCCAGCCTTCGGGCTTCCAGCCGGTCGGCGGAACGCGGTACGACAATGCGCCGCCGATCATGAAGATGAAGTAGATCACCGCCATCACCACGAAGCTCTGCCACACGCCGACGCCTTCAGGGCTGGCGAAGTGATTCATCAGCGCTGCGGCCAATGGTGCACCGACCATCGCACCACCACCGAAGCCCATGATCGCCATGCCGGTGGCCATGCCGCGCTTGTCCGGGAACCACTTGATCAGGGTCGATACCGGCGAGATATAGCCCAGGCCCAGGCCGATACCACCGATCACCCCCGAGCCCAGCCACATCAGCCAGATCTGGTGGGTATACACGCCCAGCGCGGAAATCAGCAGGCCACCGCACCAGCACAGTGCCGAGACCACACCAGCCTTGCGCGGCCCGGCGTGTTCCAGCCAGCCGCCCCAGATAGCCGCCGAGCAGCCGAGGAAGATGAAGAACAGGGTGTAGATCCAGCCGAGCATGGAAATCGGCCAGTCGCAGGTCGAAGAGACCATCTGGGCGAAGAAGCCCATGTCCGGGGCGCAGGCCACCGGAGCGGTAATGCCGATCGCCTTCGACAGCGGCAGCCAGAACACCGAGAAGCCGTAGGCCATGCCGATGCACAGGTGGATGGCGAGCGCGGCCGGGGGTACCAGCCAGCGGTTGAAACCGGGTCGAGCGACGATGCGCTCCTTGGACAGGAAACCAGGCGCACTGGCGACGGCTCCCGCGGTGATGGTGCTCATTATTGTTTCCCTCGTAGATAGGTAGCCCCCGCAGGCCGAAACCGACGACCCCCGACTTTGGCGCACGCAGGCAACGAGTCGTTTTTTCGGGCAGCCGGCCCTGTCGCGACAATCCGTCGCAGCAAGACCCGGGAACGGCTGCAAGAGTAGCATTTAGCTAGCTAACAAAAACCAATCTGACATCATGGTTTTTGCTGTAACTGAGACTTTTTTCCGTGGAACCGCACGGTGCGGGAGTGTCAAACCGGCCATTCACGGCAATCGCAGTGGCGAAGGCCGCAAGGCTATACTCTGCGGCTGACTTTTCAGACATCGACTTCAAAGGACCCGCCCATGAAAGCGTTCGGCAAAATCCTGGGGCTGGTGGTTCTCGGGCTGTTGCTGATCGTGGTGGCCGGCGGCTTCGCCCTGACCCACCTCTTCGATCCCAACGACTATAAAGACGAGATCCGCCAACTGGCTCGCGACAAGGCTCATGTCGAGCTGACCCTGAACGGCGATATCGGCTGGAGCCTGTTCCCCTGGCTAGGCCTGGAGTTGCACGAGGCGAGCATTGCCACGTTGAACAAGCCGGCCGAGCCGATCGCCGACCTGCAGATGCTCGGCCTGTCGGTGCGCGTGCTGCCGCTGCTGCGCCGTGAAGTGCAGATGAGCGATGTGCGGGTCGAAGGCCTGAACCTGAACCTGGTCCGTGACGAAAGCGGCCACGGCAACTGGGAAGACATCGGCAAGCCGTTGCCAACCAAGGCCCCGGCCGGCAGCACCGGCGAAACCGCGCCGGCCACCACTGCGCCGGCCGAGGGCGAAAGCAAGCCGGCCGCCAGCGAGCGCCCGCTCAAGCTGGATATCGACAGCCTCACCGTCAACAACGCCCGGGTGCAGTACAACGACGTGCGCAGTGGCCAGAGCTTCAGTGCCGAGAGCATCCAGTTGAGCACCGAAGCCGTGCACGACGGCGTGAATATCCCGCTGAAACTCACCGCCTTCCTCGGTTCCGGCCAACCCGTGCTGCGCGCGCGCATCGAGCTGGCCGGCGAAGCCCGCTTCGACCGCGCACTGCGCCGCTATCAACTGGAAGATATGAAGCTGCACGGCGAACTCTCCGGCGAGCCGCTGCAACAGAAAAGCATGACGTTCTCGGCCCAGGGCCAATTGCTCGCCGACCTGGCGGCCAATGTCGCCGAATGGAACGGCCTGAAGCTTTCGGCCAACCAGTTGCGTGCCCTCGGCGAGCTGCACGTGCGTGACCTGAACAGCGAGCCGAAGGTCAGCGGCGGTATCTCCGTCGCCCAGTTCGACCTGCGCAAGTTCCTCGACAGCGTTGGCGTCGTCCTGCCGCCGATGAAGGACCCGACCACCCTCACCGGCGTCGAACTGGTCGGCCGCATCGAAGGCACGAAGAACAGCCTCGCCCTGGAAGACCTGGCGCTGAAGCTGGACGACAGCACCTTCACCGGTCGCCTCGCGGTGGAAGACTTCGCCAAACAGGCGCTGCGCATCCAGTTGAAGAACGACAGGTTCGATGCCGACCGCTACCTGCTGGCCAAAAGCGACGACGCGAAGAACGCCAATGCTGCACGCAAGGCCGAGGTTCAGAGCACGGAAGCCAGCGCCGTCGCCGGGCCGGGTACCTCGCCGCTGCCCGACGCACCGACCCAGGTCGCCTGGAGCAACGACAAGCTGTTGCCGGTGGACCGCCTGCGCGCCCTCGACCTGCAAGCCGACCTGAGTTTCGGCGTGCTCACCCTGGACCAGTTGCCGATCCAGAACGCCGAGCTCAAGGCCAGCGGCCAGGGTGGCCTGATTACCCTGCAAGCCCTGCGTGGCGGCCTTTACAACGGCACCTTCGATAGCCGTGGCACCCTCGACGTACGCCCGGCCGTGCCGCAGCTCGGCCTCACCGCGAAGATCAACCGGGTGCCGGTCGAGCATTTCATCAAGCACGACGGCAACACCCCGCCGGTGAAGGGCCTGCTCACTCTGGACAGCGACCTGACCGCCACCGGCAACAGCCAGAAAGCCCTGGTCGATACCCTCAACGGCAAGGCCAGCTTCGTTATCAACAACGGCGTGCTGGTCAACGCCAACCTCGAACAACAACTGTGCCAGGGCATCGCCACCCTCAACCGCAAGACCCTGAGCGGCGAGCCACGGGGCAAGGACACGCCGTTCGAAGAACTGAAAGGCAGCCTGGTGCTGAGCAACGGCGTGGCCAGCAACCCCGACCTGAGGGCGCGCATCCCTGGCCTGACCGTCAACGGCAATGGCGACATCGACCTGCGCGTGCTGGGCATGGACTACCGCGTCGGCGTCATCGTCGAAGGCGACACCCGCGAAATGCCGGACCCGGCCTGCCAGGTCAACCAGCGCTACGTCGGCCTGGAGTTCCCGCTGCGCTGCCGCGGGCCGCTGGAACTGGGCGCACGCGCCTGCCGCATCGACAAGGACGGCGTCGGCAAGCTGGCCGGCCAGGCGCTGGGCAACCGCATCAACGAAAAACTCGAAGAGAAGCTGGGCGACAAGGTGAGTCCCGAGCTGAAGGACGCACTGAAGGGCCTGTTCAAACGATGACCCCCGAGCAGTTTTCCACCGCGGTACTCGACTGGTTCGACCGCCACGGCCGCCACGACCTGCCCTGGCAACAGGGCATCACGCCCTACCGGGTGTGGGTCTCCGAGATCATGCTGCAGCAGACCCAGGTCAGCACCGTGCTCAATTACTTCGGACGCTTCATGGACGCCCTGCCGGATGTCCAGGCCCTGGCCGCGGCGCCTGAAGACGAAGTGCTGCACCTGTGGACCGGGCTCGGCTACTACACCCGCGCGCGCAATCTGCAGAAGGCCGCCAGGATCGTCGTCGAACAGTACGGTGGCGAATTCCCCCGCGACGTCGAAAAGCTCACCGATCTGCCCGGTATCGGCCTGTCCACCGCCGGCGCTATCGCCAGCATCAGCATGGGCCTGCGCGCGCCGATCCTCGACGGCAACGTCAAGCGCGTCCTGGCGCGCTATACCGCGCAGGAAGGCTATCCCGGCGAGCCCAAGGTGGCGAAGGCGCTGTGGGCAAGCGCCGAGCGCTTCACACCGCACCAGCGGGTCAACGACTACACCCAGGCGATGATGGATCTCGGCGCCACCCTCTGCACCCGCAGCAAGCCCAGTTGCCTGCTGTGTCCGCTGAAGCGTGGTTGCGAGGCCCACATGCTCGGCCAGGAGACGCGCTACCCGCTGCCCAAGCCGCGCAAGGCCCTGCCACAGAAACGCACGCTGATGCCGCTGCTGGCCAATGACGAAGGCGCCATCCTGCTTTATCGGCGCCCTTCCAGCGGCCTCTGGGGCGGGTTGTGGAGCCTGCCGGAACTGGACGACCTGGACGACCTGGAACACCTCGCCGACCAGCACCGCCTGAACATCGAGACCCGCCGCGAACTGACGGGCCTGACCCACACCTTCAGCCATTTCCAGCTGGCCATCGAGCCGTGGCTGGTGCGCGTCGGCCAGCACGGCGACCACGTGGCCGAGGCCGACTGGCTCTGGTATAACCTCGCCACCCCGCCGCGCCTGGGGCTCGCCGCCCCGGTGAAGAAGCTGCTCAAACGCGCGGCCGACGAATTGATTGCAGGAGACTCGCGATGACCCGCACCGTTATGTGCCGCAAGTACAAAGAACAACTGCCTGGCCTTGAGCGTCCGCCCTATCCGGGGCCAAAGGGCCTCGACATCTACGAGCACATCTCGCAGAAGGCCTGGGCCGACTGGCAGAAGGAGCAGACCATGCTCATCAACGAGAAGCGCCTGAACATGATGAACGCCGAGGACCGCAAGTTCATCCAGGGCGAAATGGACAAGTTCTTCTCCGGCGAGGAATTCGAAAAGGCCGAAGGCTACGTTCCACCTGCCCAGTGACCCCCGAAAACCGTAAGCGTCGGTATTAATTAAAAAAATTTTGAAATTGTTGTTGACGCAATCCTGAAAAACGCTTTTAATGCGCCCCGTTGCCCAGATAGCTCAGTCGGTAGAGCAGAGGATTGAAAATCCTCGTGTCGGCGGTTCGACTCCGTCTCTGGGCACCAAGACAACGCAAAGCCCCTGAATCGAAAGATTCAGGGGCTTTTTGTTTTGCCCGGGAAAAAACTACTTCACGGCCCTTGTGGGCGTCCGCCCAGCCTTCAGGCTGCGCTGTCGCGTAGAGAACAGTTCCAAAGCACGACGCGTACCCTGTGGGAGCGGGTTCACCCGCGATGGCGTCGGCGAATCCACTTACGTCATCGCGGGTGAACCCGCTCCCACAAGGGCCTTGCGCATTGACCACCATCAATACGCCATCACTCGATCTGTGTAAGTTGTGGAGCTGGACATTCGAAGGAACAGAAGGCCCTCCCCATGAGTGAAGAAACCCCCGTCCTGCCGCTCCCAGAGCCCGGGGTAATCCCGCATCACGTTACGCCTCCGCCAACCGCTACCCGCCCGCACCGTCGCCCACGCAAGCCCGCGCCGATCGTCGAGACCGGTGCAATCGCCGACAGCCCCACCGCCCTCGAAATCGCCCACGCACCCCACGGCACCAGCGAAGACAGCTCGTCGGCGAAGCTGCCGCACAACTACCCCTACAGCACCCGCATGCGCCGCGCCGAGTACGACAAGGCCAAGCACGCGCTGCAGATCGAGCTGCTGAAGGTGCAGAACTGGGTGAAGGAAACCGGCCAGCGCGTGGTCATCCTCTTCGAGGGCCGCGACGCGGCAGGCAAGGGCGGCACCATCAAGCGCTTCATGGAGCACCTCAACCCGCGTGGCGCGCGGATCGTCGCCCTGGAAAAGCCCTCGGAGCAGGAAAAGGGCCAGTGGTATTTCCAGCGCTATATCCAGCACCTGCCTACGGCGGGCGAAATGGTCTTCTTCGACCGCTCCTGGTACAACCGCGCCGGCGTCGAGCGGGTCATGGATTTCTGCTCGCCGCTGCAATACCTGGAATTCATGCGCCAGGCCCCGGAACTGGAGCGCATGCTGTGCAACAGCGGGATCCTGCTGTTCAAGTACTGGTTCTCGGTGAACCGCGAGGAACAGCTGCGCCGCTTCATCTCGCGCCGCGACGACCCGCTCAAGCACTGGAAACTCTCGCCCATCGACATCAAGTCGCTGGACAAGTGGGGCGAGTACACCGCGGCCAAGGAAGCCATGTTCTTCCACACAGACACTGCCGATGCGCCGTGGACGGTGATCAAGTCGGACGACAAGAAGCGCGCGCGGATCAACTGCATCCGCCACTTCCTCAACGCCCTCGATTACCCGGGCAAGGATTTCCGCGTCGCCCACGAACCCGACCCGCTGCTGGTGGGCCGCGCTTCGCGGGAAATCGAGGAAGACCTGCGTGACGAGGACGAAGTGGAGCTGCGTGGCCGGGTCAGCGCCCTGACGCTGCCGCGCTGACAGAACCTCACGCCGGTTCGGCCGGGTGACTGCCTGTCGCCCGTCGAGCTGGCGGCCCTCTCCCCGGCTTGGGTTTCCTGGTCAACTGCGTTTCAATACGCGTCTTTGACTGACTTCGCACCAAGGAACCCCCGATGGCCTCGAACACCAAGCAACAGAAACGCGCCAAGCGCGCCGCCGCCAAGGCCCGCGAAAACCGCATGGTGCGCAGCGGCCAGGCGGTCAAGAGCAGCGGAGAGGCTTCCAGCACCAGCGTCCAGCAGGTGTTCGACAAGGCCATGAACTCGGGCAGCTACAACACGATGTTCGAGAAAATGAAGACGGCCCAGGAAACCAGCCTGGAAGCGATGATCGCCGTGTTCATGGTCGATCCGCTGCTGACCCTTGTGCTCAAGGGCCACAGCGAAGACCACGCCACCGACTACATCTGCATGGTCTTCTGCGCCTATCGCAAATGGCTGGACGGCACCGAGGAAGCCGAGGCGATGGCCTGGCTGGAAAGCGAGGAGTTCCAGGACGCCTATGTGGCAGCCTCGGAGATGGTGTCCAAACAGAAGAAATTCGCCTGACTCACCCTGCCTTGGCAGACAACAAAAAACCCTGTGGGAGCTGGCTTGCCAGCTCCCACAGGGTCGGCGAGATGCTCTGGATGCTCAGTTATCCATCACCAGGCTTCCACCCTTCTCCGCCTTGCGCTTGCGCGCCACCAGCAGCCCGGCAGCCACCACGGCAATGCTCAGCAGCCCGGTGGAGATCACCTCGGCGCGATGGTCAGGACGGATCAGCATCAGCGTCAACACGCCGACGATGAAGAAGATGGTCACCCAGGTCAGCACCGGGAAGGCCCACATCTTGAAGGCGATCTTCTCGCCCCGCGCCATACGCTGGCGGCGCATGCGCAGTTGCGACACGGCGATCACCAGGTACACCAGCAGGGCGATCGCCCCCGAGCTGGCCAGCAGGAACTCGAACACCTGGGCCGGCGCCACATAGTTGGCGAATACGGTCAGGAACGCTGCCGCGGTAGACAGCAGCACCGCCCAGTGCGGCGTGCCGCTGGCGTTGGTGCGCTGGGCGACCGCCGGGGCGTCACCGCGCTTGCTCAGCGAGAACAGCATTCGCGACGAGGTGTACAGCGCCGAGTTGAGGCAACTGGTTACGGCGATCAGCACGACGATATCGACGATCAGCTTGGCGTGGGGGATGCCCATCAGTTGCAGCACGGTCTGGTATGAACCGACTTCCGCCAGCTCGCCGGCATTCCACGGCACCAGCGCAACGACGATGAAGATCGACACGAGGTAGAACAGGAAGATCCGCCAGATCACCGAGTTGGTCGCCTTGCTGATCTGCTTGCCCGGATCCTTCGATTCGGCGGCAGCGATGGTGACGATCTCGGTACCCATGAAGGAGAACATGGTGGTCAGCATGGCACCGAGCACCGCGCCGAGGCCGTTGGGCATGAAGCCCTGGGTGTCGAACAGATGGCTGACACCGCTGACCTGGCTGTTCGGCATGAACCCGAAGATGGCGGCCAGGCCAAGAATGATGAAGCCGATGATCGCCACGACCTTCAGCAGGGCGAACCAGAACTCGAACTCACCGTAGTTCTTCACGCTGAACAGGTTGGTCGCGGTCAGCAGCAGGGTAATGACCAGGGTGAAGACCCAGATCGCCACGTCGGGGAACCAGGCGTTGAGGATGGTCGCGGCGGCGTTGGCCTCCAGCGGGATGACCAGCACCCAGAACCACCAGTACAGCCAGCCGATGGTGAAACCGGCCCAGTGCCCGATGGCACGGTCGGCGTAGGTGGAGAAGGAACCGGTGTCCGGCGAGGCCACGGCCATTTCGCCGAGCATGCGCATCACCAGTACCACCAGCGTACCCGCAGCGGCGTAGGCCAGCAGCACGGCCGGGCCGGCGGCGGCGATGGCATGGCCGGAGCCGACGAACAGACCGGCGCCGATCACGCCTGCGATGGACAGCATGGTTACATGCCGTTGCTTGAGCCCCTGAGCGAGGTCATTGGAATTGTGCTTACCGCTCATAAAACTACCTATGCAAAGAATGGGAGATCGTCCCGCGATTGGAGCCGCATGCCCTTTTGAGGCACCCGCGTCCCGTGACAGGTGGATGGCAATAAGCGGGCCAGATCGATGACCGCTCATGTGCGCAACACCTTGAAACCACGACAGACGGGGCCTGCGGCGCTTTCCGCCAGCCATTGGCCGAAAGGTCGCCAAACTTGCCAGACTTTGCCGGATTACTGAAATACCCACTTACAATTAGAACTGGGTGCTCCATAACCGGGAGCGGGTAACACCTTGTGCAACTTTAGGGATCAAAAAGGTGCAACCCACTTAACCATCACGACGCGCCGAAGGCGCCACCGAAATGCACCGCGACCAAATACGCCTTTCCTCCAGCGGTCAAAACTGGCACCATCGCGCCTTTTTTCATCCTGGCTCCGGCCCGTAGAACGGAACCGGCGGACCGCGACGCGACATTCCACTGCAACGATGCGACACCCGCCCTTGCCCCGGCCGCCCACCCTGCTCGCCCTTCTTGGCTGCGATCCGAGCGCTATGCTAGCGTTGCGCCTCGCCAGGACGGCCGCCAACAGCAGAACGCACAGAACATATGAGGACCGCACATGGCCCAGGCCACGCCCGCGCTGGAAATCCGCAACCTGCACAAGCGCTACGGCGAGCAGGAAATTCTCAAGGGCATCTCCCTTACCGCCCGTGACGGCGACGTGATTTCCATCCTCGGCTCCTCCGGTTCCGGCAAATCGACCCTGCTGCGTTGCATCAACCTCCTGGAAAACCCGCACCAGGGCGAAATCCTCGTCGCCGGCGAAACCCTCAAGCTCAAGGCGGCGCGCAACGGCGAGCTGATCGCCGCCGACAACAGGCAGATCAACCGCCTGCGCAGCGAGATCGGCTTCGTCTTCCAGAACTTCAACCTCTGGCCGCACATGAGCATCCTCGACAACATCATCGAGGCGCCGCGCCGCGTCCTGGGGCAGAGCAAGGCCGAAGCCATCGAGCACGCCGAAGCGCTGCTGGACAAGGTCGGCATCCATAACAAGCGCCACAGCTACCCCACCGAGCTTTCCGGCGGGCAGCAGCAGCGCGCCGCCATCGCCCGGACCCTGGCGATGAAACCCAAGGTCATCCTGTTCGATGAACCGACCTCCGCGCTGGATCCGGAAATGGTCCAGGAAGTCCTCAGCGTCATCCGCGCCCTGGCCGACGAAGGCCGGACCATGCTGCTGGTGACCCACGAGATGAACTTCGCCCGGCAAGTCTCGAGCGAAGTCGTGTTCCTTCATCAAGGCCTCATCGAAGAGCAAGGATCGCCGCAGCAGGTTTTCGAAAACCCGACCTCGGCGCGTTGTAAGCAATTCATGTCCAGCAACCGCTAACGGAGCAACACGCATGCAGAACTACAAGAAGTACCTCCTGGCCGCTGCCGCCACGCTGGTGTTCTCGGCCAATGCCATGGCCGCGGAAAAACTGCGGATGGGTATCGAAGCCGCTTACCCTCCATTCAACAGCAAGGACGCCAGCGGCCAGGTGGTCGGCTTCGACAAGGACATCGGCGACGCCCTGTGCGCCAAGATGAAGGTCGAGTGCGAGGTGGTCACTTCCGACTGGGACGGCATCATCCCGGCCCTGAACGCCAAGAAGTTCGACTTCATCGTCTCCTCGCTGTCGATCACCGAAGAGCGCCAGAAGGCCGTCGATTTCACCGACCGCTACTACTCCAACAAGCTGCAGTTCATCGCGCCGAAGAACGTTGACTTCAAGACCGACAAGGCCTCGCTCAAGGGCAAGGTCATCGGCACCCAGCGCGCCACCCTGTCCGCCACCTGGCTGGAAGACACCTACGGCAGCGATGTGGATGTGAAGCTGTACGACACCCAGGAAAACGCCTACCTCGACCTGACCTCCGGCCGCGTCGACGCGCTGCTGGCGGACAAGTACGTGAACTATGACTGGCTGAAATCCGAGGCCGGCAAGAACTACGAGTTCAAGGGCGAGCCCGTGGTGGAAAGCGACCAGATCGGCATCGCCGTACGCAAGGGTGATCCGCTGAAGGACAAGCTGAACGCCGCGCTGAAGGAAATCATCGCCGACGGCACCTACAAGAAGATCAACGACAAGTACTTCCCGTTCGATATCTATTGATCCGCCCCGACCGGCATCGCCTTGCGCGGTGCTGGTCTCTTGAACCTGCCTGCCCATGAATATTGATCTACACGGATTCGGTCCGGCGCTGGCCGCTGGCACGCTGATGACCGTCAAGCTGGCGCTCGCGGCACTTTGCCTGGGCCTGTTGCTCGGCCTGCTTGGCGCCCTGGCCAAGACTTCGCCGTTCAAAGCGCTGCGCTGGATCGGCGGCACCTACTCGACCATCGTTCGCGGCGTGCCGGAACTGCTCTGGGTACTCTTCATCTATTTCGGTTCGGTCACCCTGATGAGCAAGCTGGGCGACCTGATCGGCGTTCCCGGCCTGGAACTCAGCGCCTTCGCCGCCGGCGTCATCGCCCTCGGCCTGTGCTTCGGCGCCTATGCCACGGAAGTGTTCCGCGGCGCGCTGCTCGCCATTCCCAAAGGGCACCGTGAAGCCGGCATGGCCCTGGGCCTGTCCAAGGGCCGGATCTTCTCGCGTCTGGTCCTCCCGCAGATGTGGCGTATCGCCCTGCCCGGCCTGGGCAACCTGTTCATGATCCTGATGAAGGACACCGCGCTGGTGTCGGTGATCGGCCTGGAAGAAATCATGCGCCAGGCGCAGAACGGCGTGACCACCACCAAGGAACCCTTCACCTTCTACGCGGTTGCCGCCTTTATCTACCTGGGGCTGACCATCGTTGCAATGACCGGCATGCACTTCCTGGAAAAACGTGCCGGGCGCGGCTTTGCGAGGGCCAACTCATGAATTGGGACGTCATCATCAAATGGCTGCCGCGTCTGGCCCAGGGCGCCACGCTGACCCTGGAACTGCTGGCCATCGCGGTCATCCTCGGCCTGATCGTCGCCATCCCGCTGGGTATCGCCCGCTCCTCGCAGCGCTGGTACGTGCGGGCGCTGCCGTATGGCTACATCTTCTTCTTCCGCGGTACGCCATTGCTGGTGCAGCTGTTCCTGGTCTACTACGGCCTGGCGCAGTTCGACGCGGTGCGCAGCAGCTCGCTGTGGCCCTACCTGCGTGACCCGTTCTGGTGTACCGCACTGACCATGACCTTGCACACCGCCGCCTACATCGCCGAGATCCTGCGCGGCTCGCTGCAGGCCATCCCGCGGGGCGAGATCGAAGCGGCGCGGGCGCTGGGCATGTCCCGGGCCACCGCGATGATCCACATCCTCCTGCCGCGCGCCGCGCGCATCGGCCTGCCGGCGTACAGCAACGAAGTGATTCTGATGCTCAAGGCCAGCGCCTTGGCCAGCACCGTCACCTTGCTGGACATCACCGGCATGGCCCGCACGATCATCGCCCGGACCTACATGCCGGTGGAGATCTTCTTCGCGGCAGGGGTGTTCTACCTGGTGATCTCGTTCGTCCTGGTGCAGGCGTTCAAGCTGCTGGAGCGCTGGCTGCGCGTGGATGCCGCGCACGGTCGCTGATATCAAGGTCCCCGCTCCCCCAATTGTAGGAGCGGGTTCACCCGCGATTGGCCGTGCCTGCCCCGTACACCTCTTCAAAAAACCCTGGCCCCCTGTGGGAGCTGGCTTGCCAGCGATAAGGCCCTAAACTTCCCCACACCCATCAGCTCCTGGCCTCAGTCCCATGCCCTACCTGGAAAACACCCAACTCCTCCCCCGCTTCCAGGCCCTGGACCAATTCCTCCGGGAACACCGCAATCTCTGGCACCCGCGCCCCTTCACCAGCCTGCAACTCCCCTGGGAGATCGATCACCCGGACCTGTCCGACTGGCTGCGCAACCAATCCCTGGACCACGCCGAATCCGCCCACAACGACCCTTGCAGCGTCCCGGCCCCGGCACCTTATCCACAACTGGCCGCCCGCGCCCGCGAGCTGGCGGCACTGGATGACTTATCCACAGTTCCCTTGCCGCCAGCCAACCCGCGCCTGAATGTCGATGTCCCTGGCCGCAAATGGCAGCAGATCGAAGCCTTTGCTGCCCACATCGACTTTGCCCGGCGTGCTGGGCACTGGCTGGACTGGTGTTCCGGCAAAGGCCACCTCGGCCGCCGCCTGCTGGGCTCCGGGCAACAGCTGACCTGCCTCGAATACGATCCGGCCCTGGTTGCCGCCGGAGAACAACTCAGCCAGCACCACCACCTCGCGGTCGAGCACCGTTTGCAGGACGTAATGGCTCCCAGCACCGCCGAGCAGATCACAGCCGCCCACACACCGGTGGCCTTGCACGCGTGCGGCGACCTCCACGTCCGCCTGATCCAGCTCGCCGCAGCCAAGGGCTGCGCACAACTGGCCATCGCCCCCTGCTGCTACAACCGCACCGCGGGCCCGCACTACCAAGCGTTATCCACAGCCGCTCGCGCTTCGACCTTGCAACTGGACCTCGACGACCTCGGCCTGCCGCTCAGCGAAACCGTCACCGCGGGCAACCGCGTCCGCCGCCAGCGTGATCAATCGATGGCCTGGCGCCTCGGCTTCGACCTGCTGCAACGGCAATTGCGCAACAGTGACGACTACCTCCCCACACCCTCGCTGCCCAGTGCCTGGCTGCAGAAGCCCTTCGCCGAGTACTGCCAGCACCTCGCCGCGCTCAAGGGCATTTCCATAAAAGAGGGGACCGACTGGCCCGCACTCGAAGCTGCCGGCTGGCAACGCCTGGCCCAGGTCCGCAACCTGGAACTGGTGCGCAACCTCTTCCGCCGCCCGCTGGAACTATGGCTGGTGCTCGATCGTGCGCTCTACCTGCACGAACAGGGTTACAACGTCCGGCTTGGCACCTTCTGCCCACACTCGCTCACCCCCCGCAACCTCATGCTGCTGGCCGAACAACCTGTGGATAAGTCTGTGAGCAACTTCTCGGTTTCCGCTTGATAGCGCGCCGTGTTTAAGCACCATCCTGAATTGCACGATTTTTCCGATCCCGCCAAACGCCTGAGAAAACAGCCGTTTGCGCCGGCGTCAATGCGGCGAGGTAGCGCAGCTGCATGGAAAGCCAGGAGTTGATGTGGTTTGTGCATAAGCGTTAAAGCGAATTAGGCGGTGGTTATTCAGATCGGGTTGGGCGGGAGGTCACCCAGCGCAGGCTGCGGTGTCGCGCAAAGCACAGTTCCAAGCCCGACGCGGACACTGTGGGAGCAACTGTCTTGCTCAATGTCCAAAAGCTGGCGCGTTCCCTGAGGGGGCTGGCTTGCCAGCGACTGCAATGCCGAATCCCCCACCAAGACCCCGCCAAACCAGCAACCCGCTTGCCCCGAGCCCAACCTCCACAACCACCTCAAACCAGGGTAGGAGCGAGGCTCGCCCGCGAAGGACCGCAAAGCGGTCCCCAAACCCAACACCCCCCGCACTGGAAACACCCACCCCAAAACGCCAAAAGCCCCGATCTACGGGGCTTCTGCCAGGATTTCGAGGAAGTGGTTTACAGAACCAAACCGATCGCTATAATAGCGCGCCTACTGCCGGTATAGCTCAGATGGTAGAGCAACTGACTTGTAATCAGTAGGTCCCGGGTTCGATTCCTGGTGCCGGCACCATTCAAGGTTCCATAGAAAGCTTTCAAAATCTCTGGAACCCCCGAAAAACCCGCCTTCTGGCGGGTTTTTTCGTTTTGGCGTTCCGTCGGATTCCGAGGGTAGCCAGCGCTAATAAGGGTACTTTTAAGGATACCTACCAATTCGACATTGGAAAGTACCCTTATGGCTCGCACAACGGCTCCCCTTACCGACAACGCCTGCCGCACTGCAAAGGCTCGCGAACGTGAGTACAAGCTTTTTGACGGCGATGGCCTTTACCTGCTCGTGAAGCCCAATGGTCGTAAAGGCTGGCGGCTCAGGTACGTGAAACCCGATGGCCGCGAGGGCTTGACCTCACTTGGCAACTATCCAGTGGTCGGGCTGGCTGACGCTCGCCACAAGCGCTTCGAGCTCAAACGGCAGCTCGCCAACGGCATTGACCCTATCCAGTCCAAGCAGCAAGCCAGGGTGCAAGCCGTGATCAATGGCCGAACCTTCGAAAGCGTTGCGCTCGATTGGTATGCCGGGATGGTGCCGAAGTGGGCGCCGGGCCACGCTAAGACTGTGCTCAGCCGGTTGAAGACTCACGTATTCCCTTTGTTAGGTGCCAGGGCAATCGTTGAGTTGGACACCCACGACCTCATGCAGCCACTGGAGGCTGTGACGAAGCGCGGCACCATCGACGTGGCGCTCAGGATCAAGAACTACCTGCAAAGCATCATGCGCGAAGCCAAACGGCTGCGACTGATCACGGCGAACCCGGCTCACGATCTCGATGGCTCGATCAAAACGCCACGGGTTACACATCGACCCGCACTACCCTTATCGCGGTTGCCTGAGCTACAGGCGCGTATCGACGGCTACAAAGGTCGTCCGCTCACGCGCCTCACAGTGATGCTATCGCTGCACGTGTTCGTGCGCTCCAGTGAACTGCGCTTCGCCCGCTGGAACGAGTTCGACCTCAAGCGCGGCATCTGGGAAATCCCCGATACTCGCCCGGCGCTGGATGGTGTGCCGTTTTCCACAAGGGGTACAAAGATGGCCGGGGACATCCACGTTGTACCCTTATCGCCGCAGGCAGTGGCCTTGCTTGAGCAGATCCACGCGATC
This sequence comes from Pseudomonas sp. GD04058, assembly GCF_029836855.1. NCBI lineage: Bacteria > Pseudomonadati > Pseudomonadota > Gammaproteobacteria > Pseudomonadales > Pseudomonadaceae > Pseudomonas > Pseudomonas sp. GD04058. Next base: position 403,330 of record NZ_JAOECN010000001.1, read on the forward strand.
ACCGGCAAGTTCGAGCTGGTGTTCGCGGGGGATGCCAAACCGTGGAAGCCGATGTCCGAGAACACGGTGAATGCCGCGCTCAGGACGATGGGCTACGACACCAAGGTGGATATCTGCGGTCATGGGTTCCGAGCTATGGCGTGCAGTGCGCTGGTCGAGTCCGGGCTGTGGTCAGAGATAGCGATCGAGCGGCAGATGAGCCACAAGGAACGCAACAACGTTCGGGCCGCTTATACCCACAAGGCCGAGTTCCTCGAGGAGCGCCGGATGATCATGACCTGGTGGAGCCGGTTTCTGGAGGCGAACCGCGAGGACCATGTGACGCCGCATGAGTTTGCCAAGCAGACGGGCGAGAACGTCACTCGCCTTCGCAGTGCCAAGAGGACCGAGTAACCCGCCGCACCACCATCTCAACTAGCTGTGAAGTTACCCACAGCACCGCATGAAGCTCCTCCGCGCGGGTCCTTTCAAACGGGGCTGCAAAGCCGCCCCGTTTGAAAGGACCATACCTAAGAAAAAAACTGCTGGCACAGCTTACGTCTGTGGAAAACCACTGATGTCCACTGGGGGATAGTTTTATCCACAGGCGCTAAATCCCTGAAATCGCTTTGCTTGACGAACATTGTCCACAGGCGTAGACCGGGAGTTGCAAACGCTGTCGATGACAGCACCCCAGGTGACCCGAACCTTAAAGGTCACGCCGCTCCCGCGGTGGTTCAGCCCAAGTACGATTCGCATCCGGCAGCTCGTACGGTCACTACCCATGTGATGGATGCTCTTACACATATAGCGCTCGTGCGCCAGATACACCGTACCTCGCTGCCCTGCAGCAACCTATCCGCTTGGCCGAATACTGCGCCAACCTGTGCCCGTCTCTTTCTTCTGGAAAGAGACGGGCACTTCTACCACTGCTGCAGCCCTGATCGCACGTGGCTTTGCGGCATTCCCCCTCGTGACAATCGGCGTGACAAACGCCGATGTCACCAGCAACAGCCTTGTAGATGATAGTGCCGCAGACCACGGAATGGACTGCACCTGACTGACAGTCAGGCATGCCCCGGTCATCGCATTGCTGCTCGCACATGGCTCAGGATCTTCAGGCGCTGGTCTCGTCAGCCAGTGCTGCCTCCACCCGCCCACCGGTAACGGTGTTCAGGAGGCCAAATCATGAGATGCCCTTGCTCCCGGACGTAAGGAGCCGCCAGTCCCGCGTAGTGGACATTCCCCACAGGTCGCAGGGGCCTTTGATCCCTGATAACACTCAACATTCTTGGCGGGATGACGTGGGGAGAGGATCGGAGAACGGTAGATGAGGTGACTGACATGGCATTGGTAGGCAGACGCAATGGTCGCAATTTCGGTTATGGCAGGCAATTGAGCTACGCAGGACCACAGGCGCTGAAAGACATGTTTGGCGGTGGCCATTACGGCACGGTCAAAGCGCATTGTGATCGGTGGCAGTCATTCGTGAAGTGGTGCCGCTCAGAACAGGGGCCCGGTATCAATGACGCGCGGCAGATTGATCGAAAGGTGTTGGCCGACTACGCAGCGTATCTGCGTGACATGGCTAGGCGCGGTGACCTCGCTGTCAGCACCGCACAAAATCGGCTTTCCAGCGTTAACAGGACCATGGCGGCGCTTCGCGGTGATCAGTACGTGAAATTGCCAAGTCCGAGCAAGGAGTTGGGTATGCGGCGTAGCGGTGTCCGTCACTCGGTTCCGCAGGGCCAAGACCGCGAACAGGTTAAGCAGATCGTCGATGCGCTTTGCCGACATCATCAACAACGGGCAGCCGCGATTGTTCTGTTGGCGCGAGCCACCGGCATGCGCTTGCGTGAGGCCATATTGGCTGACCTGCCACGGCTGAACCGTGAAGCTAAGAACTTCGACAAGATCAATATCCAAGATGGTACGAAAGGTGGCCGCTCCGGCACCTCGGCGCCACGCTGGATTGCGGTTGATGACTATGTACTTGATGCGCTCGCATTGGCGGAGCAGGTGTCGCCTCTGGGTAGCCGCAACTTAATGACGCCAAATGAAAGCTACTTGAACGTGTTGCAGGAAGTCGTCCGCCCGGCGCGTGACATCCTTCATGCACAGAATCTTAAAGGCCCCCACGAGTTACGAGCAGCGTTCGCATGTGAAAGATATGAACGGATCACCCATCACCGCGCACCTATCAACGGAGGTGATTGCTCTCGGATAGATCGGCGCCTTCATTTTGAGGCTCTGAGGCAAATCAGCTATGAGCTGGGGCACGGTCGAATCGACGTGGTCGCCGCCTACATTGGGGGCAGGCATGGCTAAGCCATTCGATATGGAGACATTTTTAGCTGGGGTATTGATCGGGTCACACGCGACGCGGGAACGTCATTTGCGTCAGTCAAAAATTATCCAAGCAGAGATCGCAGAACGCTGGCAGCGGCTGACGCCATGGACTTGGCAGAGAAAGCATGTTGCGTGGTTTCTCGATCATCGGCTAGTTCGGCGCAGTGAGGCGACACGGT